>CAYUHY010000005.1:0-46521 GCA_964444615.1 uncultured Candidatus Saccharibacteria bacterium | reverse complement strand
ACAAATCTAAAAAAATAAAATCAAAACAAAAATGGAGCCATTGGCAGGGATCGAAATTACAAGTTTCCGAGTGAAAAGAAAACTTGTTTTCTTTTTTGAGGAAACGCCGGAATTTCTGGCTTTTCGACAGAAAAGACAGAACCTGTGACCTGCTCGTTACAAATCTAAAAAAATAAAATCAAAACAAAAATGGAGCCATTGGCAGGGATCGAACCTGTGACCTGCTCGTTACGAATGAGCTGCTCTACCAACTGAGCTACAATGGCATAATTACATTATATCACGACATCCCTGTATCACCAAGACATAAAAATCCAAAAAATTACCCATCAAATCATCTACTGGCAGAATCCTAATTCTATCATAAACCAAAGCGTAATAAACACCAACCATCAAATTCACTCACTAATGAAACCTAAATATTTCCAGGAAATCTCTGACAACACAAAAATAAACCCCAAAGGGCCATTTTTACCGTGGCGGATCCGACGAGACTCGAACTCGCGACCTCCGCCGTGACAGGGCGGCGCTCTAACCAACTGAGCTACGAATCCACTTATTAATATTATAGCGTACCTCCTCTAAAAAAGCAATAGGAAAAATTCATTTTTCCTAGCTTCTAAACATATAGATATTTCCCCGCCCCCATCGCATCAAGACTATTCATCTAATATTGTCAAAAGTCATCACATAATCAAAAAGCTAGCCCCATCCCTGAGGCTAGCCTTCCGCTCTTGAAACTATTGATATTATTTTACTCTAAAATCGCATCAATATTTTTCATAAATACCGCATCGTCAATGATACCAATGATCGCCGCCGCAATCATCATCCAGCCGATTATTGCCATCACTGCACCAACGCTTACTACCATATAGATACCAAGCGCCAACATCGCGAGCGACAATAATAGCACATAAAACCATTCTTTTACGCCTGCTGCATGAAGTTTGATCGCCGTATTTAGACGTACCAAAGCGCCGTAAATCATCCAAGCCCCCACGACGATTCCAATCGCACCACTGAGTTGTTCCCACAGCACGACACAAATCACACCAAAAATCAACGCGATAATACCATACAGCAAATCATTATTATAAAAATCATATTTACCATGCACCGCAAAATAATTTACAATATGATAAACGCCTTTGACGATCAAGAAAATCCCCACCACGTAAAAGATTACTTTTAACATTCCCTCTGGATTCCAAATCAAAATCGCACCTAGTACACCAATAATTACCGATTCTAAGATCGCCAACCAGCTGGTACTTTTAGCGCGTTTCAAAACTGGTTCTACCATCCGCTGCGAAGAACTCTCCTTGCTACTCCTTGACGAAGTTTTAGCAGACGATGATTTCGCAGATGTCTTACGGCTCGACGTCTTCTTAGACGTAGTCTTTGTTGCCATTTTTGCCTCCTAATTAACGTAGAAAACTACTTTTTATACTTATGTTTATTTTATCATATTTTTAAGCACAATAAAGACATTTTATAATCATTTTTTACATTTATTAAAATAATACTTACAATACGCTCACGTTACTACTCAATTATGATATACTTAAAATAATCTTAAGGAGAATATATTATGAAAGAAGAGGAAGTAAATGCGAGTGTTAAACCAAACCCTAATGCAGAAAATCTAAAAAACACCCCCGCCAACACTACTTTTAACACGAACCCTTCCGCCAATGCAACTACGCCAAACGCTCTTCCTAACCTCAATTCTTCCGTTAATATAACCGCATCCACCCCATCTTCTTCTGTAAAACCCAAAAATAAAATACTCGCCATAGCTTTAATTTCTATTCTGATGATTGGTTCAGTTATTGGCGTTTTCTTCCTGGTAAAATCTCTCCAAACTCCAGAAACCATTATCAATATACAAGACTTACCCCAAGAAGAATCCGAAAAATTCCTCGAAACATCCTCAGAAATCCTGTTCACTGAAGATTCCCTACCGCGTATTGATGCTTCCCTAGCTACGCAACCACTTACCGATGCTTTTATCAAAAACTTTACCAACAAAACTCCTGAAGAACTAAACATTACCTACTCCAATACACACCCTAGCTATATTAAACTTATCAATAATGAAGCCGACCTTATCGTAGTCACTGAACCCAGCGAAGACGAACTCACCCTCGCCGCCGAAAAAGGCGTTGAGCTCGAAGTTACAAAAGTCGTAAACGAAGGTTTTGCATTCTTTGTTAATAAAAACAATACTGTTTCTAACGTCTCATTTGATGATATAGTGAAAATCTATACCGGAGAAATCACTAATTGGAAAGAACTCGGTGGCAATGACACAGAAATTATTGCTTATCAACGACCAGAAAATTCTGGATCACAAACTGGTTTATATAACTTAGTCCTCAAAGATAAACAAGTGAAAATTCCCACTCTCAAAGAATCCGTCGAGCTTTCTATGGCTGGTATTGTTGACTACGTTGCCACATACGACAATGCAATTGATTCTATCGGCTATGGTTTTTACTATTATGTCAATACTATGTATTCCAACGACAATCTAAAATACCTTGCCATTGATGGGGTTGCTCCAACTTACCACACTATCCAAGATGGAACCTACCCCATCACCTCTGCCTATTATATTGTTACGCGTAAAAATGACCAAAACGATAATGTTTCCCTTCTTCAGAAAGCTATGTTGTCGCGCCGTGGTCAATATGTAGCTAGTGAGGCCGGATATGTTCCAATCAAAAAATAATTCTCCACAAAACTCACAAGATCCACCTAGTGCTCCTCTCGCTACTCCGCAAATCCCAACAACCAACGATATCACTCAAGTCACCCCTCAGAACCCCACATCAAAAGCAACTACACCCCATCAAAAACCAAAACTGGCCATCCTATTGGTAAGTTGGATAATTCTACTAGGGCTAGCTGTTGGACTTGCTATTCTCACTAAGCCTGCTCCAAATATCATATACGCCAATCCAATCGATGAAGCTTACAAGTTTTTTACATCAAACTCCGCCAAAGTTACCGAAATCGTCGATGACTTAGATTATTACGGAAATTATCAACCTAATCCCTTAATATTTTCCCCAGTTCATAATGAAAAATATAATACTGGCTACAAAATATCCGGCCTTAAAAACAAAAATGTTGAAGAAAAAATTAACCAACGCATTGAAGAAGCCGCTGATGATATCTATAATAGTTCCCCAGAACATCATCTTTTACAAACAACAATCACTGCAAACTATTTTAATATTTTATCTCTTACATTAACCCAATACGATCATAAAACTGATTCATGGCGCAAAGAATTCCTCAATTTTGATCTCAACACCGGCAACGAAATAAGTTTCGATGACCTATTCCCTGAGAATCTTGATCTCACACCAATCTTCTACAAAAGTTTTTATGACGGCCTATCCGAAGATATTCAATTCAAAAAACTTTTTGCCAAAAGACGTCTTAATGCAGAAAATTATTCTCCCGACCCTCGAAATTGCCAATCGCAATATTGCCCCCGTCCAAACGAAACTTATGATAGTCTTCGTGCACTTATATCGGATTACGATAACAAAATAGCAAACATCGAACAGGTTGCATTTGATGCTATCCAAGATTATCTCAAGGGCGAAAAAGCCTTCTATCTAAACAGCTATGGTCCAAGTCTTGCCTTATCAGAAGATACTATCATTAATATAGAACTCAAAGACAACATTCGCTATGCCACTTATCTTAAAAAATATCGCTCAGCTAATTCAATTTATGAAAATAATTTTTCAACAGAAACAAATCCATTTTTCACCGAATCAGCAAGTCCATCTGCTCAATTCTATAATGAAGAAACAGACAGCTATCTTTTTGACTACACTGACACCACTTCCCTAGGGAATAACGCTAGCTCAGACATTCGCTCAAGCCTTAGAGAATATATCAAAACTAGAGGCCTCTCTTTAGCCAGTAATAGTGATAAATTTTATCACATCCTGGCAAGAAGTGATATTCGTCCCGATCAAAATATATATATCGGACAAACAAACATCTGTGTCTATGAAACTAGTAAAGCATATTACGACTCAACATACAAAAAAGCTCTTATTGATAAAAAAGCTCAAGGTAAAATTAGATACGACGAAAATCAAGTATCTCGATTGACGAATAACGACGACGATCCAAATGGCTGCAACAACATTAGTGTTATTATTACTAAATCAGGCGACATCCTTGACGATGTAGATGAAATCCTAGTTAATCCGTCTAACACCCAGATCACTTGGCAAGAATATCTCAAACAGAATGCTTATCAAGTTAATTGCGAACGTCCTTGGCATCAACTTTGTTATTCTGACGAAGAAAAAGCTTCCCATCACTTTACCTATTCCTTTAATAATGGAAATATTACTGTCATACTTAAAGAAAGTCCTGACGTTGCCTCTCCCTATTTTTGGAGTATCAGACTCGAAAATATCCCCACTCAATATATAAACCCAAAAATCCTCCCCGACTAACCGTCACAAAATATAAATGAAGTAACACTAATTATATACTAAACTCTTAAAGAACCACCATCTTAACCAGCCTCAAAAAGCGCAACAAAATATAATAAAGCAATCCCAATTTTTATCTAATACAACTTAACTACTCTTGACGAATATTCACCGACCACTTGCCAGGAGCACCATGTATATCCAAGAAATAATCTCCAGCACGATCAAGCGTACATTTTTTCAAGTAAGTTTTTGTTTCAGTCTCAGAATAATCTCCAAATGACCCGTAACAATCAACATAATCTCCTTTTACAGACTTAAGTTCTATGCCGATATACGAACCAGTTATATTAAGATCTACTAAACCACGCTTTAGAGCAAATGTCTCAGAAGATGAAACTCCATTACCTGATAAAGTTATATCAATTACATCCGTAATCTTATCAATGTTTTTGGTGGCATTTTCTGTAGCTACATTACACTTTTTGTGAATACTATCAATTGATGAATAAACCTTATTTGCAAATGTATTCTTGCCAGAAATCACACCGTTAGCATCATACTCCTTCGCGGCAGCCAAAATGTCCGACTCATTTACCAGCGAAGAGATTTGATTCCAAACGCATTCACCTTGCTCATCAGTATAATCACCAGCGGTCATTAGATAAATGTTCTTAAACTTGCTTAAAAGCGCCTCATCCGCTAATTTAGCTTGTTCAGCTTGCTTTGCCTGCTCATCTGCCTGATGATTGCGAATCAAAACCACGGCCACTACAGTACAAATCGCAATTAACGCAATAGCAACCCCACCAACAATAAATACCAATTTATTTTTCTTAAAATATCCGTCTTGTGCTTTCATTTTTATCCTATTCGTTAATTAATTCATAAGAAATAATATATGATCCCAAAGTATTCTTAACTGACACCACTTTGACTACTAATTCTTGGCCCTCAACGGCACCAATATCTTCCGCAGAACAAAAGTTCAAATGAACACCTGACCACAAATTATAACCGCAAAAACTATCTGGATGAACCGATGCTACCTTAAACTTTACAATCTTACCCACTACATCCTTTTCAGCATTGAGCGCATCTTCAAATGCCTCTTCGGTATAATCAATTTCCTGCTGTTCACTAATGTTAGTTTGGTCATTACCAGCAATCGTACATGCTATCACAACACCTGCGACAATTAGTGTAATAACAACCAGCAGCACGGTCACAATAACAGCGCTCTTCGATACGCCAGTTGACTGAGTATTTTTAACTTTCACTACAGCTCCCTTTATTTATTATATATATTATATCACAGTTTACAGATAAAACCAAGGGGTGATAATATACCACTTTAGCGTAAAAAGCACTAATTATAAAAAAATACCACACAGGCGTGATGTTATTTTATTGGTGCGGGTAGAGGGAGGTCGGTGTTTTTGTAAAAACACCTCTCTGTCTGCGTCGCTCGGAAAAAAATAACAAGTTATTTTTTTCACTCGCTATCCTCGCCAGTTCGGGCCCAGTGTTGATCCACTACCTTATCACACCAATAAAAACAAGCCCTAAAGGGCTTCTTTTTATTGGTGCGGGTAGAGGGAGTCGGACCCTCGTCTCATCCTTGGGAAGGATACATAATAGCCGTTATACGATACCCGCCTATAATCCATATTATACCACAAATTCAGCTTTATATTCTATTTCCAACGCTACCCTCTACTCATCAACCTGCACGCCCTTCGATTCTGGCGCTTTTAGATCAATATATTCTACTACTTCCCCATCCTTATATAATTCTGTAATTTGATCATTAAACGCCGTAAAAACTATTTTCAACGACGCATAATTTACTTCCGAATTAGTTTTGTCCGCCAATTTTACATAATAATAACCATCACCATTACTAGCCAAAAACCGCTTGCTCACCTGCCCCGGCTCCAACGACATCGCTACCGCCGAACGTCCCCCATCCACATTCATATTATCCACTAAACGCCCAGTTTCCTCATAATAAGTCAATAAATCTAATTCTTCTGCTGCTTTATACAAATCATTCTCCGACTCTGCCAAAATCCGATCGACCGCCTCCGATTGCTCTTGCGCTTTTTTATCAACCGCCTGCGCAACTTTCGCTTTCATAAGATTAAGATAAAGCATACGACGATATTCAGACTTGTTCATACCAAAATTATCCTGCAAAATCTTCAAAAAACCCTCCTCGCTCCGTTCTACTCCCCCAACTTTGCGATGATCATTAAACGCTTTATCTACTTCTTCATCACTTACGGTAATGTTCATTTCTTTTCCCAGTTTCACCGCATAAGTATATTCCACCGCTGAGCGCAACGCCGCTTGCTTATACATCAAACGCACCGCATCCGCATCTTCCCCGGTACCCAGCTGACCACCTTGTTGCTCTGCCGTCAAAAGATTACTTCGATAAATCATCAAATAATCGCTATACCGCACTTTTGCGCCATCCACCGCCGCAACCGGCACCGGCAAAACCTGCGTCACCCGATAAATCATATCCCCCGTATCCTGGAACTTATACAACATCGCCCAGCCTGCGACCACCATCAGCACCAAAGCTACCAACCCCACAATCACCGTGTTGATAATCAAACGATGTTTCGCATACTGCAAAGGATATTTAAACTTACGGCCATGAGCCAAAACTTCTTCGCGTCGTTCCTCCACCTTTTCACGTTCAGTTTTTGGCTTTTGTTTTATAAAACTCATATACTATATTATAACATATCCAACATTTTTCCGACCAAAAGCAGCGCTTTTGTGCAAAAGTATGGTATAATAATAGCAACTTGAGTTAATTTAAAATCTCCGCGCCCAAAAATAATGCGGAGAAACCCACAGGAAGGAAGACAATGGGCAAAGAAAAGGATCTTGTCGAACGTAGTTTAGTCGTTCTTAAACCCGACACCGTGCAGCGCGGTATCGTCGGCGAAGTTATTACTCGTTTTGAACGCGTTGGTCTCAAAATTGTCGGTATGAAAATGGTCATGCCTAACGAAGATCAATACCGCGCACACTACGAAGACATTGGCAAAATGATTACTCGTCGCGGCGAACAAGCTTTTCGCTACAATCTCAATTACATGATGACAGGGCCAGTCATTGCGATGGTCTTGGAAGGCGTTGAGGCCGTTCCTCTAGTACGCAAAATCGTTGGCCCTACCGAACCAAAATCCGCAGAAATGGGTACCATTCGCGGCGATTATTCGCACATGAGTTTCGGTTATTCTGATGCGAAGGGCATGGGCGTACCAAACCTCGTTCACGCTAGTGGCAACAAAGAAGAGGCCAAAAAAGAAATCGCACTCTGGTTCAAGCCCGAAGAGTTATACGATTATTCCGACCTTAACGAAAAATACACTCGTTAAATCTCACCCATCACCCAAAACAAACTACCTCAGAAATGAGGTAGTTTTTATATTCATCCAATCTACAAAATAGTCTCAACTCAAACTTGGTGACCCGGGCGGGAGTTGAACCCACAACCTTCTCCTTAGGACGGAGCTGCTCTATCCAATTGAGCTACCGAGCCATAAAGGTATTATACCATAAATCCCCGCATTCTTACTAATACTACCCCCATTTATGTTATAATACACTTATGTATATTACTGAGCTTATTGGTGATTTTGTCGAACACCTCGAAGTCGAACGCGGGCGCTCTCGCAAAACTGCAGAAAATTACGAACGTTATCTTTTACGTTTTCATGATATTGCCTTAGATATTCTTGATCAAGACCCTACACTCAAAGTCTCCACTGACGAAAACACTACTGATTTCAAACCTATTGATATCACACCAGAATTAATCCGCAAATTCCGTCTCCAGCTCAATCGTGAAGAAGACCGTTACGGCCAAAACTTAGAAGCCATCACTCAAGCCTATCATCTTATCGCGCTCCGCGGATTTCTCAAATATCTCGCCAAACGCGGAATCAAATCTCTTGACCATTCCCTCATCGAGTTACCACACGTCGTCCGTAAACAAGTTACCTTCCTGCAATACGACGAAATCGAAAATCTTCTCGATCAAATCGACACCACCAACGAAACCGGTCTCCGCGACCGCGCCATCATCGAACTACTCTTCTCCGGTGGTCTCCGTGTCTCGGAGCTTGTCAAACTCAATCGCGATTCAATCAATCTCGAACGCCGTGAATTTATCGTCCGCGGCAAAGGTAACAAAGATCGCCCTATTTTCATCTCCGAAGCCGCCGCCGACCGCGTCCGCGATTATCTCAACGCTCGCACCGATTCTCTCATTCCCCTTTTTCTCAATAATAGCAAAAATCTTCAAGCCGTTGATACTTCCGGTAATTATCGTCGCCTCACTGCGCGTTCCATTGAGCGTATCGTTCAAAAATACGCTCGCATGGCCGGCATTACCAAACATGTTTCCCCACACACTTTGCGGCATAGCTTCGCTACAGATTTACTAATGAATGGTGCAGATCTCCGCTCCGTGCAAACCATGCTCGGTCATGCTGATATTTCTACCACGCAAATTTATACACACGTTACCGACCCCCACCTCAAAGAAGTCCACGAAAAATTCCACTCCGAAACAGAATAACCTATAACCAAAGCGTATACCTGCCAGATTGGACTTGCAGATATCCGCAAGTCCAATTCACCTAATTTATCATCATTCAATTAGATATCTAGCCAACCTACTCAGCGGAGTCATAATTATATGGCTGGCGCGGGTCCGATTTCGACGCTCGTCAGAACGGCAATGAGGAGAGCGCCACCAGACGACGCTTGTAGGTTGGTAGATATCTAAAACCTACGCGCGGGCGATACACCGCACAGCGTATCCGCGGTAACGGTAGTTGCCGTCTGTACCAGGGTAGACGCCGCTACTGAATATGAACAGGTAGTACGCGTAGCCAGCATCGTACGCCGTACTAGACCACCAGCCGCCGTAGGTAGTACCGTAGTCGAGGGAGCCATCGTAGACGTACCCGGTATACTTGAAATTATAAGGAGCGGCTTGAATCTTGGTAGAACCGGCGGCATTACTAGTAATAGATTCAGCTGAGGCAAATTTACCAAATTCACTTGTTGATGAGTTACTACTACCTGATGGGAGGGTCCAGCCTTTAGGACAAATAGAGGTATCTACATCTTGGTTATTTGTAGTGACACCACTTGTGCCAGCACCAGCAGTAGCAGTATACCAGTTGTAATAACCAGTGGAACCGGAATTAGCACTTGATTGTAGAGTAGCGCGATAATTATATTTACTTGTATCATTATTAACAAAATCCGACATTGAAGAATTAGGTAGTGTGATAGAACCGGAAGCAAAGTCTGATTGTGATGCTTGGATGGTAGTATTATATATTCTAAGGTTTTCTGTCATCCAGCATCTACCATCAGCAAATTTGCGTACAGTGTAGGAATTATTATCACGAGCATCTCTAATTGGACCATAATCTATTCCGGTAGAGGAATTGGTACAAATTTCTGAGTGACCGTAGATTTCTTGCATGGTGGTGATTTCGCTAAGCTCTCTAGCTTTTCTGGGTGTGGCAACCATGCTGAGTTGTACGCCAGTCTTATAATGTCCTGAGTTAGTATTATTCTCAGCAAACTTAGCTGCAAAGACGATACGTTTAGTAGTAGAAGAAAGTGTAGTATTTCCTGCTGAAGTAAGATTAGAAGCTGATTCTAACCTTCCCGTACTTAGATTACTACCATTAGTACCATAAGTTGGTACAGTATAATATGTTAATCCAGCATTAGTAGTGTCATTATTAGTAGTATTATTAGTCCAAGCAAAGCCCCAAGAGTTATTTGCTAAACTAGATCCACTTGTACCATTAGCGCCGGTAAGCGTAGTAGACCGCCATCTAGTTTTAAACTACTATACCCATTCGCATACGATACTTGTAATGTATAGCTATCTATATCAGAAGCTGAATATGTTACATTACTACTTAGATATGCAGTGTCACCAGGCGCTACCGTAGCAGAAAGCGTTGGATTGCTAACACTTAGTGAAGCGATGGGATTTACCGCAGCATAACATTCAAAACCACACATCATATCACTCACCACAAAACTTAGTAAAAGCGTACATGTAATATATAGTGGAAATTTAAGATTCCGACTGAAACTCAGATATCTAGCCAACCTACTAAGTGGAGTCATGACTATTTTAGTAGAATAAGCACGATTTAGATTCTCAGATGATCGTTCAATTCCGCCAAACGGAACCATGAATGTTTGGCTGGGCCGGGTCGAAATCACGGCCCGCAGGGCTCGATTTCGAGAGGCCCACCAGGTGACGTTGGCGGAATTAACGATCTTACCACAAAAGGTTTCGGACGGAGTAGCTAAAGACTTCTCATTACTTCCTTTACTCATTCTTACAGTTGGAATACTATGAAGAGTTAATTTAGTAATAGAATTATTAAGCTTAGATTTTCCTGAGGATCCAGAAAAATACCCAAAGTTAATATTACGTCTTTTGCGTTGCATCACGCCCTCCTTTTTGTGGATTTTATGTATATATACTTTTTACAGCGCGTTCTTATATAAGTAATAGAGAATAAAAACGACACCGTAGGGGCGTCGAAACCAATTTATTCTACAAAGCATACGCTCAGCGAATAGACCTACGATGTCGTACATTATCGCTGATTAAATACGCTTTGTTTTTGAATAAATTGTTTCGACACTCTAATTATACTACACTTTTCACACAATCACAAAAAATCAAAAAAACATCTGCAACATCGCATCGCAAACGCTAATTTCTCCCACAAAAAATAGAGGCTTGGCCCAATACATTCTCTGCATCAGGTCGCCCCTACCTATAAAAAATTATACACCGAGGAATCATCTCTATCAAATTCTCTGTCAAATTTGTCTGCAAAATATATAACAATACCTACATCGCATTAATCAAAAGCGGCAGACAATTACCCAGCACTAATACAATCACAAAAGCAGCTACCAAAAACGGCCCAAAATGCACTTTCGTATTTCCCTTTTTAATCGCCCCCGGCAAGGCAATAATATCTCCCAGCAAATTCGCCAAGAAAATCGTCCAAAGTGCCAACCACCAATCCGCCAACGCCAAAGCCAATGCTAATGCTAATAGCCAATCTCCCCCGCCCATCAAGCGTTCCTTAGAAAGCTTGTAGATCAAAAAACACGAGCCCGAAAGTATCAACACGCCCACCAACGCACTTAGCATCTGATCCAAAACCGCCGTATTATCGCTTAGCTCCGCCAAGCACATTTTTAACACAAAGATTGCCAAACCAAAAATAATTGACAAAATTAGCAAAACTACCGGTAATTCTCCCCACCGTGCATCATAAACCGCTAACACCATCAAGACCACCAACATGACCAGCGTCAGCACAAAAATCGCCATCTGTGCCGCCAAATACGGCGGGTTTTGCACCAAAACATACCAATTATCAATCATCGGAATCAAATAAGCCCAACTCAGCATCAAGAAAGCAATCGCCATACTAATCTCGGAAAGAAAATCCCCTACCCCAATTTTCGCGTGACAATTCCGGCACTTACCACGCAAAACCAACCACGATACAATCGGAATATTATCATACCACTTAATACGCTTCTTACAATGCAAACAAACCGACCATTGGCCAAGATCCTTCTTATTTTTCGCCTTGTATCGCCAACGCCAAGCTTGACAACAAGCAAAAGAACCAAAAATCGCCCCCAAGATAAACATCATCACCAGAATCAAAACTTCTAAAATCTTATCCATCATACTACCATCTTACCATAAATTCTTTAACTACAAAACAAAAAATACAAAACTACCCATGCGAGACTAACAGTTAATATACTTACTTCATTTCTAAACACACACTACAATTAAAAACGAAAGTGACCCTACCCTCGTAGAGCCACCCTCGCAAATTAATTTCTAGAATTATCCGTTATCTTGGCAATAGACACCAGAGCCCTCTAACTTATAAACAACAGTATAGTCACGAGGGTTAACATTAGTGCTAGTCAAAGCCTCACCATCACATCTTGTTTTTGGAGTAATATAAATCATGTGATCTTCATATTTCAAGTTTGCAGGCATATCCGCACCATCCGCTTGAATCGTAATTCCATAACCCGGACCATCTGGATCTACAAACTCACTATTCACCGCTTGTGCACCATTAATATAATCCTTAATTAAACGGCACGCTTCATTAACCGAGTCTCCGGTACCACAGTTATACTCCGTCATCGCAACCACACCCCCCGAAGGTTCAACAGACGCCTGCTTAACCTCTTTACCCTTACCCGGCAATCTACCATTATTATTCGCCTGGAACTGCGAAATCGCCGAAGACACTTTTGCTAGATCACTTCTTCGTTGCGTATCGCGCTGTGCACGCTGCAATTGTGGCAAAGCAATAAATACCATCATAAAGATAAGGCCAGCAATCGCAAGCACCAACACTACCTCGATAATAGTAAAACCGCTTAAGCTATCATTGTTAATCATGGATTTTTTGGTTTTTGCACTACTTGTGCGTTTTTTGTTTGCCATAAATAACTTCCTTTCTGATTATGCAAAGCTATGTTTACCTACATTATAGCATAACTGTAATAAATTACCAGCGCATTTTTTTATAAAACTTCTTACGTATTTTTAAAAATGAGCAACACAATCTTTATCTTCCCAAAAACTAAACTTAATTTCAACATTCCAATCTTCATCTAGAGTAGTCTAGTACGAGGAAAAGTCGAAGCACTCAAAACACTTAAACCCAACGCACCCTTTGTCTGCCGTTAGGCTAGTTCAAGGAAGTGATGAGTAGCGGACTATAGTATAAACGCACAATGCATTTGTTTAGAGTGACTTAGTACGAGGAAGTAAGGAACACAAAGCAAAACAATAGCATTAATCTTCATCTAGAGTAGTCTAGTACGAGGAAAAGCCGAAGCACCCAAAACGATACAGGCATTTGTTTAGAGTGACTTAGTACGAGGAAGTAATGAAACGCGGAACGAGCGGTACTAAGAGGTACCGTGAGTGAGCATTGGAATTACTGACGAAGTAATAAGTTGCTATAAACAAATGCATCTAGTATATGTCGCCAATGATGGAATAAATCGGGAACAAAATCGCCGCCACCATCCCCCCTGCTACTATCGCAAGCACCACCATCAAAATCGGCTCAATCATCGTGGCAATCGCATTTAGGCGTTCATCCAATTCATCTTCGTATACCTGCGCGGCTTTTCCTAGCATCTCATCAATGCGACCAGATTCCTCACCCGTTGACGCCATTTGCGGTAAGAGTGGCAAAATATAATCACGTCCTTTCAGGGCCACACTTAGCGGCTTACCACTTCGCACCATTACTGCCGCCTGCGCAATCTGATCTTCCAGCACAATATTGTTCATTGCCTCGCCAGAAATCTTCATCGCATCAAGCATCGGCACACCCGCCGACAGCAACATCTGCGCCGTGCGCGCGAAACGCGCATTATAAAGCCGCAAAAACAAATCTTTAAACAACGGCACATTCAGCTTAAAAGTCGCAAAAAACTTCTTGCCCACATCCGTACGACGGAATTGGAACATAAACCATACAACGAAGCCAATTACCAATAATATCAGCCACCAATTCACCACAAAGAAATTCGAGATATTCACCATAAACTGCGTCAAACCCGGCAAAGGTTTCTTCAAATCTCGATACAACCCCTCCACTTGCGGCACCACCGCCACCATCATAAACGCCACTACTGCCACAATCACTAATAACACAATCGCTGGATAAGTCATCGCGCCCCGAATTTTGGACATCATATTAGCATCTTTTTCTTGCTGCGTAGCCAAACGCTTGAGCGACACATCTAGCGTACCTGAAGCTTCACCAGCTTCAATCAAAGCTAAATAGACTCGATTAAACACTTCTGGAAACTTAGAAAACGCTTCATGCAAACTTTTACCAGCCTCAATCTGCGCCGTCAATTCTTCTACAATCGCACGTGTTGCCTTATCCTCCGTCTGCTCCGCAATCATATGCAAGCTATTCGACAACGGTAAACCCGCACCCACCAAAGTCGCCAACTGACGCGTGAAAACAATTCGCTGCTTGCTGGACATTTTGTTCATGCTTTCACCAAAAAGTCCACCGCCCCCCAGAGTTATTTTTTGCGGCACATAACCCTGATCTACTAGAATCTTCCCTGCCGCTTGCTCGCTATCCGCCTGCACGCTACCAGAAACTATATTTCCAGTTTTCCGATCTTTCGCCTTATAGTGATACCTTTTCATTAGCCCCTCGCCAACCTTTCAAACTCTGCCGCATTCACCGCATATTCATGTGCAATATCATAGCTAATAATTCCCGACTTCACAAACTTCGCCAGCTCTCGATCCATCGACTGCATTCCTTGATCTGCGCCCGTCTGAATCGCCATATCTAACTGATGCGTCTTACCTTCCCGAATAATCGCACGAATTGCCGGATTCACCACCATAATTTCTGCCACACAAACTCGCCCGCCATCAATTGCCGGAATCAAACGTTGCGAACAAATCCCCACCAACACACTTGCAAGCTGCGCCCGAATCTGTGACTGCTGATGTGCCGGAAATACGTCAATCATACGATCAATCGATTGCGCTGCAGAGTTGGTATGCAAAGTTGCGAACACCAAATGCCCCGTTTCTGCCACCGTAATCGCCGCCTGAATCGTCTCCAAATCGCGCATCTCACCGATCAACACGACATCCGGATCTTCACGCAAAATACTTCTCAATGCTGCCGCAAAGCTAAATGTATCATAATGCACTTCGCGTTGCACCACCAAAGCACGTTTAGAATGATGCGTAAACTCAATTGGATCTTCGATCGTAATAATATGAACTGGTTTCTCACTATTAATTTTGTCTATTAAGGCCGCCAAAGTTGTTGATTTACCTGAACCAGTAGGACCAGTCACCAACACCAAACCATGTGGATGTTCAGCAAAAGTTTCTACTACTCCCGGCAAACCTAAATCGTCCAAACTTTTCAAATTATTCGGTATCAAACGAAAAGCCGCCGCCATATTTCCACGCTCATGGAAAGCGTTAACACGAAAGCGTCCTAAATCGCCAAAAGCAAACGAATAATCAAATTCCTTATCTTTTAAGAAAATCTTTTGTTGATCCTCATCAAGCGTTGCAAAAATCAATTCCTGAATCTTATCCTGATCCAAAACTGGATATGTGGTAATCGGACGCAAAACTCCATCAATACGCAATGTTGGCGGCAAACCCACCTGAATATGCAAATCTGAAGCATTATGATTGATACATTCTTCTAGTAATGCCTCAATTGTCACGTCCGTAGAAAGTGGCGTCTCGTTGTTCTGCGCTGGCGTAGGTACCGCCGCCACAACTTCCACTTCCGGCGTAGCGGTCGTTTTAGTATCCGTAGCTAGCGCCGTCTGCACATTATTAGCTGCATTTGTATCCTTGGTAGTAGTCTGCTCTGCTTGCAGTTGTGGTTCGGGAATATCCGCCATCGTCACTCCTGCTACTGCATCTGCAGGTTTAGATGCATCACTCGGCTGCTTAACTGCATTATCTGGCTGCGCCGCTGGTGTAGACATCGTCATCGTATCTTCTGATGTCGCATCAACTGGTGCAAAAGGCGAAACTGGTACCGCCGTATTAGTATTATTTGTTGCGTTATCTGACCCACTACTATCCATAACTTCATTATACCATAACTTTTATAAAACTAATTTTAATCATTCATCTTTACGTCAAATCGCTGGCTACACGATCTACTTCTTCAATCGTAGTAATACCAGACAACGCTTTTAGAATGCCATCTTGTCGCATCGTCACCGTACCGTTTGCGGCCGCCACTTTCATAATCTCTGCTGATGTCGCTCGGGAAACAATCATCTTCTGAATATCCTCATTCACATCAATCGCTTCATAAAGCCCTGCCCGGCCCGCATAACCACCTGGCGAACTTTGATCATCAATTCCCTGCACCAGAGTATACGATGTATCATTTCGTACCGGCAAACCATTATAGCCCAAATCATCACTCACCGCCGCCACATCTTCTGCCGTTTTCGGCAACAAATTCCCCACTACCGCATTAATCTCTCGAGTTTCCATTTCCGTACTTGCATGACTTGTTCGCTTCATCGCCACTCGACGCACCAAGCGCTGACCAATCACCGTATTCAAAGTACTCGCCAACAAAAATGGTTCAATTCCCATGTCCAAAAGACGTGGCAAAATACCCGCCGCCGAGTTCGTATGCAAAGTAGAAAATACTAAATGCCCCGTCAACGAAGCCTGCACCGCCAAATTAGCAGTTTCGCTATCACGAATCTCCCCCACCATCACCACATCCGGATCTTGACGCAAAATACTCCGCAATCCCGACGCAAAAGTCAAACCCGCATCCACATTCACCTGAATCTGATTTACTCCGTCCATCTTATACTCAACCGGATCTTCCAAAGTCACAATATTAATCTTCTCACTTTTTATGCGCCTAATCAAAGCATATAGCGTAGTACTTTTACCCGAACCCGTCGGCCCAGACGTCAAAATCATTCCATTCGGCTTACTAATCCCGCTCAACACTGTACGCAACGCCCGACCAGTCATACCCATCTTCTCCACTTCCATCGCCGTGCCACTTTTATCCAACAACCGAATCACCACCTGCTCGCCCCACACTACCGGAGAAATTGCAATACGCAAATCCACTTCTTTATCACCCACCATCACCGCAAACTGACCGTCCTGCGGAATCCGATGTTCATCAATTTTCAAATTTGCCAAAATCTTAATCCGCGAAACCAACGCCGGCTCAATCGCTTTTGGCAATTCCATCACCTTACGCAACACACCGTCAATTCGGCAACGAATAATCAAACTATTTTCCAATGGTTCAATATGCACATCCGAAGCTTTTGACTTCACCGCAAATTCCAAAATCGACGTCAAAGCTTTAGAAATCGGCGAATCCTGAGTAATCGTCTTCACATTTGTCGTACTGGCTTTGGCCTGAGCAATTTCCTTATTTGTAACTTTTACCGCCTGCGCCACACCAGTAAAATCACCACGATACTGATTTAATACTGATTTAATACCGTCTTGCGAAGTAGTTACTGCACGCACCGGCTTACCCAACAATGTTGACAAATAATCAATTGCCTGAATATTACCGACATCCAGCATCGCCACAATTAACTGACCGTTATTTTCGCCGAGCGGCACTACCATCGAACGCTCTGCTACTTCTAGCGGAATCAAAGTCAATACCGCCTGATCCATCTCTACATTCTTCAGATCTACATATGGCACCCCCATCACCATTGCAGTCGCATGCGCCAGCATTTCATTGGTAATAATTTTTTGCGCCAACAAAGTTTCGATCAAAGGACGTTTCGTCTGCAAAACTTCCTGCTGCACTCGTGCTACATCGGCAGGATCAACCAAGCCACCATTTACCAGTAGCGCTATTACCCGGTCTAATCCATCCTTTGTTAGCAAAGCCATTATTTATTCCTCTTGCGGAGTCTCGTCCTCATTTTCAGGATTTTCTGGATCTTTATTTTCTTCACCCTCAATCACCTTAGCACAAGCCTCCAATTCCGCCTCATCCAAAATCCCATTCTGGTCAATATCTTCACAATCACCCACATACACTTCTACCGTCGGATTAATCGCTGTACTATTAAATACCTCATCATCCGGCTGCACTAATTCACTACTAATCGTCCGATTAATAGTCTTAAATTTAGTCGTCGCTTCATTTGGATCTCCCAAAATCGTTCGACACACGAAAAACGCCGCAATCGTTCCAATGCCTGCAATCAAAATCAAAGTAAAGATATCCGATTGTTTCATTTCTTGCTACTCCCCGTCTTCTTATCCGACGCTCGCACTACCTTATCCGATTCCAATCCCCAAGTTTCATCAAGATAATATGCATTCGCTCGCGCCTGCAAACTCAAACCATTTTTACTCCATTCAATTGTCGCACTCGTAATATCAAAATTCCGAATCGATCGATCGACATTATCCAAAATCCGAATAATTGTTGCACCACTACCATTGGCACTAAAGGAAACCGGAATCGCCAATACACCAGTCAAATCTTCCAGCTCAATTTTATCATCGCGTGGCGAAATATTCTCTGGATCCAATTCCGATACAATAAACAACTGATTCAAACTCGCCATCAAAGCTTCAGTATTTTTACGCGCCGGCAACGCATCAGAAATCACACGCAATGCCGAACAAACTTTACTAGCTTGCAAAAGTTGCGTCCGTTCTTTATCCGTCTCTGCCACATTATACAATTGATTAAAATCATAACGATTCCCCTCCTCATCATAACATTTCGCATTACGCTTGCGCGCCACCGACTCCAGCTCAGGATTTTGCGCCATCACTTCATATATATTATAGCGTAAACTTCCCTGCACATCTTCTAGACGCACCGTATTTGGATTACAATCCGCAATTTCTCGATCACTCAAACGCCCATTCTTATCCGTATCTGCACAAATTCCAATATTTCTAATTGCTTCATCATAAGCCGTAATCGCATCACTCTTTTCTGTAATAATCCGCGTATTAAATTCAATATACTTAGTAATAAAACTAATCAGCACCAAACAAGACCCCAACACCAACGAAGTCACTAATACTTCCAACATTGTAATCTGCTGCGCTTTAGAAATCTTCGATCTCTTACTATCAGGAGAAACACTTTTAGCCATTTTCCTTACCTCCTGTATTATTACCCTTACCCATATTACTGCTGTTATTCAAGCATTCGGTGTCATCTGGTTCACATTCCGTCGCCGCCTGCGCAAACATACTACCAATCTGAATAAACGAATCCGTCACATTTTGTCCTCTTGGTCCAATCGCAATCATATGTTTATTACCAAAATCAAAGAACGCTTCATTCAACACCATCACTGCCGAAAATCTCAAAACCAAATTATCACTTTCATCCCGCCCGTTTGACGATTCACTAATTTCTAGACCATCTGGTACCAAAATACAATCATTCGTCGAAGTCCAACGTGGATTACTCCCTACCAAAGTCCCCTTATACACATAACATTCACTGTTAAAATGCTCAATGCCCGATATATCACCCTCCAAGCTCATGCGTTTCGCCTCGTACCAAGTTGTAAATTGCGGCGTCCGCCAAATCTTCACTCGCACTGGCACCAAACGCGGATCATCTTCCGCAATCTCACCCTCTTCAGCAGGAGGCTCTGGAGTCTCCGGATTTTCCGCTGGAGTTTGTTCTGGGGTTTGTCCAGGTGTGACCTCTTGTTCTACACAATTCTCACCGTTCTCATCACACACAATCTCCGTCTCCGGCGTCTCTACCGGCAAACCTTTTTCTACTTCCGCGCCCGAAGAATAATAATATTTCGCCCCCTCTACCGCCGTACCGCCACGCTGCGAGGCTTCACAACCTTTAATCGTCAAATCCCACCACGCATAATAACTATCACCAATTTTGTAAGCATTCCCCTCCGCATCACTTTCGCTAATACAATAACTCGGAA
Organism: uncultured Candidatus Saccharibacteria bacterium; assembly: GCA_964444615.1. Classification (GTDB taxonomy): domain Bacteria; phylum Patescibacteriota; class Saccharimonadia; order Saccharimonadales; family Saccharimonadaceae; genus Nanosyncoccus. Next base: position 26,446 of record CAYUHY010000005.1, on the reverse strand, counting down.
TCTGATTGCCATCGGCATCCACATAACGCCCATAATCATACTTCGTCAACTCCACGCCCTTCTTAAACGATTCCAAAACACGATAATCAATCAAAGGTTCCGTTCGCGCATCGGCCTGACCTTCCAATCGCAACCTCCCCGAACTCATGTCCACATTCAATTCCGAAAGCTGCACACTATCCGCACCTTGTGGCAACATCGCCCCCAACGCTCCAAACACGCGTACCAGATTCTTCTTCTGCCCAATAATATCGCTAATTCCCGTCAATTGCGACTGAATCGTAATTAAATTATCCAACTCATCATAAGCATTAACCTTCTCTGACATCTCCTTCAAGCGCACATCTTGAGTCGCCATCGCAATATCTTGACCACTTTTAATTCCTAACAAAATCACCACCGCACCCACCGACACGCTCGATACCAAGATACAAATGAACAGTACCAGATTACGCATCTTCTGCGCTTTAATCATCTGCACCTTTACTTCCGGCACCAAATTAATCTCATAATTTGTTTTGATTACCGAATTAATAACACTTCCGTTCGCATCCGGCAAAGGCTTACCCCACAGCTTCGCCCAAAAACGCTTCAATTCTACACCAATTTGGCGCAAATCCGAACCAATATGTTCAAAAAAATCATTCATCGATCGTTCCCTCTCTCCGCTAATCCAATTGCCACCGCAAACTCACTCGCCACCGGCTGCAACACTTGCTGCTGCTCCGGCGAAACCCTCACCAATTGCCAAGGATTACCCTGCGATGTCGGCACACCCGTCTTAGCTTCAATGTATTCTGCAATGAACGGAATCATACCCGCAAAACCAGACAACACGATCCCGCCCACCGGCGCATTCATATACTCGGACTTGAAAAACCGCATTGATTTCCCCAGCTCCGAAGCAAAACTCTCCAGCGTCGAATCCAGCGCCTTAAACACTTGCCCTTCCACCTTATCCTGCGCCAAACCAAATTTCAAAATAAATTGTCGCGACTGATCTTCCTTGACCCCCAAAGACGACGACACCGTCGTAATCAACAGATGGAAGCCCCCCGGAATCGAACGCACCAACCGCGGCACGCCACGATACATCATCACCAAATCAGTCGAACGTTCCCCTAGGTCAATAATCATCCGCGCATCCTGCGCCCCCACCGGCGTCAACGCTCGCGCCATCGCCAAAGATTCCGGCTCTTGCGCAATCACATTCAAACCATAAGACTCAATCAATTCCATCCGCGCTTCCGCAAATTCCACCGCTGCCGAAGACACCAATACCTCCGCCTTACTAGTATCATGCGGACACACCCCCAAAGAAACATAATCCACCGTCGCCTCATCTACCGGCATCGGAATATACTTATCCAGCTGATACTTAATCATATTGATCAATTCATTTTCGGGCATGTTTTCTACCCGCACGATTGACGTAAAAGTTTTCGACGCCGGCATACCCACCGCTACATTTTTGGTCGTAATTCCAGCCTGCTTCATTGCCCCCAAAATCGTCTCCCCCAACCGACGCTGACCCGCCACCGAACCATCTTCAAGCGTCCGTCGCTCCACCGGCACATAAGCAAATTTCTGCAAAACCCAACCATGCTGAGCACCGCCCGACAATTGCACCAAACGAATTGCCGTTGTTCCAATATCCAATGCGAAGAAATCGCCCACGCCATGTATCAAGCTCATGTTTCTATTATAATCATAAGCATCATAAAAATCAAGTCTTCAATCAGTCTAATTCACAAAATCCACCTACCAAAAACCTTTGTCTAACTTACTAATTACACAATGTGGATTTTATTATCTTACATACATTATAATATGATTCTTATGTTTTACAATACAAAATTCCCGCCACTAGCTTACGGTATAATTCTCACAAAAATCACGCTATACTTATAAAACAAACACTGCTTCATAATAATAAATTTACCTCGTCAAAATCTAACGAATTATTCTCTTGTCTAATTGCTGCCTTCTCGCGCCACTACTTCCCCATTCTCAACCAATAAAATCGTTCACGGTTACCATTTTTACCCGTCAATTCATTATCCCGCTTTTTCAAAATCACAAAACCATGCTGCACCAACCATCGCTCAAAATCTTTTATAATCTCTCTCCGCATCCGCTCATTTTTCACCACCCCTTTTACTAGCTGCGTCGAACGCGCTTCAAACTGCGGCTTGAGCATAACAAAAAAGTCCGTATTACTACATGCTAATTTCATTTTAGCATACATAAGCACTTTTGTCAAGCTTACAAACGACACATCCGCCAAAATCGTATCGATCTTCCCCAAATCTTCTCGCCGAACCGTAAAAATATCCGTTTTCTCCATCAAAACCACTCGCGGGTCATAGCAAAGCGGCGCTTTCATCTGCTTGGTCCCCTTTTCTACCGCATAAACGCATTTCGCCCCTCTTCTTAAGGCATACTCCGTAAAGCCGCCCGTCGAAGATCCAATGTCCAAAACTACCTTACCCCGAAAATCATAGCCAAAACTCTCCGTCGCTTCCGCCAACTTCAATTCCGCCCGCCCTACAACTGTCTGTTCTATTTTCATATCTATATTATAACAGGTTTCACTCTAGTCTACTACGCTAAAACATAGTATAATTTATCCATGATTAAAGAAAAATCCTGCGGTGCCGCCATCATTCACGATGGCAAACTCCTCCTCGAATACCAAACTAACGACCATTGGAGCTTCCCTAAAGGCCACGTCGAACCCGGCGAGACCGAAGTAGAAACCGCCCTCCGCGAAGTCAAAGAAGAAACTGGTCTCGATATCATCATCGACGATTCTATCCGCTACAGCTTCTCTTATATCATTACCGACCGTAATATCGATAAAGAAGTCGTCATCTTTCCCGCCACACTGAGCAACCCTTCTCAGGCCCCTACTAAACAAGCCTCCGAAATCAGTGAGCTCCATTGGATACCGTTCGACAAAGTAGAATCCACTTTCAACCGCGAAGCCTATCGCAAGGCTTGGCGCGAAATCTACGCTAAGTACCTGCTTTCCTGATCATTAGTGTTCCCAAAAATACCACCTAGAACAAACTAGGTTTTAAAATAGTAATTCTTACGGATGAAATACGCGGAGAAAGTGAAGCGCGCAAGGGAGCTGTACTTCTGGTACTGCTCCCGCGCACTGGAACTTTCGACAAAGTAGTTCGCCACAAAACCTAATCCTTTGGTGATAGGCGAATGAGTTCAAGGCAAAACCGAGCAACGGACTGAGCCGTACTACAAGTACGGTGAAGGAGTAGCGCAAGTTTTAACGCAGAAATCACCACCTAGAACAAACTAGGTTTTAAAATAGTAATTCTTACGGATGAAATACGCGGAGAAAGTGAAGCGCGCAAGGGAGCTGTACTTCTGGTACTGCTCCCGCGCACTGGAACTTTCGACAAAGTAGTTCGCCGTAAGAATCGCTATTTCTTGCGTTCACGATAAGCGTATGTCTCAGTATCCACCGACACCACATCACCCGTCTTAATAAACGCAGGGACTTTAATTACTACCCCAGTCTCCAAAGTCGCGTCTTTTTGCACAGAACTGGTGGTATCGCCCTTTACTGCAGTTTCCGTATAAGTCACTTCCAGCCAAATATTCTTTGGCAAAGCCAAATTGATCGCTGTACCATTGTAAAACTGAATCTCCATTTCATCGCCATCGCGCATGAAATCCTTGGCATCGCCTACCATGTCAGCCGCCAATTCGTACTGCTCAAAAGTCTCCGGATCCATGAAGTAAAATTTTTCATCGTCCTTATAGAGATACTGAACTTTTTTCGTAGTCACTTCTGCTGGCTCAATTTTTTCTTGACCCTTAAAAGTCTTAGGCAAAAGTGCTCCGGTAATCAAATTTTTTACCTTCACATTCACAATCGAACCACCGCGCCCCATAACTTTTTGTGAATATTCAATCACCTTATACGGTTGCCCATCCAAGGTAATCAAAACATTTTTCTTTAAATCGGTTGGACCATACATAAAATACTCCTTAGTTTCATTCGCGAAAAACCAAGATAATTCATTTTCTTATCCTACAAAATAAATAATTTCGGCTTTTCGACTACTATTATTAGCGTAATGAGCAGAATATCCTTCCCCTCCTGCTCATTACAACTGCTTCAGAAAAGTCTATCTTTCCGCCACAAATGGCAACAGTGCCAAATGTCGTGCGCGCTTAATCGCCACCGCCAATTGACGTTGTTGCTTAGCCGTTAAGCCAGTTTTGCTCATTGGCTCAATTCGACCGTAAACGTCAATATAACGTTGCAAAGTCTTGACGTCACGATAATCGAAATACATATTTGGGTTAGTTTTTACTTTTCTCATTTTATAATCTCCTTTCCCACCGCTAACTAGAATGGAATGTCATCCAAATTAATTGCTTCGTCATCCGGCAAATCCTCTGGCACAAAATCCGCTGCCGGTTTGCTCGCCTTGCTGCTTGAACGGCTACGACTTGATGAACCGGCCGCAGCACCACTGCCGCCCCCATCAAAAGTCTCATTGCCCCCACCGATAAATGTGAAATCTTCCACCGTAATTTCTACCCGCGAACGCTTCTGACCGCTCGCCTTGTCGTCCCAGCTGTGCTGATCAATACGACCACTCAGCAAAATCGGTGAACCTTTTTTCAGATATTGCGCAATCGTCTCGCCTGTACGTCCCCAAGCCGTACAATCCAAGAAAGAAACTTGTTCTTGCATCGTACCATCTGCACCTTTAAAAGATCGATTTACCGCAACACCAAATGATGCTACTTGTGTACCGCTAGCGGTAGCTCGCATTTCGGGATCTCGAGTTAGATTCCCTGCAATAATTGCCTTCGAAAATCCTCGCATTATTTTTGCTCCTCGTCGTCCGCATCCTCACCATGTGGCTTACGAGCAGCTTGCTTAGCTTCATATTTGAGTTTGCGCTCATCGACTTTTACCAATAGAAAACGCAAAACCTCATCGGTAATATTTAATACACTTTCAATCTTCTTTGGTGCATCAGCTGGCAACTCCAGCTCATAGTAATAATATACTGCAAAATCCTGGCCACCAATAGCATAAGCCAAACGCTTCTTGCCATCATTGGTTTCCTTAATGATTTTACCGCCATTTTTCTTCACCAAATCCTTAATTTTGGTGGTGGCAGGCTCTAAATTCATCTCCAAATCAGGATGAAAGAGCAACGAAAGTTCGTAATTTTTCATTACACACTCCTTTGGTTAAAGTAAGCACGGCTCTATGCACCCGCTTACTGAGCTAATAATACTCTATAATTCTACCATATCCTCACCCAAAAATCAACAAATTTCTATCCTAAACCTCTTATTTATCACCTCTATTATAAAACTTGCTCACGCAAATAAGCTCAATACACCATTTTCCAGCAAAATTCCACACCAAAAAGGCTATTTTTCACCCTTTCCACCCCAAAATGTTGTAAAAATTACAACAATTTTAGTAAATATTCCTTTTTTTACAGGCAAAAATCCCCTTTATAGCTCATTTTTATAACCAAAATATTGACAAAAAAGCAACTTAGATATATAATAGAAGTATGGGACATTTTTTGTCCTTGTATTCTTACCAAAGGAGGAAAAACCATGGCTACTGGTATTTCTCATACCTCTGATGCCCTGCAAAAGTACCCGATCTTCGGAGCAGGCAATTGCAACCCCGTGACGGACTCCATCGACCGCGTCTCCATTGCGGTATACGGCTTCCAATTCACCAAAGGTGGACAAGTCACCGAGCTGGTAATGCCTTCGCGTATTTCCAGCTGCACCAGCATCCGTCCCTACCTCATCATGCATCTGCACCGAAACAGTTGGCAGGTCCACGAAAGCAACAATCCTTTTGACCCCAATACGATCCACTTTCAGTGGCGCACCGATCTGGACGTCACCAAGATGACCGACTTCGACGTTTGCCGTAACCGCAGCGTAAAATTCCAAGACACCGTTTTCGCCGTCCTCGGCAAAGCCGAGATGCTCAACAACGGCATCCCCATCTTCCAAGTAATCGACGAATGCAATCTTGCGGATAATCCCGCCACTGCGCCCACCCACATCTTGGTCAAGACCGTCTGGAGCACGCGCGACGCTACTCAGCCCGCTCGTGCGGCCGAGCTCAAGGCCAATCGTAGCGGCTTCAACTACGAACGCGGCATCGCAGAATGGAGCAATGCTCTGCTTTACCGCCGCACCAGCAGTCACCAAACCAATGTTGGCGCTGACCTGTGGATCTTGCCTATCGTAGAATCCGCCGCCAACGCCACCCGTATTTACAGCTTCCTGTCGTCCAACGTTAACCCAAACGGAGAGGAGGCGTCATAATATTGGGACTGCAAAACCACGTCAATCTCCCTCAAAAAGGGTAGGCCCAAAGCCAGCAATTCCCTCCTCCGGCTAAAATCCCCGACCGTTCAGGCTGGGGATTTTTCTTGTCTAATAATCTGGTCTAATACGCATTTTAGATCGTTACATATGTTTGCAATCTCGCCCTTCCGGCTCAATAGTTTTTATTTTATAAATCTTTACTCAGCTTTACCACCATTATTAGCTAGTTCATCAAACTCTTCAATGCTATGAATCAACACATCTCGAGGTTTATGACCGTTCGCTGGTCCAATTACACCAATTTCTTCCAGCCAAATCGCCAAACCCGACACAAAACCATGACCTTTTCCCAACCAAGTCTGCAAACTTGCCGTAGAAAATTTACCATTACGCAACGTCACCTCAATCGCCTTACGCACAATCGGATCATTCGGATCATACCGCCTGCCCAAATCACCAATCGCACCACCGTCAGCCGGCCCCATCCCCTTAATCTGTACTGCTTGCGCAATCACTTCATTATTATATTCTGGCGCTCGCTGCGCACGCAAGAAATCCGTCACTTTCGCCACATCTTCATCACTCGCCCATGCACCCTGAATCCGCCTTGGCTTGCCCATCATCTCCGTGGTCAACATCAGCATATCACCTTTACCCAACAACTTTTCCGCGCCACCTTGATCCAACATAATCCGCGAATCAATCTGACTTCCTACCGCAAAAGCAATCTTACCCGGAATATTTGCCTTAATCAAACCCGTAATGACCTTTGCTTCAGGACGCTGAGTAGCAAGCACTAGATGAATACCCGCGGCACGACCTTTCTGCGCAATCCGCACAATCAACATTTCCAAATCTTTACCCGCCATCATCATCAAGTCTGCCATCTCATCAATAATAATCACAATATATGGCATTCTCTGCTCATCTTGCTGCGCAACCTCATTTTCTGACGCTTTTTTCTTATCATCACCATCAGGTTTTACATCATCAGCCTTCGCACTCTTAGCGTCTTTAGTAGTGCTTTCTTGCTGTTGCGCAGTTTTCTTAGCCATCTTCGTATTATAGTCAACAATATTCTTGACTTTTTCTTCCGCCATAATTGTATAGCGTTTTTCCATTTCGTTCACAGCCCATTTCATCGCCGACAAAGCCTTCTCCACCGACGTAATAATCGGAGTCAACAAATGCGGAATATCATTATACTGCACCATTTCCACTTGTTTCGGGTCCACAATGATTAATTTCATATCACTTGGCGCATTATGATAAAGCAAAGAAGAAATCAAGGTATTAGTCATCACCGACTTACCAGAACCCGTAGTACCTGCAATTAATAAATGCGGCATTTTCGCCAAATTCGCCACCACCGCATGTCCAGAAATATCTTTTCCTACTGCAAAAATCAATGGCTCTGTAGATTTCTTCCATTCCGGGCTCTCCAGCACCCCCCTTAGCCGCACATCCGCCGACTTTACATTCGGAACTTCCACACCCACCAAGCGCGTACCCGGAATTGGCGCTTCAATCCTGATCTTATCCACCGCCAAATTTAGCGCTAATTCCTTATCACGAGCCAAAATTTTAGAAAGATTCACCCCAGATGGCGGCCGCATTGTATATTGTGTCACTCTCGGGCCTTTATTGGCTTCTCCCATCTCTACATCAATACCAAAATCCGCCAAAGTCGATTTAATCAACGCTGCATTTTGCCGCACATCACCTGCATCCGCTGGAGACTGCTTCTTTTCCAGCAAGTCCACCGACGGCATTTTCCAATTCGGATCATTCACTGCCACCAAAGCGCGATCAGGAATTTTCTCTGCCGGCGCAGCCTTTACTTCCGTATTTACGGCTATATCAGACGCTTTCTCTTTCTTACCTTTACCTAATTTAGCAAAAAGCCCTGCTTTCTTGCGCGGTTTTTCCGGCGCCATCTCTTCCTCTGCGTTATTATTAACACTAATATCTACATCCAAATCCGACAACTTCGGCGCTGGTTTTAACTTCTTACTCTCACGAGTTTTCTTCGGAATTTCTACCGTAGCTGATTCTTTTTCCGTCGTACGGAACAAATTAGCCACCGCCTTAAATGCCGTCACCGGATTCGTCTGCAAAATAAACAGCAATGTTACAAAAATCAAAATTACATAAATAATAATCGCCGCACTCGGATTCAGAATCTGTACCATAAAACTATTTAGCCATTCTCCCACCATGCCACCATTTGGATGAGGTTCCCCTACCGTAGAAAGTCCAAATACTCCTGCAGCCCAAAAAATCATCAAAACTGACGCCGTCCACATTACCGGCGGCAAACGATTATTATCACTGCGGAAAATTTTCACAGCCAACCATGCCAATAATGCCGGCAAAAGATAGCGCGCATTCCCAATCCATTCTTCCATCACACCATCTGTAGTGTTCAATAAATCGCCCCCATCGCCCATCCATGCAAAAATCAGCACCACCGCCAAAAATAGCATCAAAATCGCCATGATTTGACGCCAAAATCCCCCCGGCAGCTCGTAAGCTGGCGTAGAGCTTTTGCTAGTTTTCTTGCGGCCACGCGTAGACTTCTTTGCACCTGTCCGACCCGCAGCCTTACCACTTTTGGTAGACCTCGCTTTCGTCATATCCCTATTGTACCATAATTTGTAGAGAGCAAAGAGATTTTTCTTCTTTCTCCCCACTTTTTACATTTGAATATTCAACTATTTCCCCACTCCCCGCAAAAAACAAAACCCAAAACCCACCTACATCCCACACTTCACCAGCACTAAAAATCACCCCATCAAGGAGTGATCTTTAGTGTGTGAGCAAAACCAAATCGACCTAGTGAATGTCGATTACGCGCATACTATCCAATTTCTCCTTCTCAAAAGAAATTGTCAATACGCCATCTTTCAAATCCGCTCGAACCGAATCTTCATCTTCTTTTACTGGAACCGGCAAAACAATTGTACGAGAAAACTCTCCCCAATAACACTCTTGAATGTGCCAAGCGGTCGTGTTTTCATCTTCACCGCCACTCAAGATACCAGAGATCGTCAAAATGTTATCAGAAATTGTAACATTCAGATCAGACTTGGAAATCCCAGCGGTACGAGCTTTTACTACTAATTTATCGGCCGTTTCGTAGACATCCACAGCAAGCTGTCCAGGAAAATCATCGGCATTGTCATCCCACTCATCATCCACCCCTGTATCTACTGGCGCTTCAGTGCGCATCGTTGCTTTCGGGCTTGGTTCCGCCATAGGGGCTGGTTCCGGCTCGAAGAAAGTTGCTAACTCATCTTCCAGTAGCATCTCATCGGCATCATTACTACGTGCCATGCTCGAATTACCTCCGTTATATATTGTTATGCTTTATTATAATGGTATTTTATAGTAAAATCAATAGTAATTATGAGTTTCGTTGTAAATAATACAACATTTTCGCACCTACTTAACCTCATTTGTCCGCACACTTGTAGAAATTGCGGGCAATTGGGAGAAGTACTTTGTGAATGTTGTAAAAAAAACCTAATTAACCAACATCAGCCAATCTGCCCCATCTGTAAACAAATAGTTGCCAAACCTCCCGAAAATGTTAAAAATACCCAAACCATCTTCCGCGGTTGTCCTGATTGCGAAACTCCTTTTTGGGGTCTGTGGAGTTTTGGTTGGCGCGAAGGCACTCTAGAAAAACTCGTTGAAGAATACAAATATCAATCTATCCGCGCCATGGGCCCCATCTTAGCTGATTTTCTCGACGCCTGCCTGCCCTCAAATCTCCCGCCCATGGTTATCGTTCCCTTGCCCACCATCGGCAAGCATGTGCGCGAACGTGGTCTCGATCATACGCTCACTTTGACAAAACGCCTCGCTCATCAACGCCACTGGTCTTACCAACAACTCCTTGGCCGTGCCGCAAACACCGTGCAAGTCGGAGCCAAAATTGCCGATCGCAAAACTCAAGCTGCCAAAGCTTATACTCTCACCGGTAAAGTTGACCCCAAAGCCCATTATCTCCTCCTCGATGACGTTTGGACCACTGGCTCCACGATGCTCTCCGCCGCCAAAGTTTTACAAAACGCCGGCGCCAAACAAATTTCTGCCGCCGTACTTGCCATTAGTCGCTCCAAAACCGCGTAAACCATAATATATTACACCTCTCAATATAAAAATAGCCCAAAAATTCTCACTTCAACTCTAGACATTAATAAATTATTCTGTTATAATTGTAAAGTTGTCTCCGACAAGTATCTTAGAAAAGTGAGGATTTGACAAACTATGCTTATCAATCTGGCTACTCGCATGGCCTACGTAACCTCAAGTTACCCTTTTGACGATCCGTCAAAAACCGCAGCCACTCTCGTTGAGCAGCAAGCCTTAGCCACCAGCCGACTCCAGCTCCCCGATCTTCCCACGCCTCCCAAGGCGAGTGAAGTTTCCGCCAAATATCAGCACATCGTCACAATACTGACCGCCAAAGAGCCGACGCTTGACGCGCACGGTTAATCAATCCCCTTAGCCACCTCTACATGAGGTGGCTCTTTTTTGTAAAACATCTGTCACATTGCAAACATTCGCAATAACTTAAACTCAGTATTAGACCAAATTACCAAAACAACATAAAAAATGACCATCCACCTCATCCAGCCAATCCCACATCTAGTATTCCCACATAAAACCTCCAGACTTACTCCGGAGGCTAAATGTTATATTATTCTCAATTTTATTCTTGCGGTTTCTCGCATTGCTCTGATGAGCTATCACATTCCGGCTTAGACACACTATCAATCGTATTCAAAACAAAATGTACAATCGCAAAAGACAAAACCGCTATCACCAAACCAATAATCGCATACAAAATCGTATTCTTCGCATCTGTAATTTTCTTGCTGTCACCACCAGAAAGAATATAACGCAAACCGCCCCAAATCAGCATCAATACCGAAACCGCACCTACTATATACAAAGCAATATTCGTAAACTTCGTAAAAACGCCATTCTCGCCAATCAACTCCGCCGGCATATCATCCGCGCGAGCTGCCTCTGCACCTTCTTGAGCCGTAAAAGCCATAGCCTGACCAGAAACCAAAGTCAGCACAGTAGCAATAGTGATAAAAATTGATACGATGAATTTCGCGATTTTCTTCATTTTGTACTCTCAATCTTAATAATTATCTGACCCACTCTGAATCATTACCTATATTATATCATACGAATAGTTAATTGTTAAGACGAATTTTCCATATCGAATATATGTTTTCAATATCACACTCAAGTCTATAGCTAAAAACAAAGCCCTACGGGCTTCTTTTTTAGCTATGGCGGAGGGTGGGAGATTCGTTATGTGCCCAGCGCGAAGCGCAATGGCGCACATCCAAGAGAATCTCAATCTTCGTCAGAAGATTTATTGAAAACTTGTTTTTCAATATCACACTCAAGTCTATAGCTAAAAACAAAGCCCTACGGGCTTCTTTTTTAGCTATGGCGGAGGGTGGGAGATTCGAACTCCCGCTCCAGGTCTCCCCAGACTAACGATTTAGCAAACCGTCCCCTTCAGCCACTTGGGTAACCCTCCAATACTCCTCATTATAGCACAGACAACGCAAAATTCAAAGATTTTTCGCCGAGATAATCACCAGGACATCTTATACGCTCCTCAACCAACCTTGTCTACGAACACATAAATCTTACCATAAAACCAAATCGAGCGTCTGCAAGTTGACTTATACACTGAAATTTGTTAAAATGGAGCCATATAAGTTATTGGTTGTCTTCGACTACGTCGAGGACAACTTTAATTTTGCGGACGGTTTTAGTAGCATGTACCTCTTCCGTCTGCTCAAAAGTTATTTTACTCATACGAGCTCCTTTCAAACTAGTTTTTAATAACTACTTTCTTTTTGTAGTAAGATCGACCTTTAAATAGTTTTGCCAGCTTCAGACGCTCTATAGCAAAAGTAGCACAAAAGTGCTACTTTTACCAAGCATAGGCATAATATTTTTTGTAATTTTCTTTTTACTCTCGAGGGTTATCTTTCAGATTTTAGGAATCACGGGCGATACACCGCACAGCGAATCCTGAGTGACGGCCAAGACTATAATTTGTACCGGGAAGAACATTAATGCTCTGTATAAATAGATAATATGCATGATAATCGTCACTTGTCACACTAGACCACCATTGACCATTATTCACGCCACTCTGCAAAGAACCAGCTTCAACGTACCCAGTATATTTAAAGTTGTATGGAGCGGCTTGGATCTTAGTAGAACCAGCGGCAGAGTCGGCGATGGATTCAGCAGAAGCAAATTTACTAAATTCACTTGTTGATGAGTTACTACCACCGGATGGAAGTTTCCAGCCTTTTGGACAAATGCTTGTGTTTACGCTTTGGTTATTTGCGGTTACAGAAGAGTTCCCAGCACCTGCAGTGGCGGTATACCAGTTGTAGTAACCTGATACTCCGGCAGATGCTTCAGAAGAAGTGGATAAATAGGAACGATAGCTGTATTTACTAGTATTATTATTAGCAAAGTCAGCTTTAGTAGAGTTTGGAAGAGTAATATCGCTCCCAGTAAAATCTGAAGTAGTAGCACTCAAAACACGACCATCTAAAAATCCTGCGCTAGTTCCATCCAAATAGTAATTAATATATGCCAATCTTAAGTTTTCCGTCATCCAGCATCTACCATCACCGAATTTCCTCACAGTATATTTATTACCGTCGCGTACATCAGTAAGGGTATATCCTTTGCTATAAGTCTGCCCGGACAAGTATGGCGTATTAGCGCAAGCACTGGGAGCTAAGCTTAATTGTTGCATTTGAGTAAGGTCGTCTAGCGTAATAGCTTTAGGCGGAGCGATTAAACTCAAGGTTCCACTATTTCTATAGTTTCCTGGAGTTGCACTGGTAGCAAATCTGGTCGCAAAAGTAAGTGTCTTAGTAAAATTGGTAGCATTATCACTTAAAGCTGGTACAGTAAGTTTACTTCCGGACGTGCTAGGCGCAGAATAGCTACTAGCATTATCCCACTTGTATCCCCAAGTATTATCAGTAATGACATTACCAGCAGTAATTGTAGTACTGCCATTACTCATAGTAGCACTATTAACTTTAAGATATAGCTCATAACTTTCAGCATTACTTACATTTACTGTAACGTTCGTACTAGCAGTAGCCGTATTGCCTGGAGTGACCGCTTCACTAGTCATATTAGCTTTGCTAAGAGTAAGACCAGCAGTAGGCGGATCAGTAATGACAGGAGAAATAGTATCAATATCCCAAGCGGAACCAGATTCCAGGGCAGCAAATGAGCGCTCGACATTAAAACAAAAATTAGTCAAGACACTTAATCCCAACCCAAGAAACACTAGAACCAACCTCGGATATCTAGCCAACCTACTAAGCGGAGTCATAACTACGTGGCTGGCGCGGGTCCGATTTCGCCGCTCGCCAGAGCGGCAATGAGGAGAGCACCACCAGACGACGCTAGTAGGTTGGTAGATATCTTCCTTACCACAAATAAGACAAAGCTTGATACGCGCATTAGACTTCTTATTACTTTCACTCATTCTTACAGCTGGAATACTATGAAGAGTTAATTTAGTAATAGAATTAGTAAACTTCTTTTGGTATTTTCCTGGAGATTTGGAAAAGTTACCAAAGTTAACATTACGTCTTTTGCGTTGCATCACGCCCTCCTTTTTGTGGATTTTATGTATATATACTTTTGGGCGTCAGTATTTTATTAATATCTAAAAGTTATTCAGAAAAAGAATAAAGTAATAGAGGATTCCTTTTCATCTAACTTAACGTACTAATAACAAAAATGACACCGCAAGGGTGTTGTAACGATTCATTAGCATAGACCAAAAGGTTACACTCATGGATGACGTTCCTTACGGTGTCGTGTTTATCCATGAATATAACACCAAATACTTGGTCTACATTCAGCTAAAAATCGTTACAACACTACTATTATACTACACATTTCCGCTCAACATCAAAAATTCGCTAACATTTATTTATGACACAATACCAACTTCCCTCGCCAAACCATTTATGACACAATACGAATTCCCACGAAACCAAACCTCTAACCACCCAATCTACCCAAACCCTGACATTCCCATCATTTTTACTATTTTTCCAGATTTTATGTTACAATATAGTTATGGCAAGAGCAAAAACCGATATCATCACTTGGGAAGCCGAAGAATACATAGTACGCGACAAAACAATTTGGTGGTATTTTGGGTTAGTAGCTATCGGTTTAATCTTAGGCGGCATCGCCGTACTCCTCCAGTGGTGGAGTTTTCTCGTCGTGATCATCCTTAGCGTTATCGCACTGATGATCTACGCTATGCGTCCACCCCGCATCTTACGTTATTCCCTCAGCAACAAAGGTATCAGCGAAGGCAACAAATTATACAATTATTCCGATTTTAAATCTTTCGGCATTCTCCGCGAGGGCGAACATTTCGCAATCATCTTAACCCCCATCAAACGCTTCTCTCCGCGCATGGTCGTTTATTTTCCTCAAGCTCAAGGCGAAGAAATCGTCGATGCTTTTGGCGAACGTTTACCCATGGCTGAAGTCAAACTAGATTTTCTGGATAAAATAATAAAGTTCTTGCGAATTTGATTTTTGTGGTATAATAGAATATATACGATATAAAATTAATGGTGGGTAAAAAAGATTATGAATCAAAACCGCAATAAAGACAATGATTTGCAACGCGCAATCGACGAAATCACCCAAAAGGGTGGTGCCGCCTCTAATGGCGGTGCAGCGAAGTCCGCTGGTCCAGCACCAATGGCTCCGCCAATGCCATCAGCACAAACTAATTCCATGAAAATGCCTGGTCCCGCACCAATGGGGATGCCAAGTATGCCATCTATGTCCGCACCGACCAGCTATGGTCGCCCAATGGGCTACGGTACCGACATTTCCAAAGTTAAGGAAGCCGCACTAAAAGAGCTCTTCCCAATCATGGATCGTGTAGAAGTTGAACCAGAAAAACGTTTCTTACTTTATCAGGAAATGCTTACCACTATGCGTGATAAAGCCGTAATTGCTCCAGCTTACGAAGCTGCTCGCCAAATTCGCGACGACAAAGTTCGTGCTGATTCCCTGCTTTATCTCATCAATTCAATTGACGAAATGAGCTTGTAATTCAGCCTTAAAAAATAAATAGCATTCTTAATCCCTTCGCTCGAAGGGATTAAGTTTTTCATCCCTCCCAGAAATAATATCTCGCGATCTCTACCTCAGGGTGATTCCTCGCCTAATCCTACCACCCACCCCTACCTCAAGATAATTCACTTCCTAATCTCATCACCCATCTCTACCTCAGGATAATTCACTCCCCCGATCCTACCACCCAAAAACCGAAAATCTAAACAAAACAAAGGCCCCTGTATCACACAGGGGCCTCATAACAATCATCGCTCAGCATCACATCCTTCTCTACACAAATTTCACCACAGGTACGGCATATCTATATATTCCGTGTCTTCGCTAATCAAGTCATCACAAGCCATCAAATATTGCGCATTAACCGGTATCGCTTCCCCCCTCGAAATCACCACTCGTATGGCATACATGTTCAGCTCATCCATCTTGTGTCGCAAATATCGAATATCTTTGCGTGAAATCAAATGCTGCAGGCTCGGACGCTCCGCGTAATCATTCACCACGACCCGCTCTAACACTAGAAAGTGCTCTTTAGACATTACCTTACACAGCTTCGCCAAGGTGTGCCGCGAAAGCGCCATGTCTTCCGCACCACGAACTCCCGGCACCGTATAGGGTTCAAATTCGCCATACAGCCACTTTTGCTCTCGCACCTCACGATACAACGAAGTTACCTCATGATAAGAAAAACAACGCCGTACCACCGAGACCAGCTCCCGACGATTGCTATCCTTCTGATTATAAACATGCGTCAAAACGTATTGCTTCGTAATCGCGTATTTCGTGGCAAACTCTTCCTCATCCTCCACCGCGTCAGAAAACGGTTTACCCAGAATCTCTTCACACAAAAAGCGCATGCCGATACACGTAAAAATCATAAAAGCCAACACTTTCAGCAACAACACAATCAACATACCAAAGATATCCCCAGTCGTCAAATCCAATTCCCGATAGACAATATACGCGCTCCCTCCCGCACAAGCCATCATCGTCAAAATCCACAGCATAATCCGGGTACCCATCGAGGCAACTTCGTGCAAATCTTTCATGTAGTTTCATCCTTTCGCTCTGATTGTCATTTTAAGGTTCTCTGGTCGTCAAAAACAGACCCTCACCTACCATTGTACCACACTATAAGCATTTTGTCAAGACTTTGTGCATAATAAGTTCATCTTACCACTTAATTTTTCTCTCATACGGACTCTACAGACACAACAAAGCCAATTTCTAAAATAAACCATTCCCTCAAAATCAAAAATATCCAAACTTCCTCAAACCCTCCAAAACACCCTTAATAACTTCCAAAACCTCATCATTCCCTACACAAACATAGTATAATATAAGCATGAGGTCTTTCCTCAGGAATATATGCCCACGGCATTACACGGGCATAAAGTTTAAATAGGATTGTGAGATTCTCCTGGGGCATTTGGAAGACATGCATCAGGCTAGTATAGTTGTGTCCGGCTACGGTTGCGCATGAATGTAAAGTGAATCTCGGTTTAACTGCGGCGGGGTTGAAACAAAAAAAGTTTGCCCGGACTCACAAAAAATGAGTTCTGCCAAACCACGCCCCCGCGTAAACATGTCCGCAATCTAACATAGATCGGACGTGTATTGCCAGGGCCAATAATACCCTGAGTTCTACATTTCGCGGTTAATATGCGTCGCAGTTCAACCACCCTTTTATTTAGCCAATCCTAGCTAACCCCGGTTTCAGACCGGGGTTAGTAGTCACAAAACCTTCAAAACCACAAAGCATGCATCAACTAACAAACACATCCAAACCACAAAGCATATATTAACCAACAAACACACCCGAAAAATCACACAGTATACATCAACTAACAAACTAGCTCATCAAGCACTAAATATTCTTCATCGCCTTTTTGACCCGCGCGATATCTTCCGTGTCGGTAGCATAGCTCAAAGAAAATCTCACAAGTGGTGGCAAATTCCGCACTTTATCCAAATAATAATGCACGCAAAAATAACCTGTGCGCGCCATAATCCCCTCTTTGCCCAATGCTGCACCCAGCAAATGCGAATCCACGCCCTCCACATAAAAACTCATCGTCGGATTCGCTTGCGCGTTAATCATGTGCACCTTTGTTTTATTACGCAAAAAACCGTCTAATTCTTGCACACAGTCCTGCAATTTCTGCTGATCTTTCTTCTTCAAATGCTCCAACCAATCAATCGCCGCACCCAGACTAATTATTTCTGCCCAAGCCTGCAAACCCGGCTCAAAAATCGTATATGCATGCTCCTTATTTTCCGCGCTCAACAAATAATGATCCAAAAACACATCATCTACCATTCCACCGCCCACAAAACTCAGCTGCAATTTTGGTATCAAATCCCGCCGCACCACCATTACACCTAGCGATGCTGCATACATTTTATGCGCAGAAAAACAAATCGCATCCGCCGCCGTCTTCTCAAGCATTTCATGATGATGTGCCATCGCTTGTGCCGCGTCAATAATCACCAAACCACCTGCTTGATGAACTTTTTTAATCATCTCATTCAAATTTACCAATTGCCGACCGTCAAAATTGCTGGCACAATTCACAACTACCAACGCCCCCTTAAAATCCAATTCCTCATCCGCAGCATATTTACCATGCGCAATCTCTGCCAAAGCACCACTCAGCGGCAAACTGCCATCATCACGCCGTTTCAAAACAATACGCGGCACCTGCAAACGCTCACTTAACGCCAAAGTCGACAAAAACGGCGAATTATGTTCAATTTCCGACGTAATTACTTTTTTAATCAAACTAGGCTGTATCTCATTCAATAACAAATTAATCCCATAAGTAGTATTCAGCGTAAAAGACACAAAATAATCACGTTCCTTTAATTTCAAAAATTTCAAAACTTTTTTACGAGTACCTTCCACCAATTCATCAGTCTTCTCGCCCCAAGGATATTTTACGCGTTCACCACAAGAATTATGCTCATAATAATATTGCTCCATCGACTCCACTACCGGACGCGGACGCAAACTCTGACAAGCTGCATCAAGATAAACATTTTTTCGATTTAGATAGTCAAAATCTCTCATATCTCTCATTATAACATAGTCCCAGCCCAAAACTTGTCTCTATTATTAAAACCTTCCCCAATTATTCCCTGCTCCACACCAAACATAAAAAAGCCGCCTACCAAAGGCAGACGGCTTTTAGCTCAATCCTAGTTAAGTACCGGGATCAAGCTCCACTTTGTTAATGAGGTTCATCAAAATCTTTGCGACTTGTGCACGCGAAGCGGGTTCTTGCGGACCCAAACGTCCGTCACCAAAACCGCTCACAATTCCTTCCTGCACCGCCCAAGCCATAGCACTCTTTGCGTAATTATTCACTTGGTCAATATCAGTGTAATCCGACAAACCAGCGTAAACCGGCGAACCCGCGTAACGCCACAACATCGTCACTAGTTGTTCGCGCGTAATAACACTATTCGGGTTTGCGCCATCGCTGATACCATGCTGAATTGCCCATTCGGAACCCTTCGCATACCAAGTGTCGCCACCAGCAGTGTCTACACCATCCAAACGCGCTAGCACTGTCATCAGCATCGCTCGAGTCATCGAACGTTCAGGTGCAAAATTATCTGCCGTAACACCAGCAAACAATTCACGCGCCGTCACGAAAGCTACCGCCTCATGGCACCAAGCATCCGAAGCTACATCCGCAAACTCTCGCTGATTATCCACCACGCTGATCGTAGCACCGCTCGGCAAATTTGCCACGACGCCATCAGCACTTAGCTTAGTCGATTTAACTGGCGATGTGCTTCCGTCCGCATTCACCACCATAATTACTGTGCCAACGGTAGGACTAGTTACCGGAATTTTCACCGGCACTGAACCAGTTCCTTCAAAATGCACCGTCAGCGTCGCCGCTTTTGCATGATCTTGCGTCACCGTTACTGGAGTCACCGGCAATACTACCAGCCCAGAATTAGCCTTTGCAGTTTTTACCGCAGCAGCCGAAACTTTTACTTCTGTCTTGCTTTGATTAGCAGTATCAGTAGTAACTGTCGTAATAGTTCCATCTTTCTGAGTTGTTGCCACTACAGTAGAACCGTCGGGATTTTTGGTAGTTTCCGTTTTTGCACCGGTCGCCTTATCCGTAGTAGTGGTAGTTACAGGTTTACTGGAATTAGTCGTATTCGGCTTTTTCGTTCCCGAACTCGTCGACCCTCCGCCAGAACCACCAGAACTTCCTCCGCTAGAACCGCCAGAGCTGCTACCAGATCCACTCGAGCTTCCACCGCTTGATCCCCCACCAAAGCCACCGCTCGATCCACCAGTTGCAGGAATTTCTTCGGTTTGACGATATTGACAGGTTGTGCAATCCCTATGTCTACTACCATTTTTACTAGCAGTTGCATTAGTGTCAATTACCCAGCTTCCATAGCCGTGAGCCGCATAACCATCTTTTTCTGCCACATTGCTAACGGGACATTTCTCCGCCTCGCAATCATGCCAATGATAAGCTGCATCATGCGACCACTTCGTAGACCACTTATGCTCATGTTTATCCGGCTTCGGATACACAGGAGGATCAGGGTCCACCGGTGGGTCAGGATCTACAGGAGGATCAGGATCCACCGGGGGATTGGGATCTACTGGTGGATTCGGGTCTACCGGATCCGTTTTCATCGGCTTACCACAAACAGAACAATTGCCACTTGCATCTGCTGTGCCAATATGTCCATCCTTACAAGGATCGTCCACCGGCGGATCAGGGTCCACCGGGGGATTGGGGTCTACCGGATCTGTCGGCTTAAAATCACCAGGATCATCCGGATCGACCGCAAACGGATCATCAAAAGCAACGTCATATTTCATCGTCACTTGATTTATCAATGCAGAATAAGTCAACGCCGACATCCCGCCAATATCACGCCATGTTGCCTCGCTACCACCAAACTCAATTTCACCCAACGCCGTACAACCAGAGAAAGGCGCGCCACTCAGTGTGCCCACTCCCTTTATGTCCTTTACAGACGCCGGAATATACAGTTTAGTCAGCAACTTGCACGAAGAGAACATTCCTGCACTCACGCAGTCCATCTGGCTCGGCAAAGTTACACTCATCAAACGCCAACACTGAGAGAAAATATTATCTCCCATCGTCACAGTTTCTTTACTCGGCATAAATCTAACGCGCGTAACCTGCGAACAACTCGTAAAAGCACCCGCACCTACCGCTCTGATACTAGCCGGAAAATCCACAAACGTAAGACTCGTACAACCTTGGAAAGCACTTACACCGATCGTCGTCACGCCCTCAGAAATACTCGCAGACGTCAAATTCGCGCAATCCTGGAAGGCACTCGCACCAATCACTTTCACAGTCTCCGGAATAGTTACTGCGATCAATTCCGTCTCTTGGAACGCCCCCTCACCAATCGTAGTCACTCCACTAGGAATATACGCACTCAAGGCTTTCGTCTGATAAAACGCATAATCACCTATACCAGTAATTTGCTCACCTAGAACAATCATGCGTATTTGTTCAGCATAAGCCCGCCAGGCAGGACCATCGTCGGCAGAAACAGTAAAATTCGGAATTGAGCCCTCTCCGGTAATTGTCAAAGTTCCGGCTTTCGTCAGACTCCAATCAAATCCGCTCTCCGTACCGCTCTGCACTACGCTATCGGCTTCTTCGTCATCCGACGGTACATAGCCCTCCGGGTAGCGCGTTACTAAAAAATCCGCAGACATCACTTCGGCCACGCTCAACGCGCGTCCCCAGTGCACAGTTTTGTTGTAATTCGCCTCCGCCACCGTGACGCCAACGCTACTTTTCTGCATTACAATCACGAAATGGCTATTGTAATCGACACGCAGAATATCGCCCACTTTGACATCGTCAAAAGTGAACCCGCCATTGTCGAATACCCTTGCCGGCAAACTTCCAAACGCCTCGTCGCTGAGGATAAAAACAAAGGCTGCACAGCCTACACCAGCATTAGCACCCTTAATCGGACCACCTTTCCAGCGATAAGCATCACCCTGCGGACCATCACGACCATAAGGCGTAAAGTTAGTCCAAGGTGTTCCCTCCGGATACTTGGTCTTCAAGGCCAACATTGCGTCATAGGCTTCTTGATAAGTCGGACAAACCGCTCTCGCGGTCAACAAGACCGGACTACTACTCATCAGGGTTTCGTCCACATACTGCAAATCCGCCGGCAAGTTTACCTCGTCATTAAGATGGTTATCCGTCGAGTCCTCAAAATTTACCTCGTCATTACCATCCTCAGCTGCCGAATCTTCGCTTCCAAGCGCATCTTGTAGATCATCAGCCGTCAAGCTCTCATCAGCTTCCGTTTCAGGCTGACTTTCTGAAACCAAATCGTCATCATTCGGCTCCGCTTCGTCACTCAGCCCATCACCAGCATTCGTATTCTGCTGATCATCAGTTAACGAATCTTCAGCATTCGAATCCTGCTGGCCATCAGCCGCCACATCATCATTCTCCGCCGCTTCAGCATCCGCACCCAATTCAGGGCCATCCGCCACCGCAGACGAATCATTCTGATCCACCGGTCCTTCCGCCGCTGCCATTCCCACGCAGGAAAACAGCATCGCCAGGACAATGAGTAGGGACAGTGCTCGTTTTTGACATCGGAACATATAAACCTCCTTTTAATGTGCACTAGCTTTACTTTATTGCTAAAGTCAAACTAGATAACGCCCTCTTACGAGGGCAGGTACATTATATCAAGGAACTTACGCCCCCAGATACCGCATGCAAAAGTTCCCAATTGCATGCCATCATTATACTACAAGTTATACTTTTTTGCAAACGCAAACAGAATTTTAAGGTTATTCTTATCTTTGCGTTACATCCTCATAATTAGCAATTCCCTCCGCAATAGTTGCAGGAGCAATATTCAATGCCGTCGCAATCGCGGCTGCACATGCCATATAAGAAATTATCGGCTCGCCCGTCAGAAAACTCGCCACGGTAAAATTCTTATTCCCAAAACTCAAACTTGCCTCCGCACCCCTACGATAGAGCTTAGAGAAATCAATCCGCATATCCGAATCCGAAGAAGCACCATAAGTCAAAGTTTCATTTTTTCCTCTAAAACCGGCGAATTCCGGATAACAACTATCATCACGATTCAATACCACCACCTCCGGATCCATCTTAAACAAAATCGATTTCGCTTCCAAATAAGCTTTTTTCTCTTCCTCGCTTAAATTTGCAGGCGCATAATCCGTCAAAGCCGCTGCATAAATCGGCAAACCGTAGAAAACTTGCGCATCCAACGCCTCTGCTGGTGCCGTAATCACAGCATAAGTGACTTTAGCCTTCCAAGCATCATTTAAGAATTTATGCAAAACAGATGCCTTAATCATCCCATCCGAAGCCAAAATCGCTGCCGGCTGACTCGCCACTCGCAAAATCTCATGCACAAAATGCGCCACCGTCGCCTTACCATTGGTACCCGTAATACAGATCAGACGCAAATCTCGCGCCGGATGACCATAATAAGACGCCAAAAGCTTCACCTTGGCTCTCCCTAAACGTAATCTTGTCTGACCTCCTGAAAGCTTCGCGGTATTTTTCATACCCCTATTGTAACACAATTTTTTCAGATAACGACATTTTTTACGATAATTTTGACTTTTTCTAAGTAAAATTCAAAAATTTACATCTAATTTACGTTTTAGGTCTACCCTAAATAGAAAAAATGTGCTATAATGATGATGTTACAGGTAACTGTAATGTTCATTTTCATTGTTATAGTGGGCATCTGAGTGATTTTACGAAATTGCGCATATGCTCACATACAAGGAAAAGTCAGTGTGCACCCGTAGCTCAGCTGGATAGAGCGTTTGCTTGCGGAGCAAAAGGTCGTAGGTTCGAATCCTGTCGGGTGTACCATATCAACAAACAGAAACTCCGCATGGAGTTTATTTTTGTTGATGAAGTGTCGTGACATGATTTAAACCGAATTGCGTAGCAATAAGTTCGTTATGCGCCCGGTCCGCAGGACGACGGCGCGCATTTTCATCCTGTCGGGTATACCAAAATGTCGCTATTCCAACCATATCCAAAAACTTTAATTAAAATCGACAGGCAAATCCAAATCGGACGAAAAGTATAGACATTTTCAGAATTTTCAATAAAACAAGTTTAGGAATATGAGTTACCTTAATTCTTTCGAGATAAGGCAATTTTGATTCTAATATATTAATATATATAATAACACCAAACCAATTCGCTTCATCACACTTTTCAATCCCCGCCAAAAGTGCTATCATATAAACATAAACTTATAGAAAGGCATACATGTCATTAGACAAAACCAAAAAGAAATTAGAAAAAGATATGGCCAAAGTCGGCAAAGATTTAGAAAAAGGTCTCAAGAAGACCAAAACCGAAGCAGGCAAACTCAAAAAAGATGCCTCAAAAAAAGTTTCTCGGCTCAAAGCTGATGCCAAAAAAGAAACTGCCAAAGCCAAAAAGAAACTCCTCGGCCACAAATAATACCCAAATAATAATATATAAAGTAAAAATACAGCACCCTCTGCTGTATTTTTACTGTTATCAGAAAGCCCCCGGATTATCCGGGGGATATTTACTACCAGCTCATCACTTCAAAAATCCATTCCAGTCACCGCTTCCGCTGCGCTACATATTCTTGGATCACCGGAATCTTACTCAAATACTGATTCCACATCCCCACCAAACCTTTGCGCGTATCGCTCGGATCACCATAATTACCAGCCTTAGTACTATGCTCATAGAGCGGCGTCACCATATCGCCCGCCTGCAACCAATCACGTCGACACCCCACTGTCGTCACCGAAGAAACCAGCTCGATATTTCCCACCCAAGACCGACCCATCTCGTCACTGCAAAACAGCCACAACTCTTGCTCATCACGAGCCGGATAATAATTCGCCGCCACTTGCCCCACCAACGAAGAATAAGTCGCAAACTGCCCCAAAAGCTGTTGGAAATCTGGCGCCAAATTCATATTCACAGAAATCAACTGCGGCGCATTTTTGGCATTGCCCCGCGGCTGCCAACTTCGATTGATCGGCTCACGGTCAATTTCCTTATAAAAATCCCCGCGCGCTTTGCCCTGCATCAACAAATCTCGATATTCTTGCTGCGAGTTATATGCCATCGCTGTACCCGCAAAGAGAAAATCCGGATTCACCGTCGTAATCTCCGCAAATCCTTGCGTCTTCACCAAATCAGAAAGCTGATCCTGCAGCACCACCGGCAACATCGTCGATTCCAGGCCATACCCTTCACCAATCCGGCCCATTCCCTCACCGCGCGCTCCCCGGAAAATTTCCGGTGCATAATGCCACAAACCCGTTCGCGGATTCAAATAAAAGCTCCGCACCTTCGCAACGTTATTATCCAAAACATACCCAATAATCACGCCCCTACCATCGCTAATTGTAAACGGCACAGAAAAAGCAATTTCCCTACCATCTAGATTCGTCAAATATGTCGGCGCAAGACCACCGCTCACCAAGTTCGCCGTGCTCAAACGATATTCTACGCCACCCTGCACCCACGAATCCGCCTCAATCACACTCTGACTTAGAATATTATTACTGCGTTCCGGCGCAATCGGCGTCATCGTTGACGTCTTCGTAGCTGGCGCCGCAACTACTGGTTGCGATTCCACCGGCGCAACCACTTGCTGAGATTGCTCCTCGGCAATAATCGCCTGCAAAGCCGGGCCATCTTCCAAAGTTTCCGTCGCCTCAGTCGGCGTTTCCTCTACCACCGGACGCGCCAAAAGTTGCATCTGCTGATAATACGCAAACCGCTGATCGTACAATTGTCGCTCCAAATCATCCATCGCCTGAATATACTCATCCAATTGCTCCAGCGTCGCCTGATCCTTAATGCCCTCCAAAAACTGCGTCCGGAAACTCGCAAAACCAATCGGCGTCTGATAATTCGTAGGCGTAGTTTTAATCAACCAATTTTTCAAATCCTCCAGCCCAAACTTTTCCCAGTTGCTAGCATTATAACCTGCTGCCACCGCCAAAATTTGCTTCTCCCGTACATTCGCAATAATTCGCTGGAAAATCCCCGGCAAATTCGTCTCCAAATCTTGCATCGGCGACAAAATCTGCAACAAAAACTTTTCCAATTCCCGCGCCGATATTTTCCGCTCCTGTAATTCTTGCGTAACTTTCTCCCGCTGCATCGGCGTCACCTCCACTGCGCCCGCCGGCACCAGCTCCATCTTCTGCCCATTCGCAAAATAAGCAATAATCCGATTCTGCATCTGTTCATCCAGCTGCGCCTGCACTTTTTGTAATTTTTTATCTTTTGCGCTTTGGCTCTGCTTCTGTCCTTTTTTACGACCAAAGCCAACGCCACTTTTCCAACTAGATTTCTGACCGTCTTCGCGACTGCCGTTTTTTTGGCTGCGCCCACTCAACAAATTCCCAAACATAACCTTATTATATCAAACCCTCACCCACCTGTCCAGGCGAAGCAAACACTAATCTTCACATAAATAATTTAATTTGCAGGCAACAATATTCTGATGTGGGTGTATGACTTTAATTCAAGCCATAGTTTTTTACAAAACGCTTTACTTTGCCGTAGTTATACGGTATAATTAAAATAAGCTTTTTGATTAATGTTTCCTGATCTTGATCAAGATATCAATCTTATCACCATCAGGAACATTAATTTTGATTTAAAAACAAAAAATCTCGCAAACAAATACTTCCCACCCGCCCTACAGCCCCCTACTGAGAGATGCCGGTGGCTTACGTCCGACACCTCTCAATCCGCATGGGGGAAGTGGATGATGAAGAAATGATATTAAGGTAAGGACCTAGGTGTTGGAGAATACACGCAGGTGTATTCTCCAA
>CAYUHY010000004.1:0-53563 GCA_964444615.1 uncultured Candidatus Saccharibacteria bacterium | reverse complement strand
CGCGATTTTCTGGATGAGAACCAGACGTCCTAGACCACTAGACGACGGAACCAAAATCTACTTATATTTTATCATAGTTTGCTACAAAAGTGAAGCCCGAAATTTTTTACTCATAGCGTAGAGAGCCAAATTGTGGTACAGCGGCGATCCAGAGTTGTCCGGGTGTGAAACTAATTTCGGTGTTATTTTCATCGCGGAAGACGATTTGACTGGCTTGATTTTGTTTTTGCCAAGTACCTTTGACGACAGTACCGTTTTGGAAGATTGTAGCTTTGCCCTGACCGATGGTCTGGATATTTTCATGATAATTATCGGGCATGGTATTTTCTTGAACGTGCATCACGGCAATAGCACTAGGTGTAACTTGTTTAAGGGTGCAGCCATCGGGTGGATTAGTAATATTATTGGCACAAGTGTAGACCTGATGCGGAATTTCCGTAATTGTACCGTTTGTATTATGTTCGTTAAAACGTTGGTAAGTATTGGTAGCAGGATCGTATTTGAGGATGACATTATAATCCGCTAAGTTAGTAAAACTAATGTGAATAGAATTTGCGGTAGTTGTGGTGTCATCTTCTTGATTAAGATAATCAGCTATTTGGCCGGGAGTTAGTCTAGGAAAGACTTTGGGATTAGATTTCTGATAATTATGCTTTTGGTTAAATTCTTTTAACAATTGACCAGAAGTGAAAACATTGTTCCAGTAGCGATAATCGCCGTTGATATAATCTGTCTTCCACATATATTGGAAATCTTCGTCCAAGTTACGATGATTCCCTTTTGCAAGCGCGGCGAGAGCTTCATCCGAGCCGCCATCATGTACGATAGTACAATCAAACGGCGTATCCCAATCTAAATAATACGGACGCAGTGAACGAATGGCGCCAATCATAACGGGCGGTTCTTGATAGATAGCGGCAAAACGAGTGATGCCGGATTCCGCAATGGCTTCAAAAACTACAGCGGCTTCGCGCAAACCTACTTGAGGGCGAGCGCCATCGGTACTACCGTTGGAAATTTGGACGCAAAAAGTCGGTGCTGTATTGATATTGTCGTCCGATATTTCTAGGCCGGTAAGTTTGCTGTAGATTTTGGTAGGAGTTTCGTCATTGCCAAAAATATGATTGATTTGATTAGAATCTTTGAGGAAAAACCACCAAATTCCTCCAGCTATCAAAGCGACGATAATAATTATTACCAGAATGGGAATAAATTTGTTTTGGTTGTGTGATTTTTGTGCGCCACCCGAACGTTGCATTAATCGTTCTCCAAGGCCGTGATAGTGTTTTGTAATCTAGCTAAGGAAGTGTTTTTGCCTAAAACGTGCATAGTGAGATGGAGCGCTGGACTAAATGGTGCATAGGACAAAGCAATGCGGATGGCAGAGAAAAGTTCGGCAGGTTTTTTATTGGTTTCGGTGAGTAATTCGTTGAGGGCGTTTTGGAGATTATCTTCAGACCAATCATCGAGCTTTTTTAGCTTGGTGACGGTTTGCTGGAGCATGGTAGAAATTTCTTCTTCACTAAATTTTTTGAGGAATTTATTATCAGTAATTAGGTTTAGATCGATTTCGGGATCTTGGAAGAAATAAGTAGTCATTTCGCGCAAATCGGATAGAGATTTAAGACGATCGTAGATAATACTCAGCACGGCTTTACGATATTGATCATCGTAATCTGCGGCACTGGCGGGCCAGAATTCTTTGGCACGAGCATAAAGCGCGTCAATTCCCTGCTCGTTGGCGATTTTACGAATCCACTGACCATTCATCCAGAGTAGTTTAGTTTCGTCATAACGTGCGCCGGAAGTCTGAATATGATCGAGAGAAAAGTTCTTGATGAGCTCGTCTTTGGTATAGATTTCCTGTTCGGTGCCATCATTCCAACCTAGGCAAGCAAGATAATTTAGTAAGGCTTCTGCGAGGATTCCGTCTTCGCGATATTCGGTAACGGATTTAGCGCCGTCGCGTTTGCCAAGTTTTTTGTTGCCGGTGGGGGCGAGGATATGTGGTAAAGAGACAAGTTTGGGCGTGTCGATACCAAGTGCTTCATAAATAGCTAAATAATTAGGTGTACTAGGAAGATATTCGACGCCACGCATAATGTGGCTAACTTTCATCTCGGCATCATCAATAATATGGGCGAAATTATAAGTAGGTAGGCCGTCGGCTTTGATGAGGATAATATCGTCTTGTACTTCAGGGCCAGCTTTTAGGTCGCCCATGACTTCGTCGTGCCATTGACGAGGCTTAGGATCCGCTTTGAAGCGAATCGGCAAACCTTCACGCCACTCGGGAGGGTTTTCGGGGCGATAATTGCGGTATAGAAAAGGAATTTTTTTGGCGTTGCATTCGTTGTGATAAGCTTGGATTTGCTCGGGTGTAGTGTCGTCGGCATAAGCGCGTCCGGCGGCGATAAGTTTCTTGGCCCATTCTAGATAGTGAGATTTGCGCTCAGTTTGGAAATAAGGACCGTAATCACCACCGACTTCTGGACCTTCGTCCCAATCCAGGCCCAGCCACTTCAGGGTGTCTTCAATGAGTTCGGTGGCTCCGTCGACATAGCGAGCTTGATCGGTGTCTTCGATACGTAAAATATAAGTGCCATTGTTTTGTTTGGCGACTAAATAAGGATAAATTGCACTGCGTACGTTACCAATGTGGATATAGCCAGTAGGACTAGGTGCAAAGCGAGTTCTTGTGTTTTCTGTCATGCTATATATTATAGCACTATTATAATGAGGTGACAATATTGCGTAATTGTTTTTTAGTTAAACTATTGGAGGTAGAAGAATTGATTTTGTAGAGGATGCCACCGTTAACCCAAGCGGCATTCGCACCAGAAATATAGACAGTGACGCCTTGCTCGTGCGTGGTTGTATAATTGTCTTGCCAGCTTGGCTCAACGTAATTGCGAAGTAAAGCGGTGCTGTCCCAAGAGGATTTTTCTTCACTGAGATTGAAGGCGGCTTGATCGGGACCTTTGTAATAAAGGATGATTTTGCCATTTTCGGAACTAATATCACTGAGAGAAAAATCGCGGGGGATATAAGACGGGCAGGAAGCTTCGATGCCTGTTTGCATGGCGGCAACTTTGACGGAAATATCAGGAATGTTTGAGCCCACGAAGTAAACTACAGCGGCGACACAAGCAGCAGCGCAGATAAATGCTAAGACGAAACGCTTGCCGCTACCAGTTTTTTGGACTTTTTTACTGGTCTTTTTGGTGCTAGTGGACGGTTCGCCATCCATGTCGGCGACTGAACGTAAGGCGTTGCGCAGAGCTTGGTCTTCGTCAGCAACTAGCTTAGGTGTAACTTTTGTGCGGCGGCTAGTGGGGCGGAGTTTGGAGACAGGACGGCTAGGGCGTGCAACAGGACGAGTAGCGGTTTTGGTAGCTGTAGTAGGGTGAGGCATGGCTTTTGGTGTGGTAGCGTGCGGAGTGACTTTGACCGCTGGTTTGCTGGATTTAACTGTCTTTTTGGTCTTTTTCTCAACTTCAGCTTGAATTTTGCTGGATTTCATAGCTACACTAACGAATTTTTCGATAGTGTCGCTGAGTTCTAGCATTTCTGGTGCAGCAGAAGAAGCCTTGATGTTGTTTGCGAAGGCTTGCAAAGAAGCAACTTGTTCTGCAACTTCTTCTGGATCGGTAGCGGTACGAATAGCGGCAATTGCTTCGGAAGCGGCTTGCGCGATAGCATCAATGGAAGTATCGTTGGCAGGTGTGCTATTGTAGGCTACGACCTCATTATTGACGGAAGCATCGAAGCTAGCTGCAGCGTAATCGGCAGCAATGCTCATGGCAAGAGTCTGAGTATCTACTTCGCTAGACGGAGTATGATAATTAGGTGCATCAGAAGTAACGCTAGTAGCTACCATCATCATGCTTTCTTGCACGGGTGGTTCAGAATAAACTGGTTGGTCCACTATCTCTTCAGGTGGGACAATTTGATTTAAGTCGATAGAAGGATTTTGTGCTGTGGTGGGTGCGACTTCTGCTGTACTGGCGCCGAATTCGACAACTCGAGGAACGATCTGAGTGGGTGAAGTATTAGCATTTGCTACTGGTTCGGGCATAGTATTTTGAGCCTGTAATTGCTGCAAGTCAGCAGCATGTACGCGTAAATTAACTAAGCGTGACGGAGCACTACTAGGGGCTGGAGAGTTTGTAGATAGATTTTGAGCTGCTTCATCGATAGCCAAATTGCTCGGACGTCCTACATAACGCCGATTCAAAGTCTGTGAAGATTGGGTCAAGCGGTGCGAAGATGCACTAGATGAACCCGTACCAAGTTGTATTTTAGCCATCAATCACTCCTCATCACGTTTTTGCTTATTACTATTATAACTTTAAGTACTATGAAAAAGCAAGAGCAAAATTACAAATTAATAATAAAAAATCCACAAGTTAGTTTTTGCTCAGAGTTTTATGAGATAAAAGCTGAATTATGGAAAATAAGCAGATTTGTTTCATAAATATGTTTTTTGGGAGTGTGTTTAGGATTCCTGAAGACCTAATAAATTGCGCCATCTTGCTAATTTAGGGTTAGATGTTATATAATATATGGTAAGTTATGGATTATGAAGAAAAAAAGCGTCGTCAACTAATCCGCGTTATTATTGCTGAAGTTGGTATGGTTTTGTCAGTAATTGCGATTGTAGTGGTAGCGACTTTGGCAGCGATGGGCTTCGTGATTTCTGGAAATGGTGGGATTGAGCAATCAGGCTTAGTACAGATTCATAGTTTGCCGACTGGTGCCAGTGTCAAGATTGATGGTAACACAATTATGTCGCGCACGAATTTGAGTCGTTCATTGACGGATGGTGTGCATAATATTGAGATTTATCGTGATGGTTATGATACTTGGAGTAATGATATTCGTATTCGAGCGGGTGTATTGTTGCGTTTATATTATCCAAGGTTGTTTTTGCAAAATCGTAGTCCGGAGATTGCAAAAAATCTTACTTCCAAAGACAATCTTGAGTTTTATTCTCCCTCGCCGCGACGTAATTATATTTTGTATGCCGAGAAAGGGTCTTCGGATTGGCAGCTTCTAGATATTCGTGGTGATGAAGTTAAGACTACGGTGATTGATGTATCGGGAGTTTTGTGGGGAATGCTAGAAGAAAAAGATTCACCAAAACTGGCGATGGGTTCGCATACTTATAAGTTTCATGGTCGTATTGACCAAGTAATGTGGAGCCGTGACGAAAATAATGTTTTGGTAAAAGTAACTTATGATAATACTAGCGAATGGATTTTGGTGCGGCTGCGCGAAGTAGTGAGGAGCCTAAATCTTACGCGTACGTTTAGTTTGGGAGATACTGAGTTTAGCATGATTGATGATACAGCTAATCAATTGTATGCTTTAGAAAAGAATCAGTTGCGGCGCATCAATACTTCCGATGAGACAATTTCGCGTGTTTTGGTAGACAAAGTACAAAGTTTTGCTAATCTTGGTACGAGGGTGATTTATGTTTCTGAAGATGACAAAAATAAACTTATCGGTACTTTTCGGGATGATGATAAAGGTAGTATGATGATAGCAAAAGTTGATAAAGACGCCACAGTAAGAGTAGCTTTGTCGGAATACTATGGCGATGATTATATGTCTTGGTTGGTAAATAATAAATTAACTATTATGTATGGTAAGTTGCCGTCGTATAGTGCTGATGGGATTGAATTATCGAGTTATAAAATGTTAGTAGAGGCAATAGAATTAAGTGAACAGCCGGATGATTTCTCTTCTAGTCCGGAGGGTGAATATTTGGTGGCGCGCAAAGGTAAGAAATATATGGTGACGGAATTGGGGGCTGGCACTTTGTATGAATATGAGACGCCGACGGAGACTTTACGTTGGTTTGATGATAGTATGATGTATGCGATTCAGGATCAATCGATTATAGTTTGGGATTATGATGGTACGAACAAGCGTGATTTGGCGAAGACAGCGCAAAAGTTAGAAAATAATCAGCTAATTAATTATCCTTTGGTGGTAAATAGTAATAATCGTTGGGTTTATTATTTAACTAATGGCGAAAAGTTTGTTTCGCTGACGCGTGAGAAGATTCGAGATTAAGCTAGCTGATGGTTAGTTTGGGGATAGATTTTTGATTGCTGATGCTGATGCTGATGCTGATGTATTTTGTTTATTGATTGCTAAAAACTAATTTATGGTTAGCTCGAAAATACTATGCTAAAGGTATGATTAGTTTCCGAAAATGCCATTCCAGAGGTTTTCAAAGAAGGATGGTTCGTTAGCTGGCATCATGGTGTCTTTGTCTTCTTCGGATGGAGTATAATCACCCGGATCGCTTGGTTCCCCATCTTCTGAAGAATATTCGTAGGTGGGATTAATTTGTTCGGCGGTAATTAATAAACGATAACGTGAGGTGCCCAGTGGCGTACAAGTGATAAGCGTAAGAATAGGTTTCTCAGTAGGATAAATCAATGCGGCAACATCAGTTGGTTCTACGGTTTCGCTTTTGGTCATTTGGTAAGTATAACGGACAGTTTCATAGTTAATATATATTAGATCGCCAGCTTCGAGACGTTCCAGGCCAGAAAAGATAAATTTGTAAGGGTTGCTGCTATAAATATCGCCCGCTGAGTGTCCAGATAGGACAAGATTACCTACTTGCCCTGGTAAAGTATTGGCACCTGGAATCATAAATTGGGCGACGCCGTGATTCATAGCTTCGTTAACATCGGCGAGGGAGATATTAAAAGCGACAGGCACATCGATATTGAGTTTGGGGATGATTAAGCGCGGCTCAGGAGACACGACTTGCGTGATGGTAGGGTCAATAGCTTCGATATGGCTGGCGACTTCATCGGTATTCGGCGCGACGTAAGCCATGATAGGTGCGAAAATTAAGCGGTTATATTGCAAGAATGCAAAAACAATCGCAATCGTTACAAGGACGAACACTGGCAATAATCTTTTGGCGCGACGTTTTTGCTGCACCTTGCCACTGGCCACGCGTTCGGTCTTTAATTTTTCGGTAGCGAGATAGTTTTGGGCGGCTTTGGCGTAATAATCGCTATAGTAATTTTGATAATAATTTTGCCAGGCTGAGTGGTATTGTCGCCATTCCTCATTGACAGAGGATTGGTTAATTGGTGTATCACGCAGCATGCCGGTCTCGCCAATCGGTAGATTATTAGATGGTTGCGAAATTACGTTTTCGTAATCGTTATCTACGAGATCAGTTTCGTTTAGCAAATCACCATTATTATTGTGTACGGTAGGAGCAGGTGGTGCAATATAGCGATTACCGTCTCGTTCAGCTATGTAGGGCTGATTAGTGGGGATATTGGAAGATTTTTTCAAATTTTCGACTGCCGAAGAATAAACCGCCAGCACTTTCTTGCGCGCGATTTCTGCAGCTGTTTCTTGCTGCGAAGATGGAGATAGCCCGCCGTCATTTGAATCCATACTCTACTATTGTAACATATTTTTCTTTTTGGCAAAAGCTAGACTTTTGGTTTGGTTAAGGATTTGGTAAGGTTGGTTTGCGTGGGTTTCTGATATTTTTGATGGATTATGTGTAGTGTAGTTGGAATTGTTTGTTAAAATAAGAATATAATAGTTTTTTGGAGATGAGATGAGTAAGTATCAGCCGCTTTGGGAATATTTAGCAAAGAATAAGCAACAAGAGTATACATTGTCTTTTGCGGAGATAGAAAAGATTTTGGGTTTTGGGATTGATCATGCCTTTTTGAATTATAAAAAGGAGGCGCAGGTTTATGGATATGAAGTTGGGAAGATTTCGCTAAAAATGAAGACGGTGAACTTTAGCAAACTCGGAAGTGAAAAATAGTTTTGGATTTTGAGCTACGGTCGTGAGATGGCTGTTCGTTTGCGGGATTTTGCGCGCTGTTGTAGCGTGATTGTTGGGTTTGAGTGATGTTATGAGTTGGTTGTGAGTTTTTGAGATTTTCTGTGCCGTTGCGGATTAGTTATTAATTTTTTGAGCAAATAACCGATTTCCTGTTTTTTATTTAGGAGTTTATAGGACTAAAAAATATTCGCTTAATGATAAGCGAATAAGATGATGATTTATGTGGTGGGCGAAGAGGGACTTGAACCCTCACTCCCTTGCGAGAACAAGATTTTGAGTCTAGCGCGTCTACCAGTTCCGCCATTCGCCCATTGTTAAATCAAAAGTCTACGACTTTGTACTGTTATTATAGCACAAAGTTTGCAATTCGGGAATAGAAAAACTGTGCATAGATGGGAGATTTTTTGATTTTGCAGTTGGTGGGGTAAAAATTGTAGTAAAAATTAGTTTTTGTTTTTTGCGTAGGAAAGTGTGGTATAATGAGAATGTTGAAACAATTTGCACTATAATTTGGCGATAAGTTATTTTATAATAACTATCATTTTAGCGAGTAAAACGGTGCCGTAAGGACAAACCGTTCACTAAAATGATGTTTCATCGTCAAAGCGAATTGTTTCAACACCTTACGGTGCCGTTTTTGTTATGAGGATTATTTTATCTTCTAATTCCCTATTACTTTATAATAATAAAATTGGCATCGCGTATATATACATAAATCCACAAAAAGGAGGGCGTGATGCAACGCAAAAGACGTAATATTAACTTTGGTAACTTTTCCAAATCTCCAGGAAAATACCAAAAGAAGTTTAATAATTCTATTACTAATACAACTCTTCATGGTATTCCAACTGTAAGAATGAGTGAAAGTAATAAGAAGTCTTTAGCTACTCCGTCCGAAACCTTTTGTGGTAAGATCGTTAATTCCGCCAACGTCACCTGGTGGGCCTCTCGAAATCGAGCCCTGCGGGCCGTGATTTCGACCCGGCCCAGCCAAACATTCATGGTTCCGTTTGGCGGAATTGAACGATCATCTGAGAATCTAAATCGTGCTTATTCTACTAAAATAGTCATGACTCCACTTAGTAGGTTGGCTAGATATCTGAGTTTTAGTCGGAATCTTAAATTTCCACTATATATTACATGTACGCTTTTGCTGAGTTTTGTGGTGAGTAGTGTAATGAATGGTTTTGAATGTTATGCGGCGGTAAATCCGACGACTTCACTCAGTGTTAGCAATCCAACTTTATCTACTACGGTAGCACCTGGTGATACTGCGTATTTAAGTAGTAATGTAACATATTCTGCTAGTGATATAGATAGTTATACATTACAAGTCTCATATGCTAATGGCTATAATAGCTTGAAGTTGGATGGAGGTACTACTACGCTTTCTGGTGCCAATGGTACAAGTGGATCTAGTTTAGCTAATAACTCTTGGGGCTTTGCTTGGACTAATGATACTACTACTAACAATACAAGTACTAATAGTGGACTCACTTATTATACTGTACCTACATATGGTACTAATGGTAGCGGCTTAAGTACCGGAAGATTAGAAAGTGCTTCTAACCTTACCTCGGCAGGAAATACTACATTGTCTTCTACTACTAAACGTATCGTCTTTGCTGCTAAATTCGCCGAGAATAATACCAATTCTGGACATTACAAGACTGGCGTACAACTTAGTATGGTAGCCACACCCAGAAAGCTAACACTTGCTGATATTAGTAAAATGCAGGATATGTATGGTAATTATAGTATTTGCACTAACACTCCGTTAATTTCTGGTCAAAAATATAGTGCTGAATACACTCTCACAGATACAAGAGATGGAAAAGCGTATACTGTGAGAAAGTTTGGCGATGGTAAATGCTGGATGACGCAGAATCTACTACTTAAAGGTAGCCGCACGCTTACTGCTTCTGATTCTGATGTAAAATCAAACTACACTCTTCCAGCTCCAATAACTTCACTAACTAGTACGGATTTCTCAAATAGTGACTATTATAAAGCTCAATCATATAATGCCAATACTGCTAACTCCGGAAATACTATGTACTATTCTTGGACTGCAGCTACTGCTGGCGCAGGTGCTAGTAGTACATTAACTTCTGATTCTGTGGATACAAGCATTTGTCCTAAAGGTTGGAAACTCCCATCCGGTGGCGACGGAGAATTCCTGAGGTTTGCTCATGCTGAATCCATTACTAATAGCGCTGCTGGTTCCACCAAGATTCAAGGTTTACCTTATAATTTCAAGCATACTGGATCTGTCCGTGATGGCTCCCTGAAGTATAGTACTAACAGTGGCAACTGGTGGTCTAGTACAGCTCACAGTGCTAGCAACACATATATCTTGTACATAGCCAGTGACATCGTTTATACTACGGCCTACGACGACCGTTGCCTAGGTCTCGCTGTGCGGTGTATCGCCCGTGATTCCTAATTTTTTTCACATCTTTAAGGTTTCTAAAACTTCCCAAAACCTAAATTAATGTTTATGCGCATGCACATGAGGAGGGTTGCTACTGGTGCTGGGGTGGCAATCTTCCTCGTTGCAGGCCTCATCAGGAGTTTCGATTTCGATGGTGGCGTGTTCGATGCCGTGCGTTTTTAACTCGGCTTTGACGGCAGATTTGACTTTCGGATTGGTGGTGACGATATGCATAGTGGCGTAATTATGATATCCGTCCATACTCCAGACGTGAATATGATGTACGCCTTTGACATTTTGGATTGCAAGTAAATGCTTTTTGATTTCTGATAGCGAAATATTATTGGGTGTTTTTTCGAGAAAGATATTGATGATTTCATGAAAAGTATCCCAAGCGTGTTTGAGAATATATAGAGCAACGAGAATAGAAAGAATCGGATCGATTAAGGCGAAATCTGTGAAGCGCATAATTACCGCACCGATCAAGACGATAATCCAGCCAAGTGCATCTTCCAGCATATGGAGGTTAACAGATTTTTGGTTGAGCGAATCGCCTTGGCGGGTAAACCAAGCGGCGGCAAAATTGACGATCGTACCAATAATCGCCAAGATAATCATACCGTCGTAATTAATTGGCGCGGGATTAATGATGTGCACGATCGCATTATAAATCACAAAGACAGATCCTAGTAGCAGGATGAGTGTAGTAATCATGCCTCCTACTAGAGAAAAGCGAATGTAGCCATAGGTATAGTTTTCGTCAGGCTGCTTTTTGCTTTTGTGCTCTAGATAATAAGAAATACTAATGCTCATGGCGTCGCCTAAATCATGCACGGCGTCGGACATGATGGCGGTGCTACCAGTAAAAGCGCCACCGACAAACTCGTAGATCGAGAAACTAAGATTTAATAAAAAGGCAATCAAAATATTGCGTTCGGATTTTTTGCTCATAAAAACTCCTGTAAATATTTTATTAAAATTGTTTGTATAAAATTGAAGAAGAAAGATCCAAGTGATTCTACGTTCGGTTGATAAAGGTAATTTCTACTGTTTTGATTATAACTTTCTAATCGGAATTGTCAAGTTCGGATTCTTCATAGAAGCAGTCGAACTCATCGGCGCAGGGCGCATCGGAATAATCTTCTTGGTATTCATGATAATCTTGGTTAGGAATGATTTGAGCTTCTGTAAAAACTGAGCCATGTTTTTCGGCGTTTTCGATTTGATCGTGATAGATGGTAATAGTTTTGTAGGGTGCAAATTGTGCCGAGCGCTGTGCAATACTCATACGCGGATATTGTTTTAGCTCGGGACGCTTTAAATTGATGATGTCATCATAGCGGTTGGTGGAGTTTGTTGATGTAGTCATGATTATTCTCTGTGTCCGCCGATTTGATGATTACGCACGCGACCAGTTGCGCCATCAGCAAAATTAGTGCCACGCAGAATGGCGTTTTTGCCATACTTTTGGCGGATAGACATGAGTGCGGCTTGTAGATTTTGAGCCTGTTGGGTAGATTTTTGAATGGGTGAATCATCGGAAGTATCAAATAAACTCTTTTGTACTAATTGAGGTTTGTTGCTAGCATGGGAAGATAAATTTGCGACACAGAGAGTAATTTTGCGCACGCTAAAATCTGGACAAACATATTGATCGTATAATTCTAAAAATCCCATTCTAATTTTGGCCATGATATTAGTATGATTATTAAAACGCCAAGTACCATGCGCGGATTTTGGTTTGGCGCGTCCATGATAATCTTGGGTGATAGGAATGTCGGGATGGAGATGAATTTGTTTCATGCTGCTGACATCATAAGAAACGTGCAAAACTAATTGATCCGTATAATAACCTTTACTCATCATTTCTAAAGTCAGTGTTTCTGCCATTTCGTCAACGATAATGCGAGCTTTATTGTAATCGTAAGGCAAAGATAATACTTGCCCAGAACTCAAACTTTTGTGTTTGGGTTGATGAGATTTGGCGTCAGCGATTTCTACACATTCATAGCCCCAAGCATGGTCGATCAGTAATTCTGCATTGATACCAAAAGTTTTGTAAAGTAATTCAGGATTAGTAAGTGAGCAACGCGCAACATCACCCATGGTGTACATAAAATTTTTGTTGAGACGCTTTTTGTAACCTGGTCCAATACGCCAAAAATCGGTGAGTGGTTGATGTGTCCAAAGTTTTTGGCGGTAGGAGATTTCGTCTAGTTCTGCCAAGCGTACGCCATTAGCGTCAGGTTTGGCATGCTTGGCGAGAATGTCCATGGCGATTTTGGCAAGGTAAAGATTCGTGCCGATGCCGGCGGTAGCAGTAATGCCGGTGGCTTGATAAACGCTCGTAATTATTTTGGTGATTAGCTCAGCGGGGGTGAGTTGATACATTTTGAGATAGCTAGTGAGATCGCAAAAAATTTCGTCAATCGAATAAGCAAAAATATCTTCGGGTGCGAGAAATTGTAAATAAACATCATAAATTTTTTGACTTACTTTAACATATTGACTCATGTGTGGCGGTGCTACTAAGAAACTTAATTCTAAAGCTGGGTTGGCGCGCAGTTTATTGTAGTCAGAAGATTTGCCAACGAAACGATGATCGGGTGCGTGGAGTCGACGCGTGCAATTGATTTCTCTGACTTTTTGATTAACTTCAAAAAGCCGAGCACGGCCGGGTAAACCGTAACTTTTGAGACTGGGTGAGATGGCGAGACAGATGGTCTTGTCGGTACGACTTGCATCAGCGACGACAAGATTAGTAGACAAAGGATCAAGACCTCGCTCGGCACATTCGACGGAGGCGTAGAAAGATTTTAGATCAATCGCAGCATAGACTTTTCCCATAACTTACTCTTATCATATCATAGCTTGCGCCTCAGGAGTGTAATTGTAGTAAGAATAGATTGTCTTCTAGTGTTCGTGATTTGATCAATATGATAAGGAGATTTATGGTCTGATAAATACCTCCACGGGGTGGAGGTATTTAAGAAATCTAGCTTGATTTAGGTATTATTTAAGAAAATCAAGTGATTTGATAATATAGTCGCTGACTGGCTGCCATTTGAGGCGTTCGTCATCGTCGCAACTAAAGGTGAATAATACCAATTGATCGTCTAGCGAGAAGAAAGCTAATTCTTCAAAGAACTTTTCTTTGCCCTCTTCGAGTACTACTTGCATAGTGGCAATATTGTGGCCGTCATGTTCGTAGTAATTAGTCTTTAAGACTTTGCCAGCTGCGGCGAAGACGCTTTTCATAGTGGTAAGGTAAGATTCGATTTGGTCGTTAGAAACTTTTGCACTGTCTTCTGTGGCAATGATGAAGTTGGCTTTTTGGTCTTTGCTCTCGTAGACGGCTTCAGCGGCTTCGGTATTGTATTCTTCTTTGACTTTCTCAGTGTCGAGCTTGTTGAAATCGTTTGGTAGTTTGATTTGGAAACGATCGTCCATAAACTTAGTATAGGTGGTAGAGACTTTATTGCCATCACCATCTTCTACAACCATGCTGCTGTCGTTTTTGCTGACGTTTTGCGCTAAGCCATAAATCACAATGCCGACGAGCGCAATCATTGCAATCACGCCAATGATGAACGCGATAATGCAGCCAGTGCTGTATTTATTTTTTGGTGCTGGCGTCGGCTTGGACGCAGGTTTAGCGGCTGGCATAGTTTTGGTCTTGCCAGTACTGGTAGTGACTGTCTTGGTAGCTTTCGGAGCTACTTTGGCAGATTTCGCAGTTTTGCTAGTTTTAGTTGCC
Organism: uncultured Candidatus Saccharibacteria bacterium; assembly: GCA_964444615.1. GTDB lineage: Bacteria > Patescibacteriota > Saccharimonadia > Saccharimonadales > Saccharimonadaceae > Nanosyncoccus. The sequence continues at coordinate 39,526 of CAYUHY010000004.1, read as the reverse complement.
ACAACTTCTCCTTTACTTAATTATAACCATTATATAACAGAATGATAGTTTTGTGTATATTTTTAAGAGTTATTTTTGCTTGTAGATTTTGAACAACTCACTGAGGCTGAGTTTGGTACCATAATTAAGAATTGCATCGGAATAAATTTTGATAGCTACGCGTGCAATAATGAGAATTGTAATTAGTAGTACGGCGATAGAAATAATTACTTCCCAGCCGCTCGCAATGCCCATCATGATGCGGATTGGCATACAAAATGGTGAGGAGATTGGGAAAATGGCGGCGAAAAGATTGATGCTACTGGTAGGATCGGTGAGAGTAAAGTAAGCTAAGTAAAATCCAAACATACTTAACAATGCTACTGGCGTATTGGCGGATTGAATATCTTCTGGTTTGTTGACGGTAGAACCGGTGAGTGCATAAATTAAAGCAAAGGTAGCATAACCGAGGATGAAATAAATAATCGTGATGAAACCAAGATATGGTGTAATGGTAGACATATCTAGGACCGTTGCTAGTACATCGCCGGGTAAGAAAAGTTTAGCACTAATTAGCGCGGTGGCGACGAAAAGAATCATTTGCAATAAGCCGACAACGCCAATGCCTAAAGTTTTGCCAATGACGATATTGCTAGGACTAGTGGAGGTTACGAGGGTTTCGATAATTTTGGAAGTTTTTTCGACCGTAATTGAGCTGGAAACTTGATAAGCGCAGAAATAAATCGCATAGAAAAGTACGATCGACATGATCATCATCACTAAGACGTTGCCGCTGATTTCGGTTTCTTCAGCTTGCACAGCGGAAACATTAATTGCGGGAGTGATAGAAGCGATTTGTTTTTCGGAAAGTCCGAGTTTGTGGAGTTGTAAATTAGTATATAAATCTTTGAGAGATTGTAATAAAGTCTCTGGAGCTTGACCGGCGGTGGCGAGATTTTTGACCACATATTCTAGATTATAGCCAGGATTATCTTCGGGTTTACTAATGATAAGTGCGGAAGTAATTTCGCCATCGCGAATTTGGGTTTTGATAGTTTCTTTGTCGAGGTTTTCAACTTTGATTTTGGTACCATTAGTGTCTTGTTCTGCAAGCCTAGAAAGTTGATTTTGAAAAACATTATCTTGGTCAGAAATTAGAATAGTATCTTCAAAACCTTCGCCGCCAGAAATAGTATTAATAATATTTGGAACATTACAACCTAAGACGATGAGGATTAAAATAAATAAAGTAGAAATGCGAAAAGAACGGCGACTAAGCATATCTTTGGCGGTAAATTTCGCAACGGTGAAAATATCTTTCATTTGGCTTCTCCTGTACTTTGTGTTTCGGTGGATAGAATATTTTTGGCACCAACTTTTTCAATAAAAATATCGTTGAGGGTTGGTTTCATGATTTCAAATTTGTTGATAAGGATTTTGTCTTTTACAAGCGTGTTGAGTAAATTCCGTGCTTCGGTTTCATGATTAATTTTGATAGTGTATTGGTGATTCTTTTCGTTTTCGATGGTAAGCTTGGCGGCGTTGATTTGCGCGGCAATATTTTCTTCGGTATCAATTTGTACACGATTAGCCGAATAACTAGCTTTGATAGCTTTGAGGTTTCCTTGCAAGACGGTTTTGCCTTTGTTGAGAATAAGAATGTCGCTACAAAATTCTTCGATAGTGTGCATCTGATGAGCAGACATAATAATATATTTGCCTTGGCGTACTAAATCAATAATAATATTTTTGATGATGTCCGTGTTTACGGGATCGAGACCACTAAATGGTTCATCAAGGACAATTAAATCTGGATCGTGTAGCAAAGCAGTCATTAATTGAATCTTTTGTTGATTCCCTTTGGATAATCTTTCGGCAGGAATATCGAGATATTCTGTAACTCTGAGCTTCTCGGCCCATTTATGAATAGAATCTAGGGCGGTAGTTTTATCCATGCCTTTGAGCTCAGCAAAATACATGAGTTGGTCGGAGATTTTTACTTTGGGATAGACGCCACGTTCTTCGGGCAAGTAGCCAAAATTGACATCTTTGCGAGAGACGGGTTCGTCGTTCCAGGTAATGATACCGCTGTCTTTGGAGATGATACCTAGCAACATGCGGATGGTGGTAGTTTTGCCGGCGCCATTAGTGCCGAGGAGACCGTAGACGCCAGGTTGGTTGAGAGTTAAGGAAATATTATCCACGACTTTTTTATCGCCAAAAGTTTTGGATACGTTTTCGAGAATTAATCCGGACATTAAGCTTTCCTTTCGTTTTTACTTTTAATATTTTGCAATTCGAAACGCCATTTTTGTTTCGCTTCGGGATATTTTTCGTGATCGACTTCTGATAAAAACATTTCCTTAGGGCGGGCGCACAAATGTTGTTGACCAAATTTTTCATCATCGTAAAGTCCGCGGTAAATTACTAATTCTTCGCCGGTTTCGGTATGCGTAGCAACGTCTTCGACAATGTAGTAATTACCTTTGTAATGTTTGTAAATTCCGTGAATCACCAGTTCATTTTGGGTGGGCATACTTTCCTTTTGTTAATAAAACTGCTCTTATTATATCACGGGGGGGGGGTGCAACTTACAAGAATGAATTTTTTAGTCTACATTAACGCCACGTTGGAGCAAATAATAATTAATAAAATAACTGCCGGTAATAAATACTGCGTATCCTCCGGCAATAGCGCCGATCATTTTGGGAACCGTGGAAATATTCTCAAAGATATGACCATAAATTAACATATCATTAACTTCTGGGCTAATGTGGCTCCACAAGAACGCTCCGCCGACTAAGACGGCGCCGCAGAGTAGATAAATTCCCAAACCGAAAATCACGGAAAACACTGTGCGGTAAGAATTAAAACGTTGCCCAATTGTAATGCCAAGTAAACCACATTGCATGATAAAACAGAATTGTCCTAAAATTGCAATGACAAAAGTAATCAGGATTGGCCAGATTTCTGATGCGTGTGTCGAAATCGTATTAATCGTATCGGGAGAAAGGTACATAATTAAAATACAGACGATAAAAAGTAGTAGACTGGTCACGACTACGATAACGCTGCTGAGGAATTTCGCCGTCCATAACGTGCGTTTGGTAATTGGTAGAGTATGTGTGAGATAAGATTCATCGCCATACATGCTGAGTTTGTATTTTGCCCACAGGCGCAGACTAGCGTTAATAAACATACCTACTGAAAAGCCAAATACTGCGCCTTCAGTAAATCTATGAATGAACCTAATGATAAAACTTGTATCCGAAATATCAGTGAGCCGGGCAATAATGGCTAGAAATAATACAATGAGGTAGAAAATAATTAGTTGTTTGTAAATAAATTTGAGATCGTATTTAATTAAGTTTTTGAGCATAGTGATTGATTCCTCTAACTATTATGAGTAGCTTTGAATTGGTTGCGGAAAATTTCGTCGATAGATTGATTATTTTTGGTGCGCAACTTATCGGCGTCGTCTTGCAAAATAATTTGACCATCGTTAATAAAAATCACTTCATCTAGAATACGCTCGACATCGGCAATCAAATGAGTAGAAATTAAAACGCTGGCGCCTTCATCGAAATTATTTAAAATGGTATCGAGAATATAGTCGCGAGTAGCTGGATCGACGCCGCCGAGTGGTTCGTCCAGAATATAGAGTTTGGCATGACGGCTCATTACTAAAATGAGTTGTAATTTTTCTTGCATACCTTTGCTCATGTGGCGGATATAGGCGGTAGGGTCAAGGTTGAGATCTTGAATAAGCTGCTCGGCTTTGGCGCGATTGAAATTACTGTAAAATTCTTGGAAGTATTGTAATACTTGATTGATGGTCATATTGCGGTCGAGATATGTACGTTCTGGCAAGTAGGCGATTTGAAGTTTGCTGGCGGGGCCGAGTGTTTGACCTAAAAATAAAACTTCTCCAGTGGTAGGTGTAAGTAAATCGTTGGCGAGTTTGATAAGGGTGGTTTTGCCAGTGCCGTTTTTGCCAAGTAGCCCGATGATTTTGTTTGCGGGAATTTGTAAATTGATTTTTTTGAGGGCAGTTTGGTTGCCGTATTTTTTGGTAATGTTGCGGTATTCGAGTAGCGGCGGAGTTTTGGCGCGGGATTTATTAGTATGTGAGTTACTCATTTTAATCCTTTCCTTTGAGATTTTGTAAATAATTGATAATTTCGGAGCGTGACCAACCTAGCTCTTGCATTTCTTGCAAGAAATCAGTGATTTTGGTAGTGGCGAGATTGGCGCGTTGTTTGCGGAGGAATTTTTCGTCGTCGGTAACAAACTTGCCATTAGTGCGCACAGTAATAATCAACTTTTTGTCTTCTAATTCTTGGAGCGCTTTTTGCATCGTGTTGGGATTGACCTTGGCATAAAAAGCTAAGTCGCGGACGGACGGAAGTTTTTCGCCGGGTGAGAATTGTCCTGCAATAATATAACGTTCGAGTTGTTCGACGAGCTGAAGATAAATTGGCCGATCGTTAGTAAAATTAAATTCCATGAATGTTTGACTGTCTTATTGTATTATTAACTTAATACAATGGTACTAGAAGTAATATGTTATGTCAATATGAAAATATAATAAAAAGTTCTAAAAATGAAAGAAAAAATAATTTACAAAAAATTTTCAGCAATAAATTGACTCTAAAAACGTTTAAAAATTAAATTACAAAAATTTTTCACTTTAATTTAGTGCAAAAAAGAATGAAAAAATAAATAAAAAATTTTAATCACCTTGGTTGGAAGATGTTTTGAGAGAAAAAGTGTTGTTGTAGATTAATATTTATTATTTTGCGAAAGAGGTGAGAATTTGCATTTGATATTTTTATTATTTTATTATTAAGTATAAAAATAAAATACCTACTGAAGAGGATATTTTCAGCAGGTATTTTGATAGTTGCTTTAGCAGCTGGTTTTGATGAAAAGTTTTGTTATTTTATTTATCCCAATCAAAACCTTCGCCAAAATGTCCGTAGCGTGCGGTGGGTTCGTAAATTGGACGTAATAAATCGAGGTGTTTAATAATGCCACGAGGCGTGAGATCATAGCCGGTAATTTGTTCGATTTTGTCATCAATGATCACGGTTTGTTCGAGTGGTTCGGGATAGCCAATGGCGTAAGCTAAGCGTACGAAAACTTCATGCGCTTGATGTTTTTTGAGATAATCTACGGCGACGCGACGCGCCATATAGGCGGCAGAACGATCAACTTTAGATGGATCTTTGCCAGAAAAAGCACCGCCACCAATTGGAATACGCGGACCGTAATTATCTACGATTAACTTGCGGCCGGTAAGTCCCGTGTCGGCTTCGAAACCACCTTGATTCCAATCGCCAGCGGGATTGAGATGTAGCTCAGGATGACCAGGGATATTTTCTTGTTCGATAAAAGTTTGCACTAAAGCGGCGAGCTCTTTTTGGGAAGTGTTTTGGAAGCTCGCAACGATAGAAGCTACTTCCCAGTCGTCAGCATTGTCTTTGATGGTGACTTGAGTTTTGCCATCATAAGGATGTTTAGCGAAAATAAATTGATTCAGACGGCGTGCCAAGACGAATTCTCGAGGCAGAAGTTCAGGAGTTTCGTCAGTGGCGTAGCCAATCATAATTCCCTGGTCGCCAGCTCCGCCCGTATCGACGCCTTGAGCAATTTCTGGACTTTGCTCGACAATATTAGTGAAGATCTTGATATCATCGCCGGCTAGACGATGAATAATTTCGTCGTAATTAATATGTTGAGCTTTTGAAGTAACTTCGCCCATGACAAAAACTTGCCCGTGTCCGCCACAAGTTTCGATAGCGACGCGAGCGTGAGGGTCTTCTCTGAGATGAGCATCTAGGATGGCATCTGAGATTTGGTCACAAAGTTTGTCGGGGTGTTTTGGTGAAACGCTTTCGGCGGTGCGATAGGTAATAATCTTGTTCATAATCTTATTATAACATGCAGGGTGATGATTCTTGCATTACTTTTATGCTGCTTTTCTTGTTTGGGGGAAGTTTCATGATATAATTAAGGTATGAAAATTGCGGTTTTTACGGATATCTATGCGCCTTGGGGAAATGGCGGGATTGCATCGTCGATACGGGCGCAAAAATCGGAATTGGAAAAACTTGGTCACGAAGTAGTGTTGTTTTGTCCGGGATTTGATGCAAAAGAAAAAGGTGTGGTAAATGTGCCAAGTCATAAGAGAATTCGGATTAGTGATTCAGTGATCGCGAAGCGGCCGATAGTGGTAGAAAAGTTTGTGTTGGAAAAATATCCGGATTTTGCGAGTTTTGATGTAGTGCATGTGCATTATGAGGCGAGTTGTAGTATTGCGGGGGTGAGGTTGGCACATAAATTTAACTTGCCGTTGGTGCAGACACAGCATGGGCGCGAGGATGTGGCGATTTCGGTAAATATGCCGCATCCAATTAAACTTTTGACGGCTACTGTGCTAAATACGGCACATGCGATGTGTTTGCCGCATACGATTAAGGTAAAACGCGATAAATTCCAAGCACCGACTTTGACGCGGGCGAGAATGTGGAGTTTAGTGGTGAATCATGCGGAGCAAGCGGATGTGGTGGTGACGCCGTCGCGACATTTCGCGCAGAAAATTGAACATTATGGCGTGTCAAAGCCAATTATGGTTGTGTCGAACGGGATTCCGAAAGAATTAGTAGAAATGGATTTTCCAGTGCGGAAGCTCGCGGATGGTGATGTACTGAAAATGGTGTGGAATTGCCGGGTGTCGAAAGAAAAACGGATTATGCCATTACTGCAAGCATTGAAAAATTTGAAGCGGCCTTATGTACTGCATGTGTATGGCTCAGGAAATGCACTGAAACGCGCGAAAAGATTTGCAGAGAAAAATAAATTGAAAGTGAAATTTTATGGCGAAGTTTCTCGCCCGAAAATTATCAAAAGAATGGCAGAATCGCACTTAGGTGTGACGGTGTCATATAATTTTGATGTGCAGGCGATGACGTTGTTAGAAGCAGAAGCGACGGGAATGCCGGTGTTTTTCTGCGATCCGTGTATGCGCGAAGTAGTGGCGACGGGCGGATATATATTAGCGGATGGGCCGGAGAGTGCGGCGATGGTAATGGCTTTAGATAATTTGCCGGCTAATCAAGTAGAAAAAATGAGTAAAGTGATGTTGGCGCACCGCAAGGATGTAATTCAATCCAAACAAATGCAAACGTTATTACAAGTTTATAAAATGGCACTGGCCGAGCACGAGTAACTTATTGATAAAGAATTGCTGCGGTAGTGGCTTCGAACTGATGGTTGGGATTATATAAATTAAGAGCGGTGATTTTGGCGGCAAGGGTGCCAGACCAGAGCGAGAGTGGAGTGTAATTAGTATTGTCAATCAAAGTGCTGGAGACTTTACCGCCATAGGCGACGAGAATGTTGTTTTGATGATAAGTGAGAATGGTGGCGGGATAAGTAAGCGTGAATTTGTGTAGAGTTTCGATAGTAGGTACGAGCGGTTGCGAGAGCATAATCATGCGTGGATAATAAACAGCACGAAAAACTTTTTGTAATTGCGCCATGGAGGCGATGAGGAAGAGATTGGGATTTTGTAGAATTTGACTACTGGCGGAAGCGAGTAGGTCGACACTATCACGAGCGAGTACAATTGGTGCGGTAGTTTGTTTGATAGCGTCGGTGAGCGCGATGGCGGTTTCGGCGTTGCGTGAAAATTCACCGGTGAGTAAAGTCATGGTGCTTTTGGCGAAATAATCATTCAGCAAAGCGGATTTTGCGAAAGCGCCGTTTGTAGTAGCGGTGGTGAAATTGACATTGGCAAGTGCGGGGACTTTATTGCGCAAAGCATCGGGCAAAATTAACTCGACATTTCTAATGGGAAAATGATTGGCTAAATATTCTGCGCTGCGCATGGTATTGGCAAAACTTTGCGCACTGCCGCCTACTACTAAGACATGACCAGTTTTTTGTTCGGGGATATTCCAAGCTAAGTCAGCAAAAAGTGGCTGGGTTTGTTTTTGCCAGTAGGATAAATCTTGATTTATTTTTGCGAAGCCGGGCATTGATTAGGTCTCCAATTCGGATTGATTTTCGTAAACTTGAACATTAATTAAACTTCTAATTTTGTTTTATTATGACAAACTCGGGCATTGATCAGAACTCCAGTTCAATTGATACGGGACAATGATCAGAGCCAGGAATTTGTTCGTAAATTTCGGCATCGCGGAGATGCGGTAAAAGACTTTTGGAAATGAAAAAATAGTCAATGCGCCAACCAACGTTGTTTTCTCGAGCATGTCCTAAGTGCGACCACCAAGTATAGCGTTGAGCATCGGGATGTAAAGTGCGAAAAGTATCGATAAAACCGGCATCAATTAAATTTTGGATTCCCTGCCGTTCTTCTTTGGTGAAGCCGGCATTATGAATGTTGTTTTTGGGGCGAGCGAGATCGATTTCGGTATGCGCAGCATTAAAATCACCACAAATAATAATCGGTTTGTTTTTTTCTAGCTGTTGTAGGTAATGCAAAATCGCAGGATCCCAAATTTTTTCGCGTAGTGAGAGACGCGATAAATCGCGTTTGCTATTAGGAGTGTAGACATTGACTAAGTAAAAGTTTTTGAATTCCAAAGTTTGTAAACGCCCTTCGCATAAAAGATCGCCGTATTGATCCTGGATAAAATCTGTAGATTCCTGGGGACAGAAATTGAAATTATCTTGGTTGCTAAGCGTAGGAAGTTTGGTGAAGATGGCCGTGCCGGAATATCCTGCACGCTTGGCGCTGTGCCAATATTCGGTGTAATCAGGAAGATCGATTTCAACTTGTCCACGCTTGGCTTTAGTTTCTTGCAGGCAGAGAATATCCGGCGTGTGAGTGGCTATAAAATCCAGAAAAGTGCCCTTTTTGAGGCCAGCACGCAGACCATTTACATTCCAAGAAAAGATTTTTAACTTCATAATGATAGTATAGCATGGAACTTGGATTTTAGGGGTAGTTTTGTAGTGCATTAGGTTTGTTGAAGTGTGTGATTTGTGAGGTTTGTGTGTACAACTGTGGTGGTTACCAGGGGTTTGCTTAGGAATGTGTGGGGTTTACGCGTATAATTGTAGGGGTTTGCCTAGAGTATGCTATAATATATATTATGAAAAAGTCCAAAACTCCAGCTTCTGTCACGGTGAATCGTCGGGCGCATTTTGATTATCAGCTCGATGAAGAATTGGTTTGCGGAATGGTTTTGACGGGAAATGAAGTACGTTCTATTCGCGATCATCATGTGCAGCTGAAAGGAGCTTTTGTGACGATTCGTAATGGTGAGTTGTGGCTGAATAATTTGACTTTGGGTGCAGATACGGAACGTAATGTCAAGCTCCTAGCTACGAAAAAACAGATTTTAATGTTGGAACGTGCCCGCCAAGCTGGTATGCAGCTAGTGCCGGTGAAACTTTTGGGTGGAGATCGTTATATTAAATTAGTAATTGCGACTGGAAAAAGTAAAAAGAAATATGATAAACGTGAAACGATTAAAAAACGGGATTTGGATCGAGGTCGCTATTAGTAAATTGGCGTAAAACTCAGATTTGTGGTAAAATATAGTACATATGCGTATCGCAATTACTTCAGATTTGTATTATCCTATGACTAATGGCGTGGCGGTGTTTACTCATAATCTTGCAAAAGGTTTGGCGCGTCAAGGTCACGAGGTGATGGTGATTTGTCCAAGTTTTACAGGCAAGAAGCATCGTACCAAACGCGATGGTGTGGTGACGATGTATATGCGTTCGATTCGCTTCCCTTTTTATCCGGATCAAATTAACGAAGTGCCGAATGGTAAAGAAATTTTGGGTTTACAGTTACCGCGATTGGCATATCGTCATGGTATTTGGATTGCGATAGATCCTTATCCAGAATTAAAAAAAGCTTTGAATAAGTTTCATCCGGATGTGATTCATAATCAAACTGCGGAAATGATTGCAATCGCGGCGAAACGTTATGCTAAGAAATATAATACACCAATGGTAAGTACCGGGCATGCTTATCCGGATAATTTGACGAGTCAAGTGAAACTTTTGCGCCCGATTAAACGTCCGCTTGATGCGTTAGTGCGTACATATTTAGCAAGTTTTTTGAAACATTCGGAATATGCGACGATGCCTACGGAGCTAGCGATTGAAGATTTGGTGCCAAAAAATCGACGGCATTTTAATGTGACGGTAGAACCACTTTCAAATGGGGTGGATTTGTCGAAATTTACCACAGGTAAGCCAAGTGCGCGGGTGCTAAGGCATTTTCATTTAGAAAAAGATCGTCCGCGGGTATTGTATGTCGGAAGAGTAGATCCAGAAAAAAGTATTGGTCAGGTGGTGACGGCTTTTGCAGAAGTTTTGGAACAAGTGCCAAAGGCTGAGCTGGTGATTGTGGGTGATGGTACTGATCGTCGTCAATTGATGGATTTGGCGCAAGCTTTGCAAATTGAGAAAAGTGTGCGCTTCTTAGGGCGGATTATGCCACCTGATGTAGTAGATATTTATCGCAGTGCGACGGTATTTGTGACTGCGAGTGAGACGGAAACCCAAGGGATTGTTTTGATTGAGGCGGCGGCGACAGGCTTGCCTTTGGTGGCGGTGGATGCAGGAGCAGTGCGCGAATTGTGTCAGAATAAGAAAAATGGTTTGCTTTGCGCTCCGCGAGACACTTCAGGGATCGCCCAAGCTTTGGTGAAAATTTTGCAAAATCCTGATTTGCAGGCGAAATATCGTGCAGCGAGTTTGGAAATTGCCAAGAAACATGATCTCAACTGTACTTTGAAACGTTTTGTAGAGATTTATCAGGAAGCAATCGAGCTCAAAGGTAAATCTTTGGATCAGAAGATTAATGGTAAGTCTCTACATAAGAGGTCGGTTGGTTTTGGTAAAAAGCATTGATATTTTCTAAAAAGATATTTTACAAAACAGCCAGCGTGGTGCTGGCTGTAAAAACTCGATATTATTGGGTGTGAGAGTTACTTTTGGTCGGTAGACTTAGCTTCGGCAAGAGCTTTTTTGATGGCAGGACGATCAAAACCGACAATTTGTTGGCCATTAATTTCTGTAACGGGTACGACATTGATGTCAGCTAAATTACTAGCGTCGATTTCTTCATATTCTACACCTTGCTGATCAAGCCATTCCATGAGGGCGTGACAGTAAGGACAAGTTTGGGTTGTATATACTTTTATCATATATTGATTGTAGCACGGAATCTAGAGTGCTGCAATGTCGGTAAATTAAAATGTAGGGCTACATTTTCTTAGCGGCGTCTAATTGTGGGTCGCGACTATGGTTGATATCGTCATAAGTGCGCTCTACGGTAATATCGGGGGTAATGCCGTCACCATTGATGTTATTACCTTTCGGTGTGTACCAACTGGTGGTGGTAACTTTTAGCATTGTACCCGCAGAAAGTTTGATTAAGGTCTGTACGACGCCTTTGCCATAAGTTTGTTCGCCGAGAATGGTGGCTTTTTTATAATCTTTGAGTGCTCCGGCGACGATTTCTGAAGCTGAGGCAGTACCGCCATTGACTAATACGATAGTTTCCATGTTGGCAAGTTTGGCTTGACCACGATTGGCTTTGGTGATTTCGTCTTTGGCGTTGCGGCTACGCTGAATGAGAATGTCTTCGCCATCCACCCAGAGTGAGAGCAGATCTTTGGCGGCGCTGACATAACCGCCACCATTGTTGCGCAGGTCTAGAATTACTTTATTAACTTTGTGTTTTTCAAATTCATCATTGACGAATTTTTGGATCAAAGTGCCGGTATCGGTATCGAAGCGAGTGACAGTGATAATGGCGGTAGTACCATCGTAAGTTACATAAGTAGAGACGTTGTTGATTTCTTCGCGAACAAGATCAAAAGATTTTTCTTCATTGCCACGCATGACGGTAAGTTTGACTTTGGTGTTTTTCTTGCCTTGTAATTTGGAGGCAATATAATCAGAAGTTTTGTCGTGGACGTCTTCGTCGTTGACTTTGTAGATAATGTCTCCGGCTTGGACGCCAGCTTTGCCTGCGGGATTGTCGGGCAATGTGCGCAAAACTCGGACGTAGCCATCACGCAAAGCCATTTCGATGCCAATACCAGCGCCGACATTACCATGGAGTGCGGCGGTATATTCTTCGGCGTCGGACTTGCTCATGTAAGTAGTATAAACATCACCCACGGCCTCGACCATGCCTTTTTTAGCACCGTCAAGTAGAGCAGCTTGGTCTAATTCCCCATCATAATTAGCTCCCAGAGCATTATAGACTTCATTAAGCTCATTCCAATTGATAGCATTGGCAGTACTAGTGGGCTTATTAAAGCCAAGGTAAGGCAAAAACTTTTCCGTCAAAGTATTCCAGTTGAGACCTACTCCTACACCAATTGCAAGAGTAACGGCGGCAGCAATAATTGCGCCACCAAGGCTAACTTTTTTCTCTTCCCACTTGTCTGACATATATTATATTATAGCACGAATATATAAATGCGCTAAAATTTGTGATTTGAGTTTAAGTTAACTTTATAAAATGTATTTTTACCACAATCTTTGATCAAAATGGATATAACGGTACTGGGTGGGGTTGACATTGTAGCGTGCACCAAAATCTCCAGGTAAGCCACTCTTGGCGCTGGCGGTATTATTATATTCGGTGAGGTTGATGGTGCCGTTAGCATTTACACTTTCGACCCACATGACGTGTCCATAAATCCCAGCTGTACTATAGGCGACGGTGTGCGGTGCCGGAATATCATTTACGACGTAGCCTTGACGACTAGCGCTTGACCCCCAGCTGTAAGCATTACCCCAGTTGGAGATATAAACACCCCAGCGTTCTTGAGCTTTCCAGCCGGCGTAACTTGTACATTGGCAGACATAGCCACCCACTACTATGTAGCCGACGTTGTCTTGCGGACAGCGCCCAGCCCAAGGATAGGAATTATAACCTTCGCCGACTACACCACCAGTGTTGTAACGAGCAATTTCGGCGGCGATTTCGCGTTGCATGGTTTGACGAGCTTCTTCGGAATCTCGAGCAAAGGCATCGGCATCGTTTTCGTATTTTGCAATCAGGTTCTGCTGTTCGTAACGTTTGTTGGTGGCTTCGGCACGACTTAATTCGGCGGCTTCGACTAAGGCATCGACGCTTTGTTTCTGCTTTTCTAGTTCGGCTTTGAGTTCGCGAATCGCTTCGGCAGAAAGGGCGATTTGGGTTTTGGCGGTGGTTTGACGGGATTGTTTTTCGGCAAAATCACCAAGCGAACTACTGCTAGCTAGCATGGTAATAGCGTCGTTGTTGCTTTCAAAATGAATATTGACGAGTAATTTCGCTAAAGCGGATTGCTGGAGAGTGAGTTTTTCTTCGTTGAGGGTGATTTGCGAATAAAGATCATCGGCGATGGCTTGGTTGCGTGCAATTTCGTCTTCGAGGGCGGCGATTTCGGCATTTAGTCTGGCGACTTCCCCTTCCAAAGTCTGAGCATTGGCGGCGGCGGCATTGGCGGCAGCTTCGGAAGCGCTGGCGCGATCAGCTGCATCGCGACAAGCTTGAGTAACACAGCCGTAAGGATAAGCCTCTGCTTCTTCGCTAGTGTTGATAAGTACAAGTTGGCTAAAAACTATCGCGCCGAGTATTAATACTGCAGCGAGAATATTTCTCCAGCCAATGGTTTTGTGCTTTTGCATCATACTTATTATATATCATACTTATGCTTAAAAGTAAAGATGTAGAGGAAATTATTTAAGGTATTTTTGCATTGCAAGTCGGGCAGAAATATAACCAATCAACATGCCGGCGCCGGTAGTGCCAAGATAAACCAACACGAGTTTGCTACTTTCCATATAAAGTGACACCGAAGTAATATCAATACCATAATTAGTAAGCTTTGGCGCAAGGAATTGATAAAGTCCGTAAATTAAGCTGCTGGCGACAATTCCGGAAATAACACCACAAATTAACGCTTCGACTAGAAATGGTCCACGAATAAAACTACTATCAGCACCGACCAGTTTCATCATGTAGATTTCTTCCCGACGTGAGAAAATAGCCATGCGAATTGTATTAAAGATCATCAAAATAGAAATAACTAAGAAGATAGCACCCAAAATTAAGCCGCCGTTTTTAGCTACATTAGCCCAAGAACTAATCGTGGCGATCTCGGCTTGGTTGACATCATAAGTAGGTTCTAACTCGGGATCTAAGTTTTCTTGAATAATTGCAGTGGTGTCGACGATATTGCGCAAGTTAGCTAGATTTTCTGGATCGTAGACTTTGATACGCATGGTAGATTGCATAGTGCTAAGCATGATTTGATTCATCTCTTCGTCTTGCAGTGCCGCCATCAAATCTTCGTTATTGGTGTTTTCGTTGAGAAATCTTTGGTATTCCATGGCGGAATCGGCGACTTCGATACTGCGCACATTTGGATCCGTGCGAATCATGTCGGCGATATTTTCTAGCGTTTCGAGACTTGTACCGGGTTTATAATAAATCGTAATGTCGATTTTTTCGCGCATTGCATCGGCGGTAGCGCTGAGAATTAGACTCGCACCAATTGTGATAAGGAGAATGACTAAAGTCACCGTCATGACTAAAGTTGCTGCAATCGAAAGCCAAATATTGCGGGTAAAGCTAGCGGCGCCGTATTTCATAACGCGCCCAGCACTACGCATTTTGCCGGTATTGCTGTTATCGACTAGAGTTTTGAGATTTTCTTTTTGTTTTTGTCGCGCTTCTTTGCTGACAAACTTTTTACTTTTTGCTTTGGTTGTCATTTTTTCTCCTATACCACGCGTTTTTGTTTGGTTCTACCAAGTGGACGTTTGGCAATTTGCTTGATGTTGGGAGCGGGCTTGAGTTTGACGGTCTGAGCGGGGCTGAGCTTGCTGAGTTTGGGTGCAGCGCGGAGAGGCTTGCCGGCAGCGTACCATTGGTTGGCGGAATCGCGAGCGTATTTTTTGGCTGGTGTAGCAGGCTTGAGTGTAGTGACTACAGAGCGTTTATTCGGTTTGCTGGCTGGAGTCTTATTAGCTTGGGGCTTACCATTAGTGTGAGCTTTGGGGTTGCGCGCAGCGGGAGTAGAGTTTTGGGTATAGACTTTTTGGATAATGGGCGCTTTGGGCGCAGGTGTTTCGTTACTGATTTTGATAATTGGCTCGGGCCGGAGAATTTTGGAGTCGTAATTTTGCGGATTGTCGTCAAGGCGATATTCACCATGGACTTTTTGATCGCTAATGACGCGACCGCCCTTAAGCGTAATCACGCGTTTACTAAGGTTATTAACAATACTCTCATTATGCGTAGCCACGAGTAAGGTAGTACCAAAATCATTGATCTTTTGCAAAAGGTCGACGATTTCGCGGCGAGTGAGGACGTCAAGATTGGCAGTAGGCTCGTCGGCAATGAGAATTTTTGGCTGCCGAGCTACCGACCGTGCAATTGCTACACGTTGCTTTTCCCCGCCAGAAAGGTGTGATGGAAATTTGTTTGCTTTGGCTTCTAGACCCACTAAGTCAAGTACTTTGGGCACGGTTTTTTGGATTTCGCGCCCGCTCATGCCGGCAATTTCCAATGCGAAAGCTACGTTTTCGAAAACGGTGCGTGTAGGGAGCAATTTATAATCCTGGAAGACTACGCCGAGACGACGGCGATAATGTGGAATATGACGACGCTTAACGTAATCAAGGTCGATTCCGCCAACTAAGATTTTGCCAGAGTCGGGAGTTTCTTCCTTAGTAATCATTTTGATCAAAGTAGATTTGCCAGCACCTGATTTACCCACCAAAAAAACAAATTCGTTGGGATCGATATGCAAAGAAATATTATCTAGTATCGGTCGCTCATCATCTGGGTAAGTTTTGGTAATGCGATCAAGCAGAATCATATTATTATAATACCACAAGCAGGATTAAATCGCAATGTGGGAAATGAAAAGTGAGTTCGTATGATTATATATTTAATGATGTATTATGGTGTGATGGTTTTGATTGAGTTGTCTGTAATACAAAGCGGAGTATTGGTGTTTACGTTAATAGTAAAAATGGTAAAGTGAGACGCCAATGAGTTTTTCAACAGACCCGGTTAGCTAGATATTTAGGTATACTTATATTTATATGCTAGCTAGGCGGTTCTTTCAGTCTGTTTCAAAACTATCGGCGCCTCACTTATATTTTTATTGCTCTCGAGGGTTGGTTGTTAAGATTTTAGGAATCGCGGGCGATACACCGCACAGCGAATCCGAGATAGCGGCTGACGAGGGTATGGTTTGTACCTGGGTTGACGTCGCTGTTGTCTATGTATAAGTAGTATGCGCCTGCAGGACTATAGGCCGTACTGGACCACCAGAGGCCGAAGCTAGTATCACCGTCGAAGGAGCCATCGATGGCGCGCCCAGTATACTTGAAGTTGTAAGGAGCGGCTTGAACCTTAGTAGAACCTGCGTTATTACTGGCAATGGATTCTGCGGCGGTAAACTTTTGAAACTCTCCGTTACTACCACCAGATGGAAGTTTCCAGCCTTTAGGGCAAATACTTGTATCCACAGAACCAGAAGTTACACCGCTTGTGCCAGCTCCAGCCGTAGCAGCAGTCCAAGAATAGTACATAGTATTTCCGGAATTAGCAGTATTGGCATTATATGATTGAGCAATATAGTAATTACTTGATGAAAAATCCGTACTACTGAGCGAAGTTAATGGAGCTGGTAGAGTATAATTAGATTTTACATCAGAATCAGAAGGAGTAAGAGTACGACTGCCTTTTAGGAGGAGGTTGTCGGTCATCCAGCAGCGGTTATCGGAGAATTTGCGGATGGTGTAGGCATTGCCGTCGCGGGTGTCGGTGAGAGTTTTGCTGGTGCCGACAGCAGTTTTATTGCAGACGCGGGGAGTCATTTCTTGCATGGTGGTGATTTCGGAAAGGTCAGGATCGCGCATCACACACCGCACAGCGAATCCGTTGTAACGGCCGTACATGAGTGTACCAGGGTAGACGTAGCTACTGAGTATTCTCAGGTCGTATGCGTTGCCACCATCGCTCGCCGTACTAGACCACCAGTAGCCGCGGCTAGTACCATTGTCGAGGGAGCCATCACTGATGCGCCCGGTATACTTAAAATTGTAAATGTCATTTTGGATTAAGCTAGAACCAGTACTGTTAATACCGATAGAGTTAGCAGTAGTGAATTTACCAAATTCACTAGTAGAAGAATCACTGCCGCCGGATGGAAGTTTCCAGCCTTTTGGGCAAATGGAGGCATCGAGATTTTTACCATCTGTAGCTACATCACTGGTGCCAGCACCAGCCGTGGCAGTGTACCAGTTGTAATAACCAGTGGAACCAGAAATAGCTTCATTCAGGAGAATAGAGCGATATGTGAACTTATTGGCTTCAGTGAAGTCGGATTTAGCAGAATTTGGTAATACTATATCATTGCCCGAGAAGTCTGAACTAGCAGCGTTGATAGTAGTGTTATTAATTCTTAAATTTTCCGTCATCCAGCAGCGACCATCGGCAAATTTACGAATAGTATATTGATTACTAACACCACTAGGATAAGCACGGTTGTCCATTAATTTATATTCAGCACTGTACTTTTGACCGTCTAGTAATGGAGTTTCTTCACAATATTCGGGGTGGGTAGCGAGGTCCTGCATGGTGTTGGCTTTTTCTAGACCAATAAGTTTTCTGGGTGTGGCGACCATACTAAGTTGTACACCAGTTTTATAATGTCCAGAATTATTGTTATTCTCAGCAAACTTAGCGGCAAAGACGATACGTTTAGTAGTAGAATCTAGCGTATTATTAGCACTCTCTGGTAAAGTTGCATTTTCTAATCTGCCGGTATTTAAGCCACTACCATTAGTACCATAAGTTGGTACAGTATAGTAAGTAAGTCCAGCATTAGTACTGGTATTGTTAATAGTATTATTGGTCCAAGCAAAGCCCCAAGAGTTATTTGCTAAGCTGCTACCACTTGTGCCATTAGCTCCTGTTAGTGTAGTAGTGCCGCCATCTAACTTTAGGCTATTATAGCCATTCGCATATGATACTTGCAAACTATAACTATCTATATCACTAGCACTATATGTTACATTACTACTTAAATATGCAGTATCGCCCGGGGCTACCGTAGTAGATAAAGTTGGATTGCTAACACTTAGTGATGCGGTAGGGATAACGGCGGCGTAACAATTATTAGAATTAAAAAATGTATTAAGAATAACATTTCCCATCAAGAAAGCAAAAATGCTACACAATGGGACAACCAGTCTTAAATACCGACAGCGCGGCAGATTTAAGAATTTATATTGATAATTGTGTAGCATCGAGCCCTCCTTTTGTAGGTTTTGGTGTCTTAGCCCTAAGTAATCTAAAAATCCACTAAAAGATTACCAGGGCTGAAGACAATTTTGGTATATATACTCTAATGCCATTTTTATGCAAATGGTAAGTTAGTATTGGATAAGTAATAGAGCAATACTAAAATACAAAAATGGCACCACGAGGGGTGCACAAACAATACAATTTCCAAGTATAAACTAGTTCAAATGCATTATTAGCCCATCATGGTGCCGTCATCGCATTTGAACTGATTATATATTACTACAAATCAGTTTATACGTATTTGAAATTTATTGTTCGTGCAATTCTATTATACACTACTTTTGTTTTTGTGTGAAGAATTTTTCTTGGAACTAATTTTTTAGATTTGCTAAGTTGGTAAGTTTTTACAAAATTAGTTTAGAAACTTAAAACATTTCTAAATATGCATTAATAAAATCATCAATTTTGCCGTCTAGTACAGCATCAGGATCTTTACTTTCGTATTTAGTGCGGGTGTCTTTGACGAGTTTATAAGGTTGCAAAACATAATTACGAATTTGTTGGCCCCAGCTGGCGGATTCGCCGGCGCGGAGCTGATTGATATTCTCGGCGTGTTGCTCCATTTGCAATTGCACAAGTTTGCCACGCAAAATTTCCATGGCTTTTTCTTTGTTTTGCAATTGTGAACGCTCGTTTTGAATGGCGACGACAGTGTTGGTGGGCAGATGCGTGATGCGCACGGCAGAATTGGTAGTATTGACGGACTGACCGCCGTGACCACCAGAATGATAAACGTCGATGCGGAGATCTTTTTCGTCAATCGTAATGTCGTCGTTGGTCTCGATAATGGGCAGGACTTCTACGAGCGCAAAAGATGTTTGGCGTAAATTGTCAGCATTGAAAGGCGAAAGCCGGACAAGGCGATGTACACCATGTTCGCTCTTGAGCAGACCGTAAACATTCGGGCCGGTAAATTCGTAGACGGCGGTCTTGATGCCAGCTTCTTCGCCGGTGACACGCTCGAGACAGTTGACTTTAATTCCCTTGCGCTCGGCATAGCGGAGATACATGCGTTCGAGCATACTCGCCCAATCCATGGCTTCGATGCCGCCAGCGCCGGAAGTGAGGCGGATAATTGCACTGAGATGATCATATTTGCCATTGAAGCGCAAAACTTGTTTGAGTTCTTGTAGAGTAGTTTCGAGAATGGTAAGCTGATTTTCTAATTCGCTGGTCAGAGTTTTGTCATTGAGATTAATTAGTTCGTCGAGATCGTCGACTTGAACTTTTAGTAATTTCCAAGGCTGTACTTCGTCGCTGAGGCGTGCAAGTTTCTCATTTTGTTCGCGAGCGTAGTTGGTGTCGGCCCATATTTCTGGATTAGCGATAATTTGTTCGAGCTGATTAATTTCGGTGATTTTGGAGTCAAGATTGAGCTTCTGCCAGGCGTTGGCAACTTCACTGCGTAATTCCCCGAGGCGTTTACTGAGATTTTCCGCCACTATTGGAGTTCCTGTACGAGTTTTTGGAATTGACTGCCGCGATCGTAAACATTATCAAACATGTCGAAACTGGCGGCGGCGGGCGACATTAAAACGATGACATCTGGGGCAGAAGCAGGTACTTCTTCGTCTGACGGAGCGTCTTTCTTAGTGGTAGTCTTAGCGGTGGTTTTAGATTTTTGCTCGGCGGGCTTTGGAGCAGGCTGCTTCTCGGTGGATTGCTTGGTTTTGGCAAGCTCGGCAGCGATTTCTTCGGCGGCGGTGCGAGCTTGGGCGACGGCATCTGCGAGACTTTCGGCCACTGCGGCCTCAGGAATGGTGAGGGCGAGCTCGTGTCCGGATTCGCCAATGAGAATGAGCTTGTCGATTTGGTGATCTTGAATGATTTGTTTGATTTCTGGTAAATCTTGTCCAGCGGTTTTGTCACGGCCGCCAGCAATTAAGATGATTTTTTGCTCTGGAAAAGCGTCGAGTGCGACGGTGAGGGAGGTGGGGGTAGTAGAAAAATTGTCATCGAAATATTGCACGCCATTGAGCTCGCGAACGAATTGCAAACGATGTGGTAAGCCCTCGAACTCCGATAACGTATTAGCAATATCGGCGGAGAATTGTTTGAGAAAATCTTTGAGGCTCATCTTGAACCAAGTGGCTACTGCTAGTAAAGCGGCTTCGGCATTATTGCGATTGTGCTGGCCAGGTATGGCTAGATTATCGAGAGCCTTGCGCAATTTGGCACTTTTGCCTGGATAGGGGATGCGCTCGCCGGCGCTCATTTTGGCGATGATTTTGCTATCTGGGTTGGGTTTGTAATAAATACAATAATCTTCGGGAGTTTGATATTTGGTAATATTTAATTTGGCGTTGACGTAATCTTCGTAACTATCATGGACATTAAGATGATCAGGCTCAATGCCTAGCACCACGGCAATATGTGGTGAGCGTTTGAGATCCCAAAGCTGAAAACTACTTAATTCGTAGACTACGACATCGTCTTTGCTGATTTGATCTAATACTTCTAATGCTGGTGTGCCAATATTGCCAACTAGCCAGACTTTTTGATCGAGAGCTTGAAAAAGCTTGGTAATGATGGAACAAGTAGTACCTTTACCTTTGGTGCCAGTAACGCCAATGATCTTGCATGGACAATGTTCGAAAAAATATTGCGTCATGCTGGACCAATTGGCTTGTGGATGCACAGATGGACTGCGCAAGATTAAGTCGCAACCAGTCAGATTAAGACTTGGTAGATCTTCGCGACTAAACTGGTCAAAAACAACTACTTCGTGATCTTGTGCGCGGAAATATTTTTCAGCACACTGCCCCTCCTTACCATATCCTAGAATCCCAATCTTCATACCCATATTGTAGCATAAAATTTAAGGAATAGCTGGAAAATAGGGTATGTTGTAAAAAATACCTCGGTGATAAGGGGTGTGAGGGTGTGGGTTCCCCCGCTAATGCTTGATATGTTGGCGTTATAGATTTGCAAATTTCTCCAGTTTTGTTCCATAAATACACTTTTCTTGGGGCGCGTTCAGGACGCCTGTCGTCACAGTGTCCTGCCGCTACTCCGCACGCTACGCTGTCTGTCGGGCGTCGTCTCGAAAGAATAAGCAAGCTTATTCTTTACTCGTCTCCTACGACAGTTCGTCGTAACTCCGGACCCCTGCGAAAAGGTATTTATGAAACGAGGCCAAGTTTTCTCGCTAGGTCTTGAAATTTTTAGCAATATGTGGTATAACGGTAGTAAGGGGAGGCAGATGCTTTTTTGCGTCGATTTTCTCCAGTGAAGATGCCGGTGGAGCGGCATCAGTACTTTAGGAGGTTTGAAATGCGTATATTATTATGGCTAAAAGATTTCTTGGCTTTTGAGACCCTGTCGTATGACCCTTTTAAGCAGCAGATGATGCAAGTTTTGGTCTTGTATATTGTTTGGGTGTTTTTGACTCTGGTGACATTTGGCTTGGCTTGTTTTCTGATGTCGATGCTGGCGCGACTGAATATTGCGATAAATAATACTATTTTCTCTTGGTTTGTCTTGATGCTGGAATTGGTGATATGGGTAGTGTATTTGCTGAGTATTTTGGTGTTAACTAGAAGTATTATGGCGTTTGGTGGGGCTGCGATGCTGAGTATAGTGACGCTATTGCTAATGATGATGCGTGAGTAGATAATATAAGCATAAAATTTAGCCGCTCTTCGGGGCGGCTTTTTGTGAGGTGTTTTTTGTCTTGGAGGATAGTTTATTCAAACTTGAGCTTGTGGGTTTTGTGGCATGAAGAATCAAAACGGTTTATTCAAACTTGAGCTTTTCGGCAAGTTGATTGATGAGAGCTTTTTCGATGGAGCTAACGGCGACTAAAGCGTTGATATCGCTTTGGAGGAATTCTCGGGCAACTTTGACGATTTCTTCTTTGGTGATGTTTTTGACCATGGTAGGCATGCGCGAATATTTTTCAATGGTGCCGGTGGTGAAATAACCGTCGGCGTAATAGTCGGAAATTTGCCCGACGGTCTGAGCGCTAATTTGATAACGGCCGGTGGCGTAAGATTTGGCTCCGGCGAGGTCTTCATCGCTAATATCGCCATCAAGGATCTTTTTGAGTTCTTTATGAATGAGATCAAACAATTTTTCGGCGTTTTCGGCGTTGACTTCGCCCTCAAAATCCCACGAGCAATCATTCCAGGCATTACTAAGATCGCTGCCTAAGCCATAAACCAAACCTTGGCGGCGAGCCTGACCGAGAATGCGGCTGCTCATCGTGCCGGTGAGGATGTGATTTAGACAGCTCATGGCGTAAGTTTCGGCTGGTTCGAGTTTGCGCGGAATCATCCAGGTGAAAGCAAAAACAATGTTAGAAGCGTCTTTACGACGAATCAAAACCGGCGCGGCGCCGTGCAAATCGTCGGCAGGAATGCTAAAGCGCTCACCGCTGCGCAAATCCCAGTGGTTAAGCATTTTGATGATTTTGTGCTTGCGGCCCCAGAGATTGCCGGCAATGATAAAACGCAAATTATTAGCATTGTGAGTGCGACGATAATGTTCGCGGATGTCTTTGAGCTCGATATTGGCGATAGTTTTGAGGCGTTCTTGCAAATCTGGCACGTTGG
Organism: uncultured Candidatus Saccharibacteria bacterium; assembly: GCA_964444615.1. Classification (GTDB taxonomy): domain Bacteria; phylum Patescibacteriota; class Saccharimonadia; order Saccharimonadales; family Saccharimonadaceae; genus Nanosyncoccus. The sequence goes on along the minus strand of CAYUHY010000004.1, from coordinate 16,612 downwards.
CGCCCACCATTTGCTGGAGGCGGGGCCAGAGTAAACGTCCGTAATCATTCATGTAGCCGGTGAGCTCGGCTTTGACGTTGCCTTTTTCGCTTTTGAGTTCAGCTTCATTGAAACGTGGCTGGGCGATGGCGACTTGTTGCAGGCCGATGATACGCTCCCATTCAAAATCGGCGCATTCACTTTCGTAGCAGACGGAAAAATCAGAAGTCCAGGCATTATGGTAAGCGCCGTTTTTGGTGAATTCGGATTCGAACTTTTGTTCACTGGCAAAATCAGCGTTAGCGCCAAAAGCGAGATGCTCGACAATGTGCGCGATTTCGTAGACTTCTGGGCGCTTAGCGTAGCGCATGCCAGCACGAAATTGGAATTTCGTGTTCATGACGCTGGCATTTGGCACGTCAATCAGTAATCCCTTTGCGCCAGAAGCCAGAACGACTTCTTCAACAGAGTGTTTTATGATTGCTTCCCTTTCTTTTTGTTTTGGCGTTCGCGCTTACGGTTTTGCTTAGCTTGGTTGTGTTTTTGATTATAAGATGGCGCGATGGTAGGATTGGTCTTTTTGTCCTTAAACTCATCGTCAAGACTTTTTTCGCCAGCGCTAATTTCGTTAACGCCTTTTTCAGTGGCGCTATTGGCCATCTTGGTAAGCTCGGATTCGTATTCTTCGCCGTCGGTGAGCTGGTCACTTTGCGCTTCTTGGCGAGTGAGACTGAGTAGAATCTTTAAGACTTCTTCGCGGAGATTCTTTTCGAGACCATCGAAGAGTTTTTGTGACTCGCTGCGATATTCTACAAGTGGGTCGCGCTGACCGATACTGCGCCAATGAATACCCTCGCGAAGATGTTGCATGTTTTCGAGATGTTGCATCCACAAAGTATCAAGAACTTTGAGATAAACTTCGCGTTCGATTTTGCGCATGATTTCGGCAGTAAATTCATCTTCTTTGAGCTGATATTGACGTTTGATTTCGTCAAGTGTAGCTTTGACGCGGTCTTTTTCTTTGCGTTTTTTGCCGATTTCTTCAACAAGTGTTGGATCGGTATCGGTGAAAACTTCTAGAAATTCTTCTTTGAACTTTGGATTGACGCGCGAGCTATCTTTAGCTAAATCTTCTGCGGTGGTTTTCATGAGGCGCTTGATTTCGTTGTGGATGTTTTCGCCGTCAAGAATTTTGCGACGCATGCCATAAACAACTTTGCGGTGGCGATTGATGACGTTGTCGTACTGAACCACGTTTTTGCGGGAGTCGAAGTTGAAGCCCTCAATGCGTTTTTGGGCGGATTCGAGAGTCTTAGAGACGGTTTTGTTTTGAATTGGCATGTCTTCTTCTACGCCAAGACGTGCCATTAGCATAGCAATACGTTCGCCTTGGAAAATGCGCATCAAATCGTCTTCGCAGCTGACGAAGAATTGGGTGGTGCCGGGGTCACCCTGGCGGCCACCACGACCACGCAACTGATTATCGACGCGTCGGCTATCGTGTCGTTCTGAGCCGATGACGACTAAGCCGCCGAGCTCTTTGACACCTTCACCTAGCTTGATATCGGTACCACGACCAGCGAGGTTGGTGGCTAGGGTAACAGCGCCCTTTTCGCCGGCACGTTCGACGATGGCAGCCTCACGTTCGTTGTTTTTGGCGTTGAGTAGTTCGTATTTGATGCCTTGAGAATCGAGATAACGGGCAATTAGCTCATTTTTTTCGATACTGGCTGAACCGACCAAGACCGGCTGACCACGGTCATGGTATTTTTTGATTTCGGCAGCGATAGCTTTGAGTTTGGCGGCTTCGGTGCGATAAATCAAATCGTCTTTGTCGACACGTTGGATTGGGCGATTAGGTGGAATCTGAATAACATCGAGTGAATAAATTTGTTGGAATTCTTCGGCTTCGGTAAAGGCAGTACCGGTCATACCAGACAACTTATGATAAAGTCGGAAGAAGTTTTGGAAAGAAATAGTAGCGAGAGTCATGGATTCTTGTTTGACGGCTACGCCTTCTTTGGCTTCAATGGCTTGGTGGAGGCCTTCGTTGTAGCGACGACCTTGCATCAGACGTCCAGTATGTTCGTCGACAATGACGACTTCACCGCTATTAGTAACGACATAATCTTTGTCGCGCTTAAATACAACTTGGGCGCGCAAAGCTTGTTCGATATGATAAACTTGACGCGTATGCTTGGTGGAATAAAGATTTTTGATGCCAAGCAGATCTTGGACTTTTTCTACACCTTTGTCGGTCAAAGCAACGCTGCGGCGTTTTTCGTCAAAGACGTAATCTTCCGGAACGAGCTGAGCGGCGATTTTGGCAAATTGGTAGTATGCGTCAGGATTATCGCCAGCGGGAGCAGAAATAATGAGTGGCGTACGGGCTTCATCGATTAAGATGGAGTCGACTTCGTCTACGATGGCGAAGTTTAGCTCGCGCTGACGGAGGAATTGCGGTTCGCTAACCATATTATCACGTAGGTAGTCGAAGCCGAATTCGTTATTAGTACCATAAGTAACATCAGCGGCGTAGGCTTCTTTGCGGGTAGCGGGTTTGAGATGGCGGAAACGTTCGTCTTCATGATCTTCGTTTTCATATTCGGGATCGTAAACATAAGAAGCTTGGTTTACAATCACGCCAACACTCATGCCTAAGAAATGGTAGACCGGTGCATTCCAGCCCGCATCGCGCTGGGCGAGATAATCGTTGACAGTAATAACGTGGGCGCCGCGTCCAGTGAGAGCGTTTAAGTAAGCTGGGGCTAGCGCGACCAAAGTTTTGCCCTCACCAGTTTTCATTTCGGCTACATTACCCTCATGTAAGGCAATACCGCCGATGAGCTGGACATCATATGGGCGCATTCCTAAGACGCGTTTTGCAGCTTCGCGCACGAGTGCAAAGGCGTCAGGCAAAATTTCGTTTAATTCTTTTTCGGTACCGTCTTTGAGGCGGTTTTTGAGAGCTTCAGTTTGTTTTTGGAGTTCTTCATCGCTCATTTTTTCGTATTTTGGCTCGAGCTTGCCAATTTCCATGACTTTTTTGTACATGCGGTGGAGGGTCTTTTTCTGAGCATCACCAAAAATTCCCTGCAAAATATGAGTTAATAAAGTCTTGTCGGCCAACTTGTCAGTTGGTTTTTTCTCTTTTGCTGGTTTTGCCGTCTTTTTCGGCTTTTTTGCTAGCTCGGATTTTGCATTCTTCACAATTTCTTTGCCAGCTGCTTCTTGCTTCGGTGTGCTGGTAGCCATTATTTTATTTCTCCACAAATATTACTCCCCTAATTATATCATATCTAAATACTTTTTGGGTAAAAAGCGTTTTAATCTTGAAACAACTAAGTTTCTCTCAGAAAAAAGTTGTGCTGAGAGAAACTATGTGTTGCTTAATTTACTGAATAATTAAGATTTTTTGATAAATAAGCTCTTGAGGCCTTTGCGGCTCAGATGCGGTGTGTTTTCGAGCTTGTAGCGACGTACCTGACCTTTTAACTTATCTTCTAGAATGTCGATGCCGGCAAAAACGTTAGAACATTCGTCTTTGGCGGTAATGACTTTTCCGCCGGTCATTTCCATAGCGGCAGAAATGTCGTATTTATTGCCGTGAGCGCGATCGACTTCGGTGACCACGATTTTGGCGATTACATCTTTTTTACATTCGCGAGGCAGATAACGGTCGAGTTTACCAATACGCTTGGTGGCGTATTTGCGAAAACTATCAGAGATTTTATAATTGTTACCGCTGATTTCAATTTTATCTATCAAGGTAGCTCCTTTTTAGAGGCCGAGACTGCCAAGTCCGCCCATTAATGGTTTCATTTTGTCAGTCGCGATTTCTTGGGCTTTGGCATAGCCATCGCGCATACAATCCTCGATCCAGTGTTCAAGCTCGCGCATGTCGTTGAAATCGATCTTCTCCGGATCGAGCTTGACGCTTTTGATTTTGAGCTCGCCAGTAATCTGTACGGTTACGGCGCCATCACCAGCTTCTACTTCGACAATTTCATTCTTAAGGGACTTTTGTGCTTTGCGCAACTGATTCAACATTTTCATTTGGTCCATTGTTGCACCCATGTTTACTCCTTTTCCTCTGTAATTATTTCATCCTCTGGTACAGGAATACCAGTGTATATATACATTCTATCAGAATTTTCCGATTTTGACGAGGTTATTATTGAAAAAAGCTTACCTTGAATCTCCGTATGCCCTAAAGTAGCGTATTTTTGCGGTAGATTTTGCGTTTCGGGGATGCTATTTTCGACTTTGCACTTCCCCTCGTTATTCTCGAGGATTTTGAAAAAGTTGTAAGCGGTGTCATTATTTATAATATATAGAGTTTCGCCATTCTGAAGATTAGCTTGTACTAGAGCTAAATCATTACTGAATTCATCGGCGACCATTGGTACATAATGATAACCAAAAAGATAGTGCGTAATGCCGCCGGTAATCATAATGCTCATGAAAAGTCCAATTGGTAATGCGGCGCTAATGCGAGCGTAAGGATTATCCGGGAAGAGGCGGAACCATTTGTCGAGAATATAGCGGAAGCCGTGAGCGATGAGGATAGAAAGCGGCAGCAAAATCAGAATAGCAGATTCGGGATTGAGGCCGGCTAAGAAAATAGTAAAGACGATTAAACAACTGGCGATAGAATTGCGCGAAGCGAAGAAACCCTTGGTGGTAGAAAGTAGACCAATTACTGCCAGTGCGATGGAGGCGAGACCTACGAATGGCGATAAGAATTGGCTTTCTAGGGTGGTATTCCATGAGAAGAGTGGTACGAAAGCAACCTTGATGTTTTCGATAAAGTCTGCGATAGTTAGATTTGGTGTCCATAAGAGGCTAGGTAAAATCATTGGATTGACCACGATGGCTACGGTGAGGGCCGCTAGACCCATGAGAATGATAAACAAAGTCAGAATGAGCGGAATGGTGGGTAAAGTTTTAATTGTGAAACGTAAGTGCGGGTGCAAAAGTGCGAACAAAACAATAAACGCGGCGAGGTAAATTAAATGTGGAGTAAAAATTGAAGCTAGCAAGGCAAAAGCAAAAACAAAACAATACATTGGTTTGGGTTTGGTGACGCCTTGGATCTTGGAACCGAGCCACAATAACAAGGTCGGCCAAAATACCAACATAATTAGCGGTGTGCCATAGCCGGCTAAGAATAAGAATGAAGCTGATAAAACTGCCAGAATAGAAGAAAGTAAGGCGACGCTGTTTTTGAACCAGCGATTGAGCAAAAGTATCAACAGTAGACCTAGGACTAAGCCGATGAGGATACTGGGAAGCTTGACCGAATAAATGTTTAAGCCGAAAAGCATGATGGATAGTTTTTGAAGAGCGCGATAAGGCAAGTCTACGATGTCTCCCCGGAAGATGGCGTCGATATCCAGAGCATAAGAATGAGCGGCGGATTGCATTTCGGCTTCGGAAAGACCGTTGGGCGCCAACAAAGGCAATCCGAAAAGGATCGCGACATAAGCAACTGCTAGCAAAAAGAAACCAATTTGATATCGATGTCGATACAGAAAGAATTGTGATAACGCAGTTTTTCTCACACTACTATTATAGCATAATGAAGCAGGAAGCAAAAGTTTTGTTTTGGTAAATGTTGATGGAAATTTTAGTTGGGTTTGGTAAAAGTCGCTGGTAAAAATAGGGATATGTGCTCGAGGACGTGGCAATGGTTTTTCAACGGACCTGGCTGAAATAATAAAAAAATGTGGGATACTAATGAGTTTGCTACATACATTGCGAATAATGAGGGGCGTAGTGATGACTTCTCGACAGACCCTGTTGGCTAAATATTGCGTAAATCCTATAATTATTAGCTAGGTTAAGGGTTCTTTTAGTCTGTCTTAAAGCCATCACTACGCCCCATACCCATTCAATAGTTTTAGCCTGTTTCAAAACTATTGGTGCCCCACTTTTAGTTTTTATTTTTTGCTCTCGAGGGGTTTAGAAATTAGTTGCGGGCGATACACCGCACAGCAAGACCAAGGTAACGCTCGAGGCTGGTATTACCGGGGCTGACGTCGGTACGAACTACGGCCAGGAGATACGCGGTGTCCTCACTGATGGTTGTACTTGACCACCAGCAGCCGTAGTCAGCATTAGTAAGGGAGCTACTGTTGACGAGCCCGGTGTACTGGAAGTTGTAAGGTATATCTCGGATCTTAGTGGAACCAGCAGAAGTACTAGCAATTGATTCAGCAGTGGCAAATTTACGAAATTCACTTGTTGATGAGTTGCTACCACCAGATGGGAGTTTCCAGCCTTTAGGACAGATGGAAGTATTTAAGCTTTTATTGTCTGTAGTTTCAGAAGAGTTCCCAGCACCAGCTGTAGCGGTATACCAGTTGTAATAACCAGATACGCCGGCAGAGGCTTCCGAAGCAGTAGAGAGGTAAGATTGATAACTATATTTACTAGTATTATCGTTAAAAAAGTTAGCTTTTGTGGAGTTAGGCAAGACAATATCACTACCTGAGAAATCTGAACTAGCAGCTTTGAGGGTAGTATTATTAATTCTTAGGTTTTCGGTCATCCAACACCGGTCATCGCCAAACTTTCTAACTTTGTAGGCGTTGCTTATACCGGTTGGATAAGTACGATCATCAACTAAAGTATATTCTTCACTGTAAGTTTTTCCAGATAGAAAAGGTGTGTTGGTACAAATCTCTGGGTGGTTATACAATTCTTGCATAGTGCTAATTTCACTAAGCTGATTAGCTTGCTTGGGTGTAGCTATCATACTTAGTTGTACGCCAGTCTTATAATGTCCAGAGTTAGTATTATTCTCGGCAAACTTAGCGGCAAAAACTATTCTTTTGGTAGTAGAAGATAAGGTATTATTAGCACTTTCTGGTAGTGTAGCATTTTCCAGCCTACCAGTGCTTAAACCACTACCATTAGTACCATAAGTTGGTACAGTATAATAAGTTAAGCCGGCATTGGTAGAAGTATTATTGGTAGTATTATTAGTCCAAGCAAAGCCCCAAGAGTTGTTTGCTAAGCTAGATCCACTTGTACCATTAGCGCCTGTTAGTGTAGTAGTTCCTCCATCTAACTTCAGGCTATTATAGCCATTTGCATATGATACTTGTAATGTATAGCTATCTATATCCGAAGCTGAATATGTTACATTACTACTAAGATATGCGGTATCACCAGGAGCTACAGTAGTAGAAAGTGTTGGATTACTTACACTTAGTGAAGCCGTCGGATTTACCGCCGCATAACATTCTCCGCCAAAATCATTCATCATGCCACTTACCACAAAACTCAGCAAAAGCGTACATATAATATATAGTGGAAGTTTGAGATATCTACCAATCCTACTATGCGGAGTCATGACTACGTGGCTGGCGCGGGTCCGATTTCGCCGCTCGCTAGAGCGGCAATGAGGAGAGCGCCACCAGACGACGCTAGTAGGTTGGTAGATATCTTCTTTACCACAAATAGGACAAAACTTGATACACACATCAGACTTCTCATTACTTTTTTCACTCATTCTTACCGTTGGAATACTATGAAGAGTTAATTTAGTAATAGAATTATTAAACTTAGATTTTCCGGAAGAACCAGAAAAATATCCAAAGTTAATATTACGTCTTTTGCGTTGCATCACGCCCTCCTTTTTGTGGATTTTGTGATTAACTAAATACTCACGTCGATTAGTTAATCATTAGTATATATACATTCGCAACGCCATTTATAATCCAAAAATAAGTAATAGAGGAAATAAAAATGGCACCGCGAGGGTGCAGAACAAGTCAGATTCTAAGCAAATTACTTAAGCATCTTTTTGTTGGTCCTCACGGCGCCATCAATATGCTCAAATAATTTGCATAAATTATGCTATAGAAATTATTTTAACTTGTTCTGCATTTTCATTATACCACAAATATTTTTCTAAATTAAATTTTTTAAAATTAAATTGGTGAAATTGTTAAATTAACTTTGGAATTGTTGTAACTAAATTATAAAACTCGCCAACTAACCCTAAAATAACAGGGGTAACTAAATATCATTAAGCGCCAACTAAATGCTTAAAATCGTAACTATAATGATAGCTGAGCGCGACTAAAATCAAAAAGTCTGGAGGATGTTTTTAATATAATGGTATTAAGATTATATTTTATCCCTCTTCCACGTGTTCTTTGTCGAGAGTCATGAAACGTAGCAATTCTGGGTGGAAGTAGAGTTCGACTTTGCCGACGGGGCCATGGCGGTGTTTGGCGAGAATAAGCTCAGTGATATTGGTGGGGACGAAATCGTCGTTGTTTTGTTTGTAGTAATCGGGGCGGTGCAGGAACATCACGAGGTCGGCGTCCTGCTCGATAGAACCGGATTCGCGGAGGTCGGAGAGCACGGGGCGAGGATCGTCACGGCCGGTGACGCCACGAGAAAGCTGAGCAAGGGCGATGACGGGGATTTCTAGTTCGCGGGCTAGAGTCTTGAGGCCGCGGGAAATTTCTGTGACCTCTTGTACGCGGTTGCCTTTGTAGCGATCGGAACCTTGGATAAGCTGCAAATAGTCAACGATTACCATGGAAATATTGTGGTCGTGGACGGCGCGGCGGGCTTTGTTTTGGACGTCGTAGATGGTCATAGAGCTGGTATCGTCAATATAGAGTGGTACTTCATTCATGTCGCCGAGAGCGTCACCGATTTTGGCGAAATCTTCGTCAGAAACATTGCCGGTGCGGATTTTCCAGGCGTCGACGCCGGCGATATCGGAAATCATGCGGTCGACGATTTCGTTTTTGGCCATCTCCATGGAGAAGAAAAGGACGCCTTTGGTATCGCCGTTGCGGGTGGCGACATTATAGGCGAGGTTTTGGGCGAAAGTAGTTTTACCCATGGCGGGGCGGGCGCCGATGATGATGAGATCGCCTTTTTGGAAGCCAGCGGTTTTACTGTCGAGGTCGCGAAAGCCGGTTTTGAGGCCGCGCAGGGCGCCTTTGTTTTTGTGCAATTCTTCGATGCGGTCGTAAGCGTCGATCAAAAGGTCGCCGAGGGCGCTGTAATCGGTCTTGACGGTTTTGTTGGAAACGGCGAAGAGCTTTTGTTCGGCTTCGCCAACGAGTTCTTCGATCTTGCCGTTGTTGTCGTAGACGGCGGAGGCGATGTCGGTGCCGACTTGGATTAAGCGGCGGCGCAAAGAGGCTTGGGCGACGATATTAGCGTAAGCGTCGGCGTGGGAGGCGGTAGGGACGAAATTTGTGAGCTCGGTGAGGTAGGGGGAGCCGCCAATGGATTTGAGGGTCTTTTGGGTTTTGAGCTCGGCAGTAAGAGTCATGAGGTCGATTGGGCGATGTTGTGCATACAGATTGCTCATGCCGCGGAAAATTTCGATATGGCGAGGCTCGTAAAAATCTTCGGCTTGCACAATACTGAGAATATCCGGAAAAGTCTGGTCAGAGAGCAAAAGTGCACCGAGTAATGATTTTTCTGCTTCCAAATCCTGGGGCGGCACGCGTCCATCACGACCGGCCGGAGCTGGTTCTTCCATGATTACCTCCTTAGAGATACTAAAACCTTGGTGCCCACTCGACCTAGAACGGCGTATCTCCGTTTAATTCTCGTACATCTCCCATTATAGCAGAAATTTGCGAAAGTGTTTCATCTTTTGGGCCGGGTTTGGCGCCGACTTCGTGTAAGACGTAGGGGATGCCAGGGAGGTTGTGATTAATAATCTGGCTGTTGCCGGGCTTCTCGAGGATGCTTTTGGTGAATTTCTGTAAGGGGTAGAGGTGGAGAGTGCTGTCGATAAGTTCGTGATCGACTTTTTGGAGCTGCAAAAAGACTGCGTCGTTTTCTTCGTGGACGGCATCCAGGAAAGTCTGCCAGTCAAAAGGACCGGTAGGTGTGGTTTGGGGCGCGGCAGTAGGAGCTTCTGGCGCTGGCGAAGCTTCTGGCGTAGATGGTTGGGGGCTTGTGGCCGGTGCTGTAGCGGTAGCAGAGGGGGTAGATTGAGGTTTTGGTGCTGGTGAGCGTGTGGCGGGGCGTAGATTTTGAGTAGGCGGAGGTGTGGTGGGCTGTATTTTTTGAGTAGATGTAGGTGTGGCGGACTGAGCGGCGGAATTACTGAGGAGAGCGAGCAAAAGTTTGGCTTCGGGGAAAGGGGGCTGTACGTCGGGGAGTGTGCGTAAAAGATCGAGCTGGGTGGGCTGAGGGTCTTTGATAATTAATTCTAGTAATTCTGCAGCGATAGTCTCGGGCTTGATGCCGGTGTTGAGGAGATCTTTGAGAGTGGCTTGAATGCTGCTGATGTCGTAGGCGGCGTAAGCTGATAATAATTGGCTGAGCGCCTGCTCTTGGGGTAAGCCGAGGGATTGGGCGAGCAGCTCGGCGGTGATTTCGGTGTCGGCGAGGGTAGCAATCTGGTCGAGCAGGCTGAGCGAGTCGCGAAACGACCCGCCACCGCGACGAACTACTAGTTGCAGCGCTTCGTCGGTGATCTTGATTCCCTCTTGGTCGGCAATTTGGCGGAGGTGGGCGAACATCGTCGCGGGCTCAGCCAAGTTAAAAGTAAAGACTTGGGTGCGTGAAGAGATAGTAATAGGGATTTTGTAGGCGTCGGTAGTAGCCATGATGAAAATAACATGCTCAGGTGGTTCTTCGAGCGTCTTGAGCAGTGCATTGCAGGCGGATTTAGTCAACATGTGTACTTCGTCGATGATGTAGACTTTGTATTTGCCAGTGGTGGGAGCAATGATAGCTTTTTCGCGGAGCTCGCGGATATTATCGACGCCGGTATTAGAGGCAGCATCGATTTCGATAATGTCAAGGTAATTGTCTTCGACTTGATATTCAAAATCATTGACAGCATGAGCAAAAATGCGAGCCACGGAAGTCTTGCCAGTGCCGCGTGGACCGATAAAAAGATAGGCGTGGCCGATTTTTCCCTGTTTGATCGCATTAGCTAAGGCATCGGTAACTTGATTTTGCCCAACCACGTCTGCTAGCGTAGTGGGACGATATTTGCGATAAAGGACTTTGCGCGGCATCTAGAGCGCAGCCTCAACGGCGGCCCAAGCGGCTTGGTCATTATTGGCGGGTATGATGGCAGAAACTTGATTGCCTTCGCGTAGGTGAAAATAAGTCACTGAAGCATAGAGGACTTCGTATTCGCGCCCGGCTACTTCGATATAATATTTATCATCATGGTGAATCAGAGTGCCAATAACAGTGCGACGCTCGACGGGGCCAATCTGCTTGTAGAGAAAACGCCCCTCAGGAGTAATAGTGAGCTTAAGAATGTCGCCCTCGACGAGCTTGGACTTGGAAGCGTAATTGGCGGGAACAGGGTAATTTTTGCCGTCGGGACCAATCATGATTGCGCCATCAAAGACGCCTTCGATGACTTTCCCTTCTGGGCTTGTAACGACGGTCTCGCGGGGTGCAGTAATAGCATCACCATCACCCAAAACGGAGATTAAGAGTTCTTTGGCGGCAGCAAGATTAGTCTCAGCTTCTTGAAGTAAGCCACGCAGTCGCTTGATTTGTTTCTCTGGTAATTCAGACATAACCTCGCATCCCGTCCGTAATTAACTTTTATTTCTACTATCATAATATCGCGTCTAAAGTCGAAAGTCAACCTAGATTTTTTCGGTTTTTCCACCGTTATAACATCGCTCATGCTCAAAGTGTTGTAAAAAATACATGAAAAATCATCTTGCAAAATATTTAGAATAAGCTTATAAAAACACGATTTTGACGATAAATTTGCCTTTTTGACAAGATTTTAGCATTAAAAGTATTGACAAAATTGTTAATGTGTGCTATAATGGAAGGGTAGGATGTAAAAAGCTTACGTACTTTGCAAAGGAGAGATGATTATGCTGACCGAGAATTACGTCCGTTTTTACACGAAAGATTCTGATGGCTACATTATCACGAATTGTGATTGCTATGAGGATCAACCGGTGGGCGATGCCCTTTACGCAGGTATTGAAGTCGAGGTGAAGAGTTTTACGGATTTTACGAAGTCGTCGGATGATTTGGAGGTGTTTTTAGAGACTTGTAATTGCGAAGTGCCTCCTCAGGAATTGGCTGCAGCATTAACCGGTCAAGAACCGGCCTGGAAGGTTTCCACGGTGGCGGTGGATGACGATGGTGTTAGCTTTTGGCTAGAGAATGGTATGCGGACGGAGATACTGGTTTTGCGCCAGGGTGATTATGCGATTGATTTGAAAATTGCCGTAGTGCGGGAGACCGGCGCCGTGGATCGGTATGCGGTACACATGGATGAGTCTCTGGTATCGGTAGAGGAGTTCGATTCGGCTTTCGCGGAGAGAGATCAGAAAGCACGGCGCACGCTGGAATTTCGGACATTTGCGGATTTGGTGCCGGGATTGGGCTGCAAGGTCTTTATGGTACGCATTACCGAACATCACTAATTATCTCGATTGTCCCGGTGCGGGACGCTTGCCCCAGCCTTAGTGCTGGGGCTTTTTCTGTCTTATTAAACTCGTGGATTGTCTGGGGGTATATTGCAAAAGTCCTCGGATTGTCCGGGGGCTTGTGCAATGTTGTCTTGTCTAGGTCCTCAGACAATCTAGGGTTTCGCTAAGTTCTATACTTAAATTCCATATAATATGTAAATCTGTCAGGATTTTACATTAACTATCAAAGAAAGGAAAAGCTTTCTATGAGAAAAACATCGGAGATGCATATATTATCTCATATTTTTGAGGTTATGGAGACTAGAAAAGGAGCCTCAGGTGAGACTCCTTTTCTGCAGCTTGCTAGCATCAAAATGATAATTAAGCGAGTTCTACAGTAGCACCAGCTTCTTCTAAGGTTTTCTTCATGGTTTCGGCGTCAGCCTTAGCGACCTTTTCCTTGACGGTAGCAGGAGCACCATCAACGATAGCTTTAGCTTCACCAAGGCCGAGGCCGGTGATTTCCTTGACAGCCTTGATGACGGCGATCTTCTGAGCGCCAGCGTCTTTCAAGACGACGTCAAATTCAGATTTGCCTTCATCGGCAGCAGCACCACCTTCAGCAGGGGCAGCAGCAACGGCGACAGCCGCAGCGGCTGGCTCGATGCCATATTCATCTTTAAGTACGTTTTTGAGTTCGTTGACCTCAAGGATGGTCATGTTGACCAACTGTTCGGCCAATGCTTTGATATCTGTAGCCATAAGTTTTCTCCGTAGGAGTGGACCCCTTTTTCGTAAAAAGGTGTCCAACCTCCAAAAATCAGTTTGATTTCTTCCTGAAAAGTTAAATTTCTGAGCAGATAGAAAACTTGTTTTCTATCTTGAGGAAATGTAGACTTTTATGTTGACATAAAAGTGCGATTTCCAGGAAGAAATGATCATGATTTTTTATTAAATTAATAAAAATATTGTGCTCTAAATGAGTATTTAGAGTTTTTGATTGCTAATTAATTAGCTTTGGCTTCTAACCCGGAAACAATTCCCGAGAGACCACCAGAAAGGGCAGAAATAGTGTCCGTTGCTGGGGAGAGAAGCTGTGCCACGATTTGCGCGATAAGCTCGTTTTTGGATGGCATTTTGGCGAGAGTGTTGATCTCGTCTTCGGCCAAGCTGGCACCGCTGTCGTTGAAGCCACCAGCTAAGACTAGCGCTGGGTGAGTTTTAGCGAATTCGGCTAAAACTTTTGCCGGCGCGACTTCGTCGGTGTCGGAAATCGCATAGATTAATTGACCGGTAAGGCCGGTGGTATCAGTGTCTTTGTAGACAGCGATTTCTTGCATGGCGACGCGAACGAGGCGGTTTTTGACCACCTTGATCTTGACGCCAGCTTCACGAGCGGCTTTGCGTAGCTCTTGGAGCTCTGCGACCGTGAGGCCTTGATAGCGGGCGTAAGCGGTAAGCTTAGCGTCGCTAAGAAGCGTAGTTAAATCAGCAACCAAAGTATCTTTTTTTGCTTTTGAAATTGCCATAAAAAGTTCCTTAGGTTAAATATAGTCTTTCTTCAGAATAGTGAAGAAATGATTAGTAGAAGGTGAATTGTAGGGTGCGGTATCGTGATTAACCCCGCGATAAGCTCCGCATCGTACAAAAATAATTATCTAATCTGCTAGCAAGTTGTTAAACAACGTTACCCTATCAGACCCAAGATGATTCCTCGGTAGCATAATTAAGAGTGGTTTTTGGGCCCCTTTTTAGTAAAAAGGTGTCCAACCTCCAAAAACTAGTATGATTTCTTTACGAAAAACGCGGTTTCCGTAAAGAAATGATATTTTGTTTGTGAAGGATGCTTCTAGCACTATACTCCGCTACTGTCTCTAGAATAACTGCTTTCATTATAACAAATATTTTGCAAAATGCAAGCCTGAAGTTTGGTGGGGCGGCTAGTTTGCGTGTAGGTTGAAAGTAGGATAGTTTTTGGACCGGTATGTGTAGTTGATATTTGATGTTTTTGATGGAATATTTCCTGGAAAAGCCCCCGATCGGAATCGGGGGCAGAGCGAGAGAGTGGCTAACGTCGTAAAGTGCTGTTGGAAAGTATAATGTAGCCCATGATGACGTAGGCGTTTACGAAGGTATTGATGGCGGCGTAAGTCATGCTGTTGGTGGCGTAGTAGGCGCAGGAAGTGGTGATGACACCGGCCAAGAGTAGCCAGAGGATCCAGATGACTCCGCCCCAGTGGTGGAAGCGATTGTCGATGCGCGAGCAGATGATGTAGCTGACGATGCTCTGGGCGATCCAGATGCCGGTAATGATGATGAAAATCAGGACGTAATTGGGGCGGCCATTGGCGGTGGTGAAGCTGATGTAGGAAGCGAAGTGTGCGATGGGTTTGGCGAGCCAGGCAATGATTTGTCGAAAAATTTCTGTCATTTTACCCTCTCCTTTTGTAAGGTACGCGCTGAGCGTATCTTTAAATTATACCATAGATTTGCGAAGGAGTAAATAAGCAAAAAGCGGGATTTGGGCTGAGAAGACAAGTTAGCATGATAGGTTGGTAATCTATTGATGGGCTGATGATCTATTGATAGATTGGTGATTTATTGATGGGCTGGTGATGCAGAGTAGAAAAACCGCCCCCGGAGGGGCGGCAGATTGGTAACGGTTTAGAAAGCTTTTGGTTCGTCTGGAGGGAGAGGAAATTCGACGCTAACGTATGTATCATGTGTTTCATCGTCTGAAAGTGTGATGAAGCTAATACTTGTGTCGTTTATCTCGTCTTTAAGAGGTTTAGCTGTGCTGGTATTCGAACTCTCTGTATCGCTCTCGACAATATTGGCAGACATGATGAAGAAATATAAAATTGCCCCTATGCCACCTATGAAAATAACTCCTCCTACATCGGTGACATGATTATGCCAAATTTCCCACAATATAAAAGGTGTCGTACAAGTGACGCCGACGATAAGGGAGGGGTGGCGGTTTTTGATGGCATAGGTGCTTATGCCTATAACAATAAGGATAAACAAGATGGTGAGGAGGACGGGATCTTGTGTCGTTTGAGCGATAGCTCTAATGATCAAGAAGCTGTTTACCAATCCGATTAGCATGTCCATCCAGAAGGTGGCGAAGCGAGCGAGCCGGTATTGAGGGGAGTAATCGTCGTAGCGGTTAGAGAGCCACATCAGGAAGCAGAGAGAGGCGACGATAACGCCAAGGCTGACAATGCTGGTGGCGAGGAGTGCGAGGAAGATTTTCATGAGAGTCTCCTTTCTTTGATGCGCGTTTTTTCTTTTACCAACCTGGTAAGGTTCTGGGGTAGAGATACCCTTTCATTTACTATTATAGCATGGTTAGGCTAAAAAGTCAATAGATGTACAGAAGTTAGGATTTTGAGCTGAGAAGACAACTTGATATTGACAGATGATTTATTGATGTGCTGGTGATGCAGAGCAGAAAAACCGCCCCCGGAGGGGCGGCAGAGGTTGGCAGGGTTTAATTAATGCCGGTTTGATGCAGGATGGTTTCGGCTTGACAGGAGATATTTTGGTTACGATAATAGATGACGAGAGCGAGAAGCCCCGCGTAGATACAAGCAGTAAAGCATGAGCTCATGACAAGCAGAAAATCATCGGCACTAGTGTGCCAAATGCCGTATGCCACAAAGGGCAAGGCGATACTAACGCAGATGACTGGGGCGTAGCACTGATGCTTGATGGCGTAGAGACTGATAGCGACGATAATCGGGATGAATAAGGTGGTCGTGAGAAGCGGATGGTCCTGCAAGTCTTGTACAATGATCTTGAAGACGATAGCGCTGGTGATCAGGCTAAGCAGGCAGTCGACCCAGATGACGGCGATTTTGGCCGCTTTATACTCGAAAGAGCCGTCGTAGTAGCGGTCAGCAATCCAGAGGAAGAAGATCAACGAGCCGGCGATGACACTAATGTTAATGCCAACGGCGAGCAGGAGAGCGAAGTAGGTATTCATAGAAGTGCTCCTTTCTGTTTTTCGTCTTTTGATGATTTTGTGCTGGAGTTTCGTCTGTGGATGCGATGGGGTTTGCCAACTTAAGGTACGATGGGCAAAATACCCTCTATCTACCATTATAGCATACTTATGCTAAAAAGTCAATAGGTAGAGGTGAAATTGTAAGTCATAGGCTTGATTTGATAGGTTGTTCCGCATTATCTAATAAATAATGTTACCCAAACTAACCATTACCTCTGTTTAATCA
>CAYUHY010000003.1:0-62116 GCA_964444615.1 uncultured Candidatus Saccharibacteria bacterium | reverse complement strand
ATGATTAAACAGAGGTAATGGTTAGTTTGGGTAACATTATTTATTAGATAATGCGTAAATCTATTCACATATCTCAGTAACGTCCAATTATAAGAAACATAATACATTAACAAAACCAAACTCTCTTCACCACCCAACCCAACCCTTATAATCACAAGAAAAGCCCCTCCGTGAAGAGGGGCAAATCAAAAGGAGCTAAATTATACCTGAATCACTGCCCGAACGGACAGATTATCATCGAAGTTTAAGCCGGGAACCCAAAATAATCCGGGACCCCACTCGCATTTGCTCGACGTTCCGCCAGAAAGACTTCCAAATCCTTGGAACACGCCAGCCCATAGAGCTGCAAATACTCACCGACTTCCATCAAGCCCAAAGCATAATCACCATTATCCAAAAGGGAATTAGCAAACAACCCTGCGTCAGCAGAATTTCCATTGCAACGCGACCGTGCCGAAATCAAATGCTGCGGATCCAGATGATTCATAATATCAACCTTCGTCCGCGAATGAGCACCGGCCAAAAGCCGCGCCGGCTCCGCCATATTGCACAGCAGTCTGATCACTAAATGCACCGTATCCGCACCCTTATCGGGCGCACAGAAAAACGTATACGTCATCGGGAAGCGCAGATGCCGATTCTGAATCGGCCGATTTTCCTTCCGCTTACGCTGGTATTCCAGCTTACCAAACGCGTCGCCCTCCGTCAGCAAACACTTATACTGATGGACAATCCGAATCAACTGGCACCGACTCAAAGCCTCCATGGTATAAACCTTCGGCATCGGCAGGTCACGAATCGTAATCTGCACGCAAGGCGTCGAGTCAACAACCTGATGACCGGAATTGTTTTTGTAGGTAGTGCTCGCAATGTAGCGATACTCCACCCGAGGGAACTGACCACCTTCGTTCCTCTCCGTTGCATCGCTCGTGTTTTGCATAGCATTCGCTCCTTTCACAATAAATTACTTGAGGTAAAATACCCCACTCTTTATATTGTATCACATTTTAGCTAAAAATACAATTAAAATCCGCTATTTTTTGCCTATTTTCACCAAAAATCAACCTTTTTTGCCCAAAATGTTGTAATTTTTACAACATTTATCCATAAAACCCTTCAAGAATATCCTTTATCTTTTCACATCAGCAATGAACAACCGAGTAGAACCCCCGCAGCCAGCACCCAGAAAACATTTTTCCATTCCTACACCCTCATTTTTGTGATATAATTATATATAGAATTATTAATTAGGGAAGACTACAGATACAGCCACTAAGTTAGCTTAGTGTCTATATCTGGTGTTTTCCCGAGAAAGGAACTATATCTGTGGATATTATCAATCCTAGTGGCAAAAAAACCTTAAGCGTCGAGACCGATTGGCTCGGTCGCAAACTCAAGCTAGAAATCAACCGCGTTGGCTTTCGCTCTACTGCTAGCGTCTTAGCAAGTTACGGCGACACCATGATTCTGGGTACAATCATTATCGGCAAAGAACCCGTTGAACAAGATTTTTTCCCACTTTCTGTCGATTATGAAGAAAAATTTTATGCAGCGGGTAAAATTAGTGGCTCCAAATTCATCAAACGGGAGGGCAAACCTGCCGATGAAGCTATTTTAATTGGTCGTCTCATCGACCGCCCAATTCGCCCGCTCTTTCCTAAGAATTGCCGCCAAGAAATTCAAGTCGTTACAACGGTCTTATCAATGGATCCCGATTTTCGTCCCGACGTCATTGCTATGCTTGCAGCCTCCAGCGCTCTAATGCTCTCTGGAGCTCCTTTCGACGGGCCAATTGCCGGCTTACGTATCGGCCGCATCAATGGCGAATTCAAGGCTTTCCTCACCCCCGAAGAACGCGAAAAATCCACTCTCGATCTCGTTGTCGCTTGCAAAGACGGCAAAGTTATGATGGTCGAAGCTGGTGCAAACGAAGTCCCGGAAGCTATGATTATTGAAGCTATGCACTGGGCAGTCAAAAATGTTCAGCCAGCTCTAGATTTACAACGCGAGCTTATGCAACAAGCCGGCGTAGAAACCGCTGATTGCGAAATGCACTATACTGAAGAAGAACTTGCTGCTCAAGCCGAAGTTGATCAGTGGCTCGCAGGGAAAATGGGCGAAAATTTACGCGGCAATGTCCTTGAGCGTACCGAAAAAATTGATACTCTTCGCACGGAAATGGATACCGAATTTGCCGAAAAATACGGCACTGGCGAAACCAGTGAAGAAAAACTCGCCGATTACGAAGCACGTTTGCAAACACTCTACGACAACGCTTTCGAACTCGCTATCCATAATGAAGTACGCCGCAGCATCATTGAAGACGGCATCCGTCCGGATGGTCGCACCCTTACCGAAGTCCGCCCACTTTCTAGCCAAGTTGGCGTCCTCCCTCGCGTCCATGGATCCGCCCTGTTTACCCGCGGCCTTACGCAGGCTCTTAATGCCGTGACGCTCGCTCCACTCTCTTTCGCTCAGATCGTCGATACCATGGAAGTTACCGATGGCAAACGCCGCTACATGCATCATTATAATGCTCCTAGCTACACCGTTGGAGAAATCGGTCGCATCGGCGCTCCTGGTCGACGCGAAATCGGCCACGGTTACTTAGCCGAACGCGCTCTCTTGCCCGTATTACCTAGTGAAGAAGAATTTCCTTACGCTATTCGTAGCGTCACCGAAATCATGTCACAAAACGGCTCTACCTCTATGGCCGCCACTTGTTCTTCCTGTCTAGCCCTCATGGATGCTGGCGTTCCACTCAAACGTCCAGTCTCCGGCGTAGCCATGGGTCTCATTATGGACGGCGACACCCCTTATGTCCTCACCGATCTCATGGACGCCGAAGATTTCGCGGGCCACATGGATTTCAAAGTTACTGGCACCACCGAGGGAATTACCGCCTTACAAATGGATATGAAAGTTCACGGTCTCCCTGTTGACATTCTCGAAAAAGCCATTGAACAATCCCATACCGGTCGTCTGCACATTCTCGAACACATGCTCAGCGTTATTTCCGAACCAAAATCTCAAATCTCGCCTCTCGCCCCTCGTATCGAAAAACTCATGATTAGTCCCGACAAAATCGGTACCGTCATTGGTAAAGGCGGCGATACTATCAACAAAATCACCAGCGAAACCGGTGCCAGTGTTGATATCGACGATTCCGGCCTCATCACAGTCGCAGGCGATAATGCAGAAAAAATCAAAAAAGCCGTTGATTGGATTCGTTCACTCACCGAAGAGCCAGAAGTTGGCAAGGTCTACGAGGGAACCGTCGCCACAATCAAAGATTTCGGTGCCTTTGTTACTATCTTGCCTGGTGTTGATGGCATGTTACATGTTTCCCAAATTTCCGACAAACGCGTCAAAAATGTCAATGACGTCCTTAAAGTTGGTCAAAAAGTCAAAGTCAAACTTGTAGCTATCGACGATCGTGGTCGACTCTCACTCACTATGCGCAACATCGAAGAATAAATTATTCTATAGACATATAGCTCCTCATTTAATTTGGGGAGCTATTTTGCTATTTTTATTTATCGTTATTAATATATAACTAAACAGTAATTTAAAATTTGTAAAATAATCATTAATAATAAATAACTTTTCAAAAACTATTTACTACAAAAAATCCACACAAAACCAACTCCACCAGGGAACTACATCTTACCAAAACTTTTCAGTAAACTAAGCCCCGTAACGCTGTACGCAGAAATAACAAAACATCCATTTAGCTTTTTCTACTAATCAAACCTTCACCTCAAACCTATGTGTTAAGCTAACTTTCTTCACAAAAGTAGCAGATTAATTACAAAACTGCACAACCATGACTTAACAAATTTAATAATCGACTAAGTTTAATTCCGCTCCGAGCGTACTAATCCCCAAAACTACGCAGCAGAAAAAAGCCCCGCTCTAGACACGAAACGGGGCTTTTATCTTTAACCAAATATTTGATTAGACTATAAACTTTTACTTTTTGGCCGAACCTCTAGCAATTACACCAATCACGAAGTTCACAATCGCAAACGCTAATAATGCTACAACAAGACCAACCACACCATATAAAATCGTATGTCGCGCTCTCGTCACTTTAGCAGTGTCACCTTGAGAAGTCAAGAAGAGAATACCTCCTATAATCATCGTTGCAACCGCTACCAGGCCCACGATACCAATCACTGCATTCAAAATATTTGTGATTCCAGTATCCAAATCCTTTGGCGTACCATCCGGATTATTCGGTATACTACATTCTGCAATCGAATGCTCATAACTACCACCATTGGGACACTTTCCGCCAGCATACACTGGTCTCGCCAGCACCGCAAACACGCTCACTATCCCGAGAATTCCTGCAATTATAAGATTTCTCTTCATAACTTTTCTCAATTACAAACTAACTCAGCTAATTAAATCCAAATACTCGTGCCATCGCCCTTAAACACATTTGCCAAGACGAAGTTCACAATCGCAAACGCTAGCAATGCTACCACTAGACCAACTACACCGTAAAGAATCGTATTACGAGCTTTAGTAACCTTTGCTGTATCACCTTGAGAAGTTACAAAGCTAATACCACCCATAATCATCATCGCCACCGCAATGAAACCTACAATACCAATCACTACGTTAATGATCGTATTCAAAGTAGAAGTAAGATCAGTACTACTACCTTCTACGTTAGTATAACAACCCGACAAATCGCCGGTCGTTGAATCCTTACCATCAGGACACTTCACGGCATACGCATCCGGTGCCAAACTAGAAACCCCCACCATACTCAGCACGGTAATTACTGCTGCTGCAATATTCAAAAATAGCTTTTTCATTTTACTTTATACTCCCTTTCTCGTATAAGTTTCTACTCTTACTTACTATAATACACGACTTCACATTTTATGTCTAGAGTCTTTTGCTTATTTTTCCACTAACCATTGGCCGCCCTACCCACAAAGTATACAATTGCATATGCCAGCAAACACACTGCCAAGCCAATCACACCATACATAATTGCATGTTTTGCTCGCTGCACTTTATTCGATTCGCCAGTGCTAATCACATAAAGTATGCCGCCATAAATTATCACACCGATCGCAATTACCCCCACCAGCGACAAAACTACCGTGATCAAATTATTTGCAAAAGTATCCGCCGTTGTCGTAGTACCACATCCCGCCGCCGCATACAGATCAGGATCATTTCTATAATCATCACAAATATCCGCCCACGCTGGCCGTGCTGCTAAGCCCACCGCCAACATACATAGTGCCGCCCCACTTGCCACCATCCGTTTCCACATTATAATGCTCCTCCTACCGAAGTAATTATAAACTTCGTAATTATCGCCGCAAAAATCACAATTACCAAACCTACCGCGGAATAAATCAAACTATGTGTTGCCTTAGAAGTCTTATTCGTATCTCCCGTCGACGTCATATATTCAATACCACTCTTAATCACAAACGCTACTGCTACCACGCCCGCCATTGCATAAGCCCACGAGAAAATATTATCCAATGTCTGTTGATTAAAATTCTGCTGTAACCCCGCACCCGTATTCAAACCCAAGATCTGAATTATAGTATTCACAATTACCGACGCGCCTAGCGCAATCACCGTACCTATCACCGCCGAAGTTAGCGTCTTCTTGCCGCGCATTACTCGCGCCGCATCACCTTGCGCCATAATATACAAATAACCACCATATATCACCATAGCCGCAGCAATATAACCAATCATCACTGTAATATCAAAAGTAATATTTAATACTACTCTCCATACGAAGTCTTGCAATTTCACCGAACCCTGTGGACATTCAGCCCCTTTCTCACAAATCGGCACTACCTCACCATTCTGACACAGCCCCGAATGCCAGGGCTTCAACCCTAAGAAGTCACCCCTACAATTATTAGCTGACGTATTATTATTTGCTGGCGGATCTGCCCATACCGGCTGCGCCGTCAAAACCGAGGCACAAACTATTAAGAGTCCGCATATTCCCAAAAACTTCTGCTTCATACCCCTATCTTATCATTGTTTAACCAAAAATCCAACAGTTTTCCCTCAAAACTATCTTTCGACTCACCCCTATAACACCCATCCCGCCATTTCCACCCCAAAAATTAACATAATTATAATATTTTTTACATAAGTTTTTATCAAAAAAGCAAATATTATTAACAGATAACTTATTTTATTCATAACCTTAATAAAATCACTAATTTCTAGGTGTTTTATGTTAAAGTATCTTGACTTTAATGCTTATGTGTGCTATAATGGAATTATCCTACTAAATAGGGTGATTGAGGAATTATTTAATATGAAAAAAGCCATTCTTAATTTTGTTGCGGCTATCCTACTCTCGTTAGGTGGGCTTTTTGCTTTTCCTGCACTTTCCAACCCTACTTATGCCTTACCAGATGATAATTCTACAG
This sequence comes from uncultured Candidatus Saccharibacteria bacterium, assembly GCA_964444615.1. Classification (GTDB taxonomy): domain Bacteria; phylum Patescibacteriota; class Saccharimonadia; order Saccharimonadales; family Saccharimonadaceae; genus Nanosyncoccus. The sequence goes on along the minus strand of CAYUHY010000003.1, from coordinate 55,682 downwards.
AAGATAATAGCGAAAGCACTGATCGTACCGACCTAAATTCTCCGGATTCCATCAAAACCAAATCACCAAATCACCCCAACTCTAATCGCCCTATGAATCTTCCTGGTAGCACTGATTCAGAAGACAACGGGGAAGATCCTGACTCCACTACTGACACTGACAATAATGAAGAAACCACCGACCCTACCGATTCAGAGGATCCTGAGACCAATAACGCTAACAGCTGTAAAGAAGCCGCTGGTGGTCTCTACTGGATCGTTTGTCCTACCATTGATCTCGTCGCCAAAGCCTCCGACGCATTATACGGCATTATCAACGACTTCTTAGTTGTTGAGCCTCTCCGCATGGAAGATTCTTCACCTATCTATCTCATCTGGAAGTACATGCGTGCTCTTACTAATATCGTCTTTATTATCTTCCTCCTGATTGTTATTTATTCTCAAATTACCGGTCTAGGTATTAATAATTACGGTGTCAAACGCGTCCTTCCACGGCTCATCATTGCCGTCATTATGGTCAATCTCAGTTTTCTAATCTGCGCCTTACTTACTGACATCAGCAATCTTACTGGTGCCGGTCTCCGCAGTATCTTTTCTGGTATCCAAGAAAGCATCTCAGCTCAAGGAAACATCACTTCTAGTGTCGACACCGTGTCATTCTCGTCAATTCTTACCGTTCTCCTGGGTGGCGGAACCATCGCTGGCGTTGCTATTGGTGCTACCGGTGGTATCGTTGCGCTTTTCTGGGCTTTAATTCCAATCCTACTCTCCGCCCTTGTCGCCATCGTTAGCGGCCTGATCACCATTGCCGCTCGTCAAGCTGTTATCACGGTGCTTGTCATGATTGCGCCATTGGCTTTCTTAGTCTACCTCTTACCAAACACCGAGCGTTGGTTTGCTCAATGGAAAAATATGTTTCTACGTATGCTTATTTTCTATCCAGCTTTTAGCTTCTTATTTGGAGCCTCGCAATTAGCAGGATGGGCTATTATCGCCTCCGCCACCAGTGCTCCTATGATTCTTCTTGGTGTCGCTGTCCAAATTTTCCCACTTTTTGGTTCATGGTCACTCATGAAAATATCCGGCACTATACTTAACCAACTCAACTCTGCCATCCGCAAAGTTGCCGCTCCAACTCAAAAACTCGCCTCCGGCTGGGCTCTCGAGCACGCCGACGAACGTCGCCAGAACTACTGGCTACATTCTAATGCCCCCGGCGCCCGTTTGCGTGGCTACCTCGATTATCGTCGCAGTTTACGTCTCCTTGACGCCACCAACGCCAGCAAAGCTCGCGAAAACCGCGCCCTTCACCGTGCTTATACCAAAAGTGCTTCAATTACTGGGCGTGACGAAAAGGGAAATATGACTTGGGAAAAGAACCCCAACCGTTACACCCGCACCGCAAAAAGTGCCAGCTATTATGCCACTTTAGCAGAAACTGCTCAATTAGCTCACAAAAATACCATTACCGCTTACGGACGACATTTTGCCGATAATAATAACGCTGCCAAAGAGCTCAATAATGCTGGCGCCCAAGCTTTTCTAGATCTTACATCACAACAATTCTTAGCCACCAACGAAGCTCAAGCTGATCAAGAATGGCTATTAAACCAATTCCTCCAGGCTAAAGGCAATCTCAATACTAATTCCTACCAGTATAATCGACTCATTAAAGGCGCTGCTGGCGGTCTCGGTCACAATGGGGAATCATCAATCATGGGTCAAGTCATTATTGGCAACTCCAACATTGAAAACCGTCGTCGTACCGAAGGTCGTATCATGATTAATAAATTCGGTATGGAAAAACACAAAGGCGAACTCCGCGGTATGATCTTCGATATTAATAAAATCAATGACGAAGGTTTCGCTACTGATGAGTTTGGTAATGTTATTGAAGATGACCAATATAGACTCTTAGAAGGAAAACAATACACTAGTTGGCAACGCTATATTGGTGTCCACAAACAAACTGGTAAGGAAATCACCAAAGAAGAGTATGACGGCTTATCCGATAGCGAAAGAAGTAATTACAAGAAAGTTCGCTACTTTGATATTACCGATGATCACGGTGTCGAAGTCCAACGTATCTTTGAAGATGACGCTGGTTATATGAAAGAGATCTTAGCCGATGACGTTTATATTAGCGATCCGATTGTCCGACGTTTCAGCACCCAGATCGGTGTCGCCAAAAATGATGACGAAAACGATGGTATTCTCCGCCGCTATCACAGCACTATCCGTTCCGCCATGGATGGTAGTGGCTTCAGTAAGGGTCATGGCGCTGGTTACACCCAAATGTATACATCTGCCGCCAATGCCGGCCTCATCCGCAGTATGGGCCACCACAATATTATGCTCCTCCAGAGTTTCGCTGCCTCCGTTAAACCTGGTGGCTTCTTCCAGCAAGATGGCTTCTTCATCGATGAGCTTGATAAACTCCTCCAGACTGCCGCTCACCCCGAAAACTTCAGCCACTATTTCCCAGACGAAGACATTATTACTGCCACTACTAATAACGGTGTGCCTATTAACGGTATGCGCTTAGTTACCGACGAGAATAATCAGCTCAAGTGGGAAGAAGTCAACTATAGCGAACTAGCAAAACTCGACCCTGCTACCGCTCTTGAATATCGCAAGAATTACATTAAACATAAGATGATTCCAAAAGCCATTAGTGTCGCAACTGGCTTCCTAGAACGCCGACTATCACCAGAAGCCGTCAACGCCCTCAAACCTGGCGCCAAGAAGAAACTAGACGCCATGCGTGAACACCTCTCCAACATCAGCATCCTAAACCTAGACGAAAATATTCCATTTACTGAACGTCCAGATGGCTCTACTAACCTCGTTGAAGTAGCAGATACTAACAGTATGAGCGAGGGTATTAAAGCTACTCAGCGATACATCGAACAAGCTTACCAGGTCCAATCAAACGTACGACCCAATGAAAAAGTCGTTCAACATTCAGCAAACCAAGCCATCCAGAAACTCCAAGGCCAACTTCAACGCAGCCATGAAGCCGATACTCGCGTTCAGCGCATGAATGATATGACCAAGATCCTGCAAGAACTCGACGATTACAGAATTAACGCTATTAATGGTCTTGGTCTCGAAGTCTTCTGTATGGACGTCCTATCGCTTTTTGAAGATCGCACATGTCTCAACTCTTACTACTCTCAATGTGAAGAAGCTATTTCTCAATACCGCTACGCCAGCAACTACGACCCAAGCAAACGAAAAGAGTTTGAAGACGAACAAATCGAAAACGTTTACAAAGTAGCCAAAGAACTGGTCTACCAAGCCACTAACGAAACATACTAAATATATCATTTTCCCAAAATACAACTTAAGGGAACAAAACCCAAGCAAATTAAACAGGAAAACTTAAATTTAAAATAATATTTTCAAAAAGTTTACCCGCAAAAATATATTTTAGTATATAATAGTAGTATGGCAACATATAAAGTTCCGCAAGACGTTGAGGCGGACGATAAGTTATTGGGGCCGTTCACTTTTCGTCAGTTTATTTATCTGATGATTGTGTTTGGTTTAATTATGCTCGCAGTGGGATTATTTCAGATTTATCCAATCTTAGCAGTTATTCCACTTCCATTTGCGTTGTTTTTTGGTATCCTTGCATTACCAATCAAAAAAGATCAACCTATGGAAACATACATTGCTGCTTTATGGTCTTTTTATACCAAACCCAACAAACGTTATTGGATGCCCGGTCAAAGCGAATCAACTATTCTCATTACCACACCTAAAAAAGTTGAAGCCCCTCGCGCCCGCAATATTTCATCCGACGAAGCCGGACACCGCCTTTCATTCCTAGCCGAGATTGTCGATTCAGAAGGTCAAGCTATCAAAAGCGCCAGTACACCTATGAAAGATGAGTTTTATGCCGAGGCTTACAATGCTACCGATATTTTTGACAAAGGTGATAATTACAACCTCGAAAATATGATGGTACAACAACAAGACGAACGTCGAGCTGCCGTCGTCGAACAAATGAAAAACGCCATCGCTCAATCTGATTACAATTACGAAACCCGTAACGCAAATCAGAACCTCGCCCAGCTACCCAACCAAAGAGTCCTGCAGCCTCGCGAAGGTTATGTTAATGCCAATGATAATTTTGCTCCCTCCGGAGCACCTGGCACTTTGTCAGGCTTTGAATCCCCAGCTGTTGTTCAGCCTCTTGTCGATAATTCCACTATACCCGAACTTGATAACCCTAACACGGTTCAGCAGCAAATGGAAGCGCTCGCCTACTCTAATCGTCCTATCGAAACCATCCAACAAGAAGCCGACCGCATCCGCAAAGAAAACGAAAGTGAAGTATACGTATCATTGCATTAAGGAGCACATAAATGAACCCACAAGAAAATCAAAACGTTGGTATACCACAGCCCAATATGGCACCACCAGCCCCCAACGGCATGCCACCAGTACAACCACCTATGCAACCCATGGGTATGCAACCAGGTAGTCAGGCTCAATTTGCTCAAACTAATTATGGACAAGTTCAATACAACCAACAACAAATCCTCCAGCAGCAACAAGCCGCTGCTCAATCCATGAATGTCACTCCTGTTGCTAGTCCCGCCCCCGAAGCACCTCAAACTTTAGGTTCTAAAGATGCTACTCCACAAATTACCGAAAACCCCATCTCTACTCAATCTACGCTCCTCATTTCTGAATTACGCGACGGTATCGTAATTATGAAAGATGGTTCTTTTCGCGCCGTCGTTGCTTGTCAATCCATCAACTTCGATCTTATGTCCGAAAACGAACGCGAGGGCGTGGAGTATAGTTATCAAAACTTTCTTAACTCTCTAAACTTTACCATTCAAATCTTAGTTCGTTCGCAACGCGTCGACATCGGGCCATATATTGAACGCCTCTCTATGATTCGTCGCAATAACGATAATATGCTCCTTGGTATTCTTATGGATGATTACATTCGTTTCATCGATATTTTATCGCAAGAAGCTAATATCATGGATAAATCTTTCTTTATTGTTATACCGTATTATAGTTCAGCCGACGCTGAAGCCTTTGTTAATCAAACCAAAAACATCTTCAAAGGTTTTAGTAAAAGAGGTGCCGCTGTCACTCGCATCAATCGTGACACTTACAACAAAGCCGTCGATGAACTTAACAATCGCGTCGAATCAGTTATTTCTGGATTATTCCATATTGGCATCCATTCTGTCCGTCTCAACACTCGAGAATTAGCCGAATTATACTACAATTTCAACAATCCCGACACCGCAGTCCGCGAACCTTTAGTTGATTTTACAAAACTCGCCACAACATACGTACGCAAAGGAGATAAACCAAATGAGCAAGAAAAATAAACTCACCGCCGCCGAAATCGCTATCCAATCCCAAGCCGCCGAAGAAGCTGAAATTCAGCAAGCCTTCGAACAAGGAATTACTACCCTCCGCGATTTAATTTCTCCTAGCTCCATCGAAATTCACTCTAGTTATTTCCGTTTAGGTACTAAATATGGTCGTACTATTTATATATATGGTTACCCCCGGTCACTTTATACTGGATGGCTCTCTCCATTAATTAATGTTGATGAAGTTCTAGATGTCTCCATGTACGTCTATCCTGTCGAGACTACCGTCGTCATGAAAAATCTCCGCAAAAAAGTCACCCAGCTAGAAGCCAGCTACAATGTTAATGCCGAACGCGGGAAAGTACGTGATCCAGAAATCGAAGCCGCCATTACCGATGCCGAGGAACTACGGGATAAACTTCAAGTTGGAGCAGAAAAGTTTTTCCGTTTCGGTCTGTATATCACTCTGTGGGCTGATTCCTTAGACGAATTAAGTTTCGTACAACACAAAATCGAAACTATGCTTGGTCAACAAATGGTCTTTTCTAAAGTCGCCAGCTCACAACAAGAGCAAGGCATGAACAGCACTATGCCACAATGTACCGATCAATTACAAATTCGCCGCAATATGAACACTGGCGCCATCAGTACGAGTTTTCCATTCACTTCCGCTGATCTCACTCAGGAAAAGGGAATCTTGTACGGTATTAATATGCATAATAATGGCCTAGTTATTTTTGACCGCTTCTCACTCGAGAACGCTAACTTAGTAGTTTTCGCCAAATCTGGTGCTGGTAAATCTTTCGCCGTCAAACTCGAAGCTTTACGTTCCATGATGGTCGGAGCAGAAATCCTCATTATCGATCCAGAAAACGAATACCAACGCCTTTGCGATGCAGTTGGTGGCAGTTATATTCGCTTATCGCTTAATTCCGATGTCCGCATTAATCCCTTCGACTTACCCAAAGTTGTTGATAGTGAAGACGCCAATGACGCTTTGCGTGCCAATCTTGTTACCCTGCATGGCCTCTTCCGACTAATGCTTGGAGGGAATCAAATCGGACCTGGTGGTCAAGTCGTACCTGCTCTTACCGCAAATGAAGAAGCCGATCTCGATCAAGCCCTCATTGATACTTATGCTCGCGCCGGCATTACTAGTGACCCACTTACACACCAATCCGCTCCACCTACTATTATTAATCTCTATGATACACTACAACATATGGGAGGTACGGGACCACAACTAGCCCAACGCCTACGCAAGTACACTACTGGCACCTTCGCTGGCATCTTCTCTCAGCAGTCCAATATTGATATCAATAACCAAATGGTCGTCTTCAATATTCGCGATCTCGAAGACGAACTCCGCCCTGTCGCTATGTATATCATCTTGTCACATATTTGGAATCTTGTTCGCGCCGATCAGCGCCGCCGCCTCCTCATCGTAGATGAGGCCTGGCAGCTCATGAAATATGACGATTCCGCTAACTTTCTCTTTAGCCTAGCCAAGCGCGCTCGTAAATATTACCTTGGTCTCACCACTATTACTCAAGACGTAGAAGACTTCATGAGCAGTAAAATGGGACGCGCTATCGTTGCTAACTCTTCCATGCAATTATTACTTAAACAATCCGCCTCTGCTGTCGATGTTTTATCCGACGTCTTTAAACTCACCAATGAAGAACGTAAGCGTCTCGCTAATTTTCCAGTTGGACATGGGTTGTTTTTCGCCGGGTCCAATCACGTCCATATCCAAATTATCGCTTCCGAAACCGAAGAATCACTTATTACCACCCGCCCAGGAGATAAAAGACAATAACTATGGCTACCAATACCCGCAAAAACCAAGCCAACATCGGCGCCGGCGAACAACCTGCCTACCAGTACGAACCGTGGGATAACGATACGGGTAAATTTAGCAGTAACTTAAATTCCGAAGAAGCTAACGCTCAAGAGGGAAAATCCAATCAAGACTTCAACTCCAACCAAGAAGCTGCCGCCAGATATCTTCGCAATGCCGAGAATAATGCCATTTCCAATCGCGAACCTTCGCATGACAATGGATCACTTTATACCGGTTCTGGACGTAGTGGACGCTCTCAACGTTCCACTTCCAAAAAGTCTACCCTCAAAGGCAAATTAAAAGGCAAGGGTGCCATCATAGCCATCGCAGCGCTATTACTCGGAGGAGGAGCTTTTCTTGGTTTTTCTAACTCACTCCTGCCCGCTGCTCTCAGTACTTTACTCACCAATAATACCCAAACTAATTACACTAGTTATACGTTGCGCAGCAAATTTATTACTAGCCACATGATGAAAAAAAATAGTGGTGGCGCCGTTAAACAAGGCTTTACTGGCTCCCTAAAATACGCCAGTATACCTAACCGTCTTCGCACACGACTATCCACTTACGGCATTGAAGTTTCTGGCACCGGTAGCAGCACTATGATGCGCTGGAACGGTCAAGATATCGATGCTAATAGCTTCCTCAAACTCTACAATAGCGATGTCGAGTTCCGCGAAGCTTATACTAATGCCCGCTATGGGCGCGCTGCCACTTTCTACGATAAAGTCGCCAACAAAGTCTACCGCAAACTTGGTATTAGTCGCAATCTCCAAAAAGATTTTGTCCAAAGCAGCAACGCTGAAACTGACGCCGCCAATTATGATAAAACTCTACGCCCTAAATTTGAGGGCGACACCACCAGTCTTAACACCGACTCCGGTAAAACAATTGATTATGTAGAAGAAACCGAAGTTAAACGCGACAGCCAAGGTAACATTATTTCTGAAGAGACTGTCATTAAAGAAGTCGAAGTTGACGGTAACGGTAGCGGTGGCTCTAAAACCGGGTCTGTCGATAGTGATGTTGAAGCTAAATCACAAGCAAAAAGCATGATTGCCGGCATCGCTGGCAAAGTTGGTCAGGTCGGTAATGGCGTCTGTACCATCATGAAAATCGGTAGTATGATTGCTACCGCCGCTGCTGCTCAAGAAATGTATCAATCCATTAATTATTTCATGGCTCAAATGGAAAGCATTAGCAAGATGAAAGCTGGCTACGGCGACGAATCTGGCGTTAATACTTTTCTTAACTTTATGACCACCAGCGAGACCACCGACGTTCAAGATTACAGCCCTAGCGCCCTTAGTGGTATTATCGACCCCTCTTTCTTTGATAAATCCAACCAAGACAAAGTCAGTATTGATAGCGAAGGTCGCCTTGTCGCCGATGACGTTCCGCAAACCAGCGAAAACGCACCCATGCAGACCGAGACTGGTGCCCCAGTCGAAGCTAGCGGTCTTCAAGTCATGCTTTCCGGAGCCAAAGGTACTCCAGAAAGCACCCAAAACTATTCTCTCGAACGCATTATCAAATCCCTGGGCGGCGCAGCAGCATTCGGCGCCGGAACCGCTGTAGCCTGCGCCGGCGTTGACATGTTTAACAGCTTAGTAGGGCTCGCCGTAACCTTATCACCAGCCGGTATCGTTTCCGTCATTGGTAACTTTTTCACCAGTGTTCTCACCACAACCATCATCTCTGTTGCTATCGGTGGCTTCTTTAGCTTCCTTGTACCCACTCTTGCAAAGATTTTCTTCCGCAATGTCATTGATACCGCCATAGGCGTTCCTGGCGGCCAATTCTTAGCCCAGGGCGCCGCTGCAGCCAATATGAGCTCTGCTCGCCGCGGTAGCGGACAGTCTCCGTCTAGCGAAAACGTCATTACTGCATACAATCATTCTACCAACGAAGTCCTCGCCCTCGAAGCCGAACAAGACCGCTATCGTCTTAGTCCATTTGATACCAGCAGTCCCAATACCTTCTTTGGTAGTATCGCCTACAGCCTTCTCCCCACCTTCAGTTCTGCCAATATGACTAGTTTATCCGCCTTCTTGCGTTCCACTAGCACGTCCCTGTCTTCCATCCTTAGTCATGGCGTCTCTGCGGAAGGAGAGGGAACATCCTATATTACCACTTTCGGCGATTGCCCACTTCTTGACGAAATCGGCGCCAAAGGTGATCTCTATTGTAATCCTATCGTAACTACTGACATGAGCACTGTAGAAATGGATCCCGAAGACGACACTTACGCTCAAGTTCTTATGGACGGTAATCTCACTTGTGATGACGACGGAAATTGCCAAATCGAAAAAGATTCCAACCTCGCCCGCTACATTACTTATTGTGACGGCCGCGATTCACCTATGGGTGTCGTCGACCAAAACATTCTCAACGGTATGCAAAAAGGTAATACCATTCTCAATTCTATCCCTATCTTAGGCAATATCATGGATTTGATTAATAGTGGCGCTACAATCTTTAGTGACAACATATCTTGGGCTAATGGAAAGCGCTGTGGCAACACATCAGAAAATCAACACTTCTGGGACACCGAAGGTAAATACTATCAACGTTACGTCGAAGATCAACGTATTCTTGAACAAATGGGTGCTTATGAAGATTCCACTAACCCTGTCCTTGCCTATGAAGACACTTATGAAGCCGAACATCCTGTTGATGATACTTATCTTGGTTATCTCTCCCGTATTTCCGGCCTCACCCTCGAAAACACCGAAACCGTCCTAGCCACGATTATGTACTATACTTATATTGATAGCTATAATCCTAGCGTACGTCTCGCCGTTGAGGACTTTGCCATTAAACTCAATGGGGAAGAAGTTGTCGCCGACCTCAAAGCTGAACGTCTCTATTTTGAAGATGAATCTATCGCTAATCCACTTCAAACTTCCGCTACCTCTCGTCAATACATCATCTATTCTGATATTCGTAATCGGAGTCATGCCGCATGAAAACTCACAAACCACACTTCTTCCTCAAATCATTTCTTTGCTCTTTCTTAGCGCTTCTCTTAGCCACATCGCCAGTGTCCGCCATTTCTGACGAACTCTGGGACTTCTACGGCATCAACGGCATCTACTACTACGACCCAGAAGGCAACACTAGTTCTGCTTGTTACAATGGCACAATTAATATTGCCGGAAGCACTGCCGCTGAAAAAATCTGGACCGGCCTCACTGGTTTTATGTCTGAAGAACAAGCTGCCGGAGTACTAGGAAATATGCGACACGAAGGCGGGCTAAATCCACTTAAACATGAATATTCTTTTGTCAATAAACACTACTTAGAAAACGGATTTGACCTACTAAACGATGATAGCGTTTCTTACGGTGTTGGATTAATTCAATGGTCTGGTGGTAGACGTGTTAACTTATTTAGATATATTCAAGAAAAAGCCCCTGACCTTATTGATTTTTTCCTACATCCAAAACTCTATAATAATCTAACCGACACTCAGCTCATTGACGCCATCGGCGAATCTACGTACGACAGCCTCATTAAAATCGAACTTGAATTTCTCCAATATGAACTCCAAACTTATTCAAGTTATAAAGGAATTTTCAACCAAAACACCGTTGAAGAATCCGCCGATTTCTTTCTTAGACACGTGGAGATACCTGGTGATATTGCAGGACAAGTAGGTATCCGGTTAGCCAGTGCCCAAGAATTTTACAATCAATTAAGCGGCTCCACTTTTACCTCTACTGGTGGCGTATGTGGTGGCGGCAATGGTGATATCAACGCTACCGCTCTCGCCTTAGCTTGGCCTGAACACGGACACAGTATGTACGAACCCACCGAAGCTTATGCTGCCGCTTTGGTTGCTACCGGCGTCAATAAGCTAGGTGATGAATGGTCAATGATGGGAGCCAGCTGCGATGCGTTCGTCGCTACCGTTATGCGTTATTCTGGAGCCGATCCCGAATACGTATGCTGTCTAGTTAGCGAACTTAGAAAATATATGGCTAACCATCCCGAAAAATACGTCTTAGTTACAGGTAATATTTTTAGCTCCGATGATGTTATGGAGGGGGACATTCTTGTCGCCAACAGCCTTAAGCATATAGAAATCGCTGTACGCAAAGAAGATGGCACTATGGCAATTGCTTCTGCTTCTCACGGCGAACGCACAGGAGAAGTTGGTAATTGGTATCACAATGATGGCACATATCAAGCCTGGCGTTTCATCGGCGAAATGCCTCGCGGAGAAGAAGAAACACCGCCAAATATTGACGAAGTTGAACAATATTAAGGAAAGGAAACTATGCCTCCAAACACTCAACGCAAAAAGCTCATTATTGCTGCCAGTATTATCATAATAATTTGCTTAGCTATACCAATCGTTATTTATTTAATTTCTTCTCAATATTCTGCCACACTCAGTACTACTATTGCCCCGTCTTTTGCTAAACTTACTATAGATGGCAAAGAATACCCACCCAACACCGAATTACACCTTAAACCCACCCAAACTAAAGCCATTATTACTGCCGACAGCTTCCAAACTCAAGAAATTAACATTAACCTTCAAAAAGATGAAACCACAAAAATAGCACTTTACCTCATACCGAATAATGGCGACCTATCTTGGTATCAAGAACATCCCGCCGAACAAGAACTTTTCCAAATCGTTGGTGGAATCGAAGCAAACGCTGACGCTAACAATTTTATTGAAGAATATCCTATCACAAAAATCCTCCCCTATCAATATGCCAACGTTGTAAACAATACACCTGTCAACTACCGTATCGACATAGGTAAATTTGACAACTGTAAAACCAATTTCTGCATTAAAATTACAGACTATAACAGCAATGCCTATGACCATGCTATTAAATATATTAGTGATAACGGCTTCAATCCCGATGACTACGAAATCACCTACGAACAAAAATCTCCTTGGTCATAACTAATAAAATCAATCTATCAATACAAATCCTCGGATTATCCGAGGATTTTTTGTAGACATCATTGCTATCAATAATACAATACTAAGCTTTTTAACAAACAATTAATATCTATCCTCATTCTACCCGTATATCCTCTCGCCCGAACACCACCACCCGAACACCTACAAAAAACCGAACGAACAAAATTTCATTTCCCGAACATCATTTTACAGAGTTATCCACATCATGTGTATATCCATATTTATATTACAACATCAATTTTATTATTCACAACCGAACAGACCGTACACACTACACCACATCTTCCTAAAACTACAATAGCATACTTATCCCCACCTGTGGAAAACTCCCACTTCCTCAAATTAAGACCGCAACAAAACATGCAATTATAAACCTCATAAAAACATACCACCAAAAAAGCGCCCCTCAAAAAAGAGGGGAATCAAAAACCCAATCCCAGACTCAGTACTCGCAACTCAACACCCAAACCCCAAAAAATCTACATCCGCACCCACACGACAAATTAAATCGTAGCCAAAACCACAAACCCCTAACCTACTACCAACCCACCCCACTCCCCACAGACAAACCCCCACTCCCGACACTTGTCAAAATCACCTGATTATCTTGAAAATTTTTCACCAAACACTTCTGCCTCATCTCATCCAATTCAGAAAACACATCATCTAATAACACTACCGGTTTTTTACCTAACGCCATTACCGCCATTTCCGCTTCAATAAACTTCAGTGCCAAAATGCTTGATCTTACTTCACCCCGACTCGCCGATCCATCAGCTTTGGCATTATTAAATATAAACTCATAATTATCATGATGCACCCCAAAACTCGTATGCCCCAACAGGGAATCACGCGCAAAACTCTGCTCCAGCTTACGCAAATAATCACTTTCGTCCACTACCGCCGTATCATAAAACAGTTGTACACAATCATTATTTTCCGCAATCGAATGATAAACTTTCGTAAAACGCTGATTGATCTGCTTCGTAAAATCGCGCCTCGCTACCACCAGCTCCACCCCATGCTTAGCCAATAAAATATCCCACGCAAATAAATCACCCGTATTTAATTGCTCCGATTTTAACAGTTCATTTCTTTGCCGCAAAGCTTTATTATACCGCGCCAAGCTCACACTATAACTATCCAGTAATTGACCAAACACCCGATCAAAATAACTCCGCCGACTTGTTGGACTAGAACTTACCAAATGCAAATCATCCGGCTCAAAAAGCACAATCGGATATTGCGCTTTCTTCGGTAACCGCCGCGATTTTTTATCTTCCGCCACAAACTCTTTCTTCTGGCTATCATAAATCACACAAACCTTTCTCCCATCACAATATTCTAGCTCCACCCGATAAAAATCCGCTCCGCGCTGCAAAATCTCTCGATCTACCGCCCGAAAACTTTTCCCCCGCAATGCTTCGTAAATCGCTTCAAGAATCGAAGTTTTTCCACAGCCATTTTCTCCTATAATCGTCGTAGTCTGTCGATCGCAGCTCAACACAAAACTCTGATGACTCCGAAAATTCTGCAATTTTACACTTTTAATAATCATTTTACTTTTATGACTTTAATGGCATCACAATATGCACATAGCTATCACTATCTGCGCTCCCCCGAATCACCACCGGATCCAACTTATTCGAAAACCCAAATGCCACCTTATCACCCGTTACTGCATTTAAGGCATCGAGAAGAAAACGCGAGTTCAACGTTACTTTACCGTCGTTTTCCACCTCCACCGGAAGCTCCGAACTATTTTCTCCTAATTCGTTCGCCACCGCCGCAATCGCAAAAATTTTTCTTTCTGCCTCCGTACTACAAACCACCGAACCACCTACTTCTCGCGCAAACAAAGCTGCCAATTTCGTCAACCGAATCAGCTCACTACGCCCCATCTCTGTGGAAATCTCTGTGGATTTCGGGATTAACTGTCGATAATCAGGGAACGAACCATCTACTAATTTCGAAGTAACTTCTATACTACCCAGCCGAAATTTCACCTGCGCCTCATCAAAAAATATCTCAATCTCATCCACATCATCACTTAAAGATCTCAAAACTTCTTGCAGGGAACTAGTCGGCACGATCGCAACCACCTCCGCATCAACTCCCTTTGCCAAACATTGCTCTGCCAACCTATAACCATCCGTCGCGGCTACATACAAATTTCCTTCAAAGGTATTAAAATAAATCCCCGTCAAAGCCGGCCGCGTCGTATCATTACTCGCTGCCATCATCACTTTTCCCAAGCCTGTCTTAAAATCTTCACTCCCAATATGAAATTGCACCGTTTTTTTCTCATCTAAAGCCGGTAATTCCGGAAAATCATCCGCCAAAGCACCATTGATCGTCGAATGGCAACTCCCTGCCTTTACTTCCACTTTAGTCTCATTTGCGGTAATTTCCACCACTTCTCCGCGAGGAAGATTACTGACGAACTCCGCAATTAATTTCGCTGGCACCGTCACCACCCCGTTCTTACTCTCAGCTACTGGTAAATAACTCATTACCGCCATATCTAAATTGGTGGTCGTTAGACTTACCTTATTATCATCTACTCTTATAAGAACATTATTAAGGATCGGTAGGGCTGTTCTCGCTCCCGCTGCTACCCGACTTACCGAATTCAATGCCTTACTGAGTTTTTCCTGTGCAATCTTTATCTCCATAAATGGTCCTTTTCCGATTTCCTTAATATATTAGTAGTAATAGTAGTAGGGGCTGTGGAAACTGTGCAAAACCCCCTTTCCGCCCCTGTTAATTCGTGTGTAAAACCTATGGGAAAACTTTTCCACCCATAAGTGCAAAACTCGAACTTTTCCCACCAAAATTGTGTAAAACTGGCTTTTCCACAAAATCCCGAATTTTTCTCCACAAGTTTCCCACGGACTTGCCCACAGTTTTATCCACAAGTTTTCCACAGCTAATGTATCACCACTCTCTAGTAATAATCGCCCTGCGACCAAAATTTCTTCCCAATCGCTCACCAAAACTCCCTGGTTAATCATAAATCTTCTCCTTAATTGCATTAATTTGGTCGCGTAGGATAAAATTCAGCTTGAGGTCGCTCTCAATTTTTTTAATTCCGTGCATCACTGTCGTATGATCTTTTACGCCCACCTCCATCGCAATCTTCGGCGTACTCATGCTCAAATCTTTAGAAAGAATATACATCGCCACCTGACGCGCGTTCTTAATATGCGCCACGCGGCTCCGGCTACACAGTTCTTTAGGTGTTAACTGATAAAACTTCGCCACTTTTTCTACCACCTGCTTCGGAGAAACTACCTTATTCTGCGGAGTTTTCCCCATATTTACATAACCTTCATTAATCACTTCTAGCGGTGTCATGTTTTTTAGATCGGCCACCGCCAGCAAATGATTCAGCTCACCCTCCAGCGCCCGAATATTAGTCTTTATATTATCAGAAATATATTCAATCGCCGCATCTTCAATTTCCACGCCTCTAAAATCCGCCATCGACCTCAGAATTGCACACCGATCCTCAAACTGCGGCAATTGCAAATCATAAGCGCCCGCCCAAGTCAAACGCGAAGCTAGCCGCTCATCTACCGATTTAATCTGATCTGGCAAACGATCAGAGGTTACGATAATACATTTATTTAATTGATATAGCTCGTTAAAAATATCAAAAAACTCCGCCTGCGAAGCATCCTTGTTCATAATCATCTGGAAATCATCAATAATCAGCGCATCCAGCTTCTTAAACTTTTGCCGAAACTCGTCGCCTTTTTTCGCCTGAATCGATTTAATAAAATCCGAATAAAAGCTCGAGATTGGCGTATACAGCACCTTCATCTTCGGATTTTTTTGCACAATCGCATTACCAATCGCCTGCACCAGGTGAGTTTTGCCCAACCCCGGCCCACCATACAGGAAAAACGGATTATAGCTCACCCCCGGATTATCAATAATATTCCGCGCCACACTCACCGCAAGATCGTTATTCGACCCAATCACAAAATTATCCAAGGTATACCGCGGATTTAGCCCAGTCTGCAAAGAACCATTCACTGGTGTAGAAGAACGATAATTATTTGTCGCCGTATTAGGAATTGCACTCAGATCCGTGGTCTCCGGCCGCCGCGCCGCCGCACGACTTTTGCGATTATGATCTTTGGTCAAAATCTCATAACGGATATTTTTCACCGTCAGATTATTATGTTCGCACGCCGCTTGGATATTTTTCGAATAGCGCGCCTGTAGCTGTGTCAACTTAAACACATTCGGCACGCCGATCTTGATTTCGCCGTCATCTACCGAAATTAACTCCGTACCCGTAAACCAAGTCGAAAATTGCTCGCTTGGAATCATCTGCTCTATTTCTGCCAGTATATTTTTCCACATGTCAGACACGGCTACCGTAACCTCCTCATTTACTACCCTTATTATACCAAAAAATAACGACTTTTCCACAGTTTTTTAGAGGAAAGTGCGATATGTTGTAATATGCTCAAGTCCCAACAGTGGTGCAGTTTTCCACAACCTGCGCCAAACCTCTAATCTGTTATGTGGAAAACTCCTTGAAAAAAGTGGAAAACTGGTGTATACTAGAACAAGTAATTGTCATATTAAAAGCAAGAGAATAATAATTGGAGAGAATTTATGCCCAAGAGGACTTATCAACCCCACAAACGTCAACGCAAGGTCGAACACGGCTTCATGAAGCGCAATAGCACCAAGAACGGTCGCCAAGTTTTGAAGCGCCGCCGTATCAAGGGTCGCGCTCGCCTCGCTATCTAAGACCAAAAATAAGCATCTTCTACAGGTGCTTATTTTTTATGGCCACACTCACAGATTACTCGAGGTACACATAATCTATCCACGAAGTCATCTCCTCCAGAAATCCAGATACCCACCCCTGATCACCAACAATACCTCAACTGCGTAAAACCTCTAGCCAAAATCTGATTTTTATAGTATAATATATAGCAATTATGTTGTCTCAAAAATACCGGTTTCACTCCCGCGGTGGCGTACGCTACACTTACCAAAAGGGCAAAACTATCCGCACCTCACTTTTTTCGGTCATTTATGCCAAAAACACCCGTGGCAAACAGCGGTATGCTGTCGTAGTTTCCAAAAAAGTACTCAAAAGTGCGGTTGGCCGCAACCAAATCCGTCGCCGTGTTTACGAAGCTCTGCGTTTAGAAATCTCTGCATTTCCCGAACCAGTTGACCGGATTTTTGTCGTCTACAACAAAGCCGTCGTTACCATACCTTTTACAGATTTGCGCCGCGCCGTGCGCAACCTCCTCGAACGCAGCACCCCAGTTTCTCCTCACCGCGCACAAAACAAACCCAACGCTCATTAGCAGAGCAATACTTTTATCTTAGCACAGATATTGCAAATTGTCAATATTACTAAAGCTTACAAATATGATATAGATATATAAAGCCCCACATACAGGCTCAAATCCCTGAGAGAAGTGGTCTAGCCTAAAGAGGGTAGATGTGCTATAATGGAAACATGTTCGCATTTATTGATATGATTATCGTCCGACCGATTACGAACATTCTGTTCTTAATCTACGGTCTTGTGGGCGATTTCGGGGTGGCGATTATTCTTTTTACGGTGCTTGTAAAAATTTGCCTTTGGCCACTTGTCAAACGCCAATTGCATCAGACTCGCCTCATGCGCAAAATCCAGCCTCAGCTCGCTGAGATTAAAAAGAATTGCAACGGCAATCGCCAGCTGGAATCACTGCAGACCATGGATCTCTACAAGCGCAATAACATCAAGCCTTTCCGCTCCATGCTCACCTTGATTATTCAGCTCCCGATTTTTATCGCGCTTTATACCGCCGTCAGAGTAATGGTGCTACCTACCCCTACCGACAATTTATCCATCCGCGCCTACACTCCCATCGCTCAAATGGAGCGAGTCAGCGAAGTCATCGCCCTGCAAGAGCCTTACCTCAACTACGCCAAAGAAGTTACTGACATCAAAAACAGCAATCTCAGTGACGAAGAAAAGGAAACCAAACTCTCCGAACTAAAAGCCGTGACTTATGATTTTCGCCCCAAGCTTTTTGGTATCGTCGATCTCGATGTTAAAGCCGGCTTCACTTCTATTAGCGCCTTTGTCATTTTGCTCTTCTCGCTGGCTTCCGCCCTCACCCAGCTCTGGATTTCTCGCCAGCAGCTACCATCCAAGCAGAAAAAGGGCAAGACCTTCCGTCAAATTATGGCCGAAGCCGCCGAAGGCAAAGAACCCGATCAAGCCGAGCTCAACCAAATCGTTTCCGGACAAATGTCCTATATGATGCCGATTATGATGCTCCTGCTTATGATTAATCTCCCGGGCGCTTTACCGTTTTACTATTTCATTAGTAATATCTTTACCGGTATCCAACAAAAATACATCCTCAGCAAAGCCAACGATGAGATGGAAGTCGCTGCCGACAAAGCTATTTTGCGCCAGCTCAAAAAAGCCGAGAAACTCAACAAAATCGCCGAAGGAGAAATTGTCAGTGACGCTACCTCAGCGCGCTGGATGCCTAGCAAAAACTCTACCAAAAGTGAAGACAAATCCGGTGTGAAAATTACCCATATTTCCGCCAAGAGCAGTCGCAAGGGTCATAAGAAGAAAAGGAGCTAAATTATGAACAAAGATGAATCGATTCGGTTTGCCACTAAATATCTAGAAGATCTATTATCCTTTTTTGGTATCAACGTAGCGGTAGATTCTACCGTTGACGATGAGGTTATTCAGCTCTCTATTCCGTCCACCTCTATGAACTCCCTACTAATTGGCAAAGAAGCCAACAACCTCCGTGCCTTGCAACACATTGTTTCTGCTGCGCTGATTAGCCGCGATGGGGAATTAACGCGTGTCAATGTCGATGTTGCGGATTACAAACGCCAACGTGCCGACCGTATTGCTGAGCAAGCTGAAGAATGGATTCGTATCGTACGCGCCACTGGTAATACCAAAATCGTCAATCTCAACGCCGCCGATCGCCGCGTCGTTCATAAAGTCGCTCAAGATTACTCTGACATCACCACTCACTCTGAAGGTGTGGGCAGAGATCGCAAACTATATATCGAGAAGAAACCTCTCTAGACTAATAAAAATATCCTTCCTAATACCCCCCAGCAAAACCGGGGGTATTTTCTAATCCAAGCTTCTATCAAATTCAATCCGCATCAAGTACCTACTCTAGATCAGGAAAGAAATAAAACAAATGAGATTATGAAACAAGGCTATGAAACCCAAAACAGACCACTACGGCAGGAAATAGTACACGCGCCTCCGCGAAATTGATATTATCTTAGTTATTAAGTGTCGGCCACAGCAGGGAAATGCCACACACCCCCACCTCATCTTCACGCAGCGTCTTCGCTAAAACCCAGAATCAAGATAAAATCTACCTCGCCAGCTACGATATCACTAGGCAAATCCGCCGCCCCCAGCGCTTTTGTCTGGTAACGTTCTTCTAGGGCCGCCCGTGTGGCTGGAAAATCTTCCTTAATGACATAGAGACAATACTTTTCGCGGCAGCTACCAATTTCCGCATCCCCCACGTCCACCACATTATAATCATCATTTTGCAACCGTGTTCGCTCTGCGCCCGCCACGCCATACTGACCACTTGCATTATAAACTATGATCCGCGCCTGTTCACGCGCCGCCGGGCTATCATTTAGCATACTTGCCACATATTCCTGAATTTGTTTATAATTAGTGTTTCCGGCCGATGGCACCACGAACGACACCTCATTTATAGTCGCCGTCGTAACATAAAATGTATTCGTATTATAATCTACCAATGGAATCTGGCGAATTTTACTAACATCAAACCCACTCAGTAGTCTGACCCCAGCCTTAATATTATCCGTCGAAAAGTTTGATCGCAGATTATCCCCGAGAATATTCAATAGATTCAACGCCTCTGTCACCCCAATCCCGTTATCTAACAGTTTGTGAATAATCCCCTCGACGATCTTTTGCTGGGTATTGCCACGGGTAAAATCACCACCCGTCGTACCATGACGAGCCCGAGCCAGCCCTAAGGCTTGCTCACCATTAACATTCATCGGCACGCCCGCCTGCGCTACCGCATTCGTCCAGCCATAATCATTAATATCTTCATCCAAAGTCACTGTAATTCCGCCAATAGTGTCAATGATATCAATCAAAGAAGCCCAGTTGATATGTGCATAATATTGGAAATCCAACCCCAAAACCGAACCCACCTGGTCCATCAAAGCCTGCGCGCCCGCCGCCTCTTTAGTTCCGTCTTGGTTGTGACACCAGAAAACTTCATTAATTTTTCCCACCGAACACGCCTTCGGCACTTTCAGATCCCGCGGCAAACTAATCAACGCTACATCTTTCGTTTTCTGATCAATACTTGCCACCATAATAGAATCAGTTAGCTGCGCCCCGTCGTGCTCACCGTGAGCAGTATCGCCGTTCATATTGTAGCCCTCGGTACCAAAAATCAGTACATTAGTACGCCCATTTTGATCAGTCTCAAAAGGTATTTCATCTGACACGAATGAAGTAATCGCATCCCAAAGGCCAGAATTACCGCCCGTCAGCCGCGAAATCAAATCATCGCCCCACTTATACAAAATCCCTCCGCCGATTACCAACAAACACGCCAAACCCACCATCAAATTCCTGACGAGGTGATGTTTCTTGTGATGTTTGCGCTGTTTCTTTGGCAATGGCTCCGAAATTGGCGTATCATCATCCACTTCATCCAGCGCATCTGCTAGCGAATCCGCGCCGCTCTTAGTATCATTCGTCCAGCTATCAAACAGATCTTCTTCGGTATAAGTTTGCTGAGGCCGCGTCTTGGGCCGAGATTGCCGCACCAGGGGATCAGAATTACCCTGAAAATCATTCAACAAATCCGACCAATCTGCCTCCGCACTTGCCGTAAATTCATTATTAGGCTGATTAACTGGCTCAGAATCAAAATCAAAACTCTGCACCGGATCCAAAAAAGCACTCGCCGCCGCTTGGCGCTTACGAATCTGCTCTACCGAATCCAACGCCTCCTG
Source organism: uncultured Candidatus Saccharibacteria bacterium (assembly GCA_964444615.1). Taxonomy (GTDB): domain Bacteria; phylum Patescibacteriota; class Saccharimonadia; order Saccharimonadales; family Saccharimonadaceae; genus Nanosyncoccus. The sequence goes on along the minus strand of CAYUHY010000003.1, from coordinate 34,499 downwards.
GCGCTTTGCACGCTGAGCTTTGGTGACATTCGACTTTGGCGCAGTCGACCCTGCATGACGGGTAGTCAAATCAACCGTATGCGCATTATTTGAACGCGCCCGGTCTGCCCGACGGTGCCGATAATCTGGCTCACGTACCCTTAGACCATCAATCGAGGTTTTTGCCATTATACTCCCTAATAATTATTTTTTTCGTCCAAACCTCATCACGATCCAGACTTACCCAATTATTATTTTTGTGATACACTTATTATAACATATGAAAGCAAAATTGACTAAAAAACAAGCGCTTATTATAGATTTTATTAAGGAATATACCGCCCGCCAAGGGGAATCACCCTCTTACCGCGAAATCATGTCCGCTCTCGGCCTGTCTTCGGTTTCGGCTGTCGCTGAGCATATTGATAACTTAATCAATAAAGGCGCCTTACGCAAGACCCCTGGCGCCGCCCGCTCACTCGAAGTTGTAGATTTATCCTACCCCGAAACCACCGCTCTCTTCCGGGAAGCAATCATCAAAGCAAATACCCACGAAGCCGAGATTCTCAAGCAAGCCGCCGACATCTTAGGTATCGAGCTAGAAGATTCAGAATCTTCTTAACATTGCGAATAGGAATCTCCTCTGGCATTAGAGTCTACATAATCTTCTTAGCACAAAACAACCCCAAAACTCATTAGCAAAGCAATACCTTTATTCTAGCACACCATAAGCATTTTGTCAATAGCAACAAGAGATTTATGGCACAAAACTAAAATTTGTTAGCAGCACATAGAAATATCGGCCTTGTTGCAAAAACCGAAATGTCACCATACTTTACTAGCTTGACGAAGCGAGGCTTTTTGCTATACTGGTAATAGGAGAAGTCATGTCACAAACCAATTCATCAGCCACCCCTAAGCCTGTGAAAAAATCACAAGCTCATCGTGTGCCGCCCTACAAGCGACCGCTCATCGTCGGGGGTTTTGCCTTCATCCTAATTGTTGTTGTGATTGTGACTATCTTAATTTGCAAGAACCTTAACGCAAAAAAGCCTGAGAATCAGCCTAGTACGAACTCTCCGGACCACAGCGAAGTTGTCCCGCCCGACACTACCGAGCCCAAGCCAGATGATGATCTCGAGAGCAAGGCTCCTCCCTACGAGGGGGAAGATCCCAACGAGCTACCCGAGCTCACCGGGGTAATCGTCTATCAAGAAGTCGACCCTGAGACCGCAGTCCTCCATTCGGCCGTAAGTATTAATCAATATTTACAAGGCGAAGGTCAGTGTGTCTTCAACCTCATTCGCGATGGTGCCACTGTCCGTACTACTTCCGCGCTAGCTGAGCCCGACGTCACTACTTCCAGCTGTGGTCCACTCAGCTTGTCAGTCGAGGGATTATCGGGAGAATACGATATTGAAGTATTACTCACCGGCGATGGCAAACGCGGCACCATTACAGGCAAAATTACCATTTAACCAAACTATCAAATAAAAATACACAGGAGAACAAAAATGCAAAAATTCATACAAAATCTAAAAAGCGAGTTCCATATTTATCGCAATTTAGTTTTTGTGGTCTTTGTATTTTGTATGGCTACAGTGGCTTCGTTTCTAGCCGCCAGTAGCACTACACCCTCTTCAGCTGCCAACCTCAGCAATTTTAACGCCGGCAATATCATTAGCGATGCAGTTATGGCTAATTACAACTCCATGACCATCTCCGAAATCCAAAACTTCCTCGACAGCAAAAATAGCTGTAACAATCGTGATTACAACCTATATCTACAGTACACCAAAGCCCACCCGTCCATCGATTGGCATTGGGACGGCGAACCCTACAATGGTCATTTCGTCTGCTTATCAGAAGAGCGCTTTGGTGATGGGGAAGAAATTGGTAGTGGCATGACCGCCGCTGAGATTATCCACGATGCCGCTCAGAAAAATCAAATTAATCCGCAAGTGTTAATCGTTTTATTACAAAAGGAAACCAGCCTCATTACCGACCCTGTACCAAACTCTTCCGATTACCGTAAGGCTACCGGGTACGGCTGTCCGGATACAGCTGCTTGTGATTCGCGCTATTATGGTTTCAAAAACCAAGTTTACCGCGCCGCCGAACTATTTCGCTATACTCTTGACCACGGTTATGTACTTTATCCTGAGGGTCGCAATGTTTATGTTGGCTATCACCCCTCCGCAAGCTGTGGCGGCACGCATATCAAAATTGAGAATCGCGCCACTGCCGCCCTCTATCGTTATACGCCTTACCAGCCCAACGCCGCATCCCTAAATGCCGGCTATGGCACTGGCGATGCCTGCTCCGCCTATGGCAACCGTAATTTTTATCTGTATTTTACTGATTGGTTTGGTAGTACTCAAGCCGCGGTGGATGGGGAATTAACGGTGATTCCGGATGGCGTTTATAGCTTTATCTCTGCTGTCGGCAGCGAGCGTTCACTTGGCGTGAGCGGTACTAATGTCATCCTGTCCGCCCTCAACGAAGCCGACAAGGGCCAGCGCTGGCAAGTTTCCCGTGATCCTGCCACTGGATATTATACCATCACCAATTTAGCCACGAATCGCCCTCTCTCCGTTGCTAGTACTGAAGCCGGCCTAAAAACCAACATCCAAGTCGGCAGCAGCGCCACCTGTACTAGCCAATGGAAAATTTACACTACCTACGATGGTTACTTAGTTCTAGAAACTGCCTGTGCGCAAGGTGTTGTTGCAGACGTTGCTAATGGCAAATCCGCCGTTGGCACTAATGTCGAATCCTACATTTTCGACAATACTAACGCTCAAAAGTGGTCGCTCCGAGCCGGCCAAACCATTCCTGACGGCATCTATACAATTACCAGTAGCATTTCCCAGGCCAAAGCTCTAGATATCTTTGACGGCTCTAGTCGCAATGGCGCCAATATTCAAATTTGGAATCACAACAAGACTATCGCCCAAAAATGGCAATTGCACTACAACTCTACCACTGGTGATTACACCATTATTAACCCAGTCAACCAAAAAGCCCTTGATATCTATGATGCTCGTATGAGCAACGGTACTAATATCCAACTTTTCGCTTCCAACCAGACTTGCGCACAGCGCTGGCAAATTGTAGAAGTTACGCCCGGTGAATATACTTTACTGTCCGCCTGTGATACGCATATGGCCATGGATCTGTCCAGTGCGCAAATCACGAATGGCAATAATATTCAGCTCTGGCGCTATGACGCTCGTACCGCAGCCCAACGTTGGCACTTTAAGGAAGCGCCCACCATACCGGACGGAGAATACACCATTAAATCCGCTGTCTCCGGTGATTATCTTAACAAAGTTCTCGATCTTTCTAATGCCGGCACTGAGAATGGCACCAATATCCAGATTTGGAATTACAATCCTGAGACCATCGCTCAGCAATGGACCATTACCCAAGATTTAGATACTGGTACCTACAGCATTACCAACCCCAAATCCGATAAATCTCTCGACATTTTCGACGCCCGTATGGCTAACGGTACCAATATTCACTTATTCGAAGCCAATCAATCCTGCGCTCAGCAGTGGTTAATCTTAGAAAGTGGGGAATCTGTCTATACTATTCTCAATGCTTGCTACCCAAATTATGTCCTTGATGTTAGCAATAGTAATACTGCCAATGGCACTAATGTCCAAATTTGGAGCTACGATCACCGCACTAATGCCCAACGCTGGTCATTGATCCCAAGATAAACCTAAAACTCCCTAGATATGTTATAATCTAGGTATTGTGAGAGTAATCCTCAAATATTGGAAATGGTCTATTGCTATAACTGCTGGTTTAATAGCGGGGTTGTTAGTTATGCTTGTCTTAGGCTGCTTAGGCTTTGCGCCGTTTGGTGAGAAGGTAATCGCCGTCGCTGACGCTAGGATCCAATATCTTGATTTCTTCGCTTATTTACGCAAAGTCCTCCTCGGGCAAGACAGCCTTCTTTTTACTTTTGCCAAAGGCTTAGGTGGATCAGGTTTGGCTTTATTTGCTTATTACCTTGCTTCGCCCCTAAACCTATTCGTTGTACTTTTTTCTGCCACCAATTTAGGTTTATTCTTTAATCTTCTCTTTGTACTCAAAGTAATCCTCGCAGCGAGTTTTTTCGCCATCTTCCTGACTTGGCGCTTCCAAGCTTCCATCAAACCTCCCCATGCCCAAGTCAATCTCTCAAAATGTATCATCGTGATTTTGCTATCAATTGCTTACGGTCTCAGTCAATATATGCTTGCGCAATCTAGCAATACAATGTGGCTCGATGGTGTTTACATGCTTCCACTTATGATGTTGGGGGCGTCCAAATTAGTTCGTAATAGATCCGGCATTCTACTTGCCGTCACTACCGGATTAACTATTTTATTCAATTGGTATGCCGGCGGTATCAATTGTCTATTCATCATTATTTGGTTTGGGTTAGAGTTAGCCCTCCAGACCGTAGCGCATCATTATAATATCAAAACCATCTTCAAAGTGTTATGCCATTTTGTTATCTCCATGTTTTTGGGTGTGCTAATTAGTGGTATCCTCTTTTTGCCAACCGTCCTTAATGTTTTAGGAACTGGCCACAGTAGTTTACAAATCCGAGATTTACTTACACCACGTTTTGTCGGGCAATTTCCATCCGCCCTGGAACGTTATACGCTGGGTGCGGATAGTATTTATGGTGCTGTTTCACTCTTTTGTGGTAGCTTAGCGCTGCTCGGCACGATTATGATTTTTATATCTTCCAAAGTTACAAGGTCGCACAAAATTATTTTTGGCATCTTTGCAAGTATCTTACTACTTATCTTTTATTGGCAGCCATTAGTTTTACTGTTTTCGTTGTTAGAAGGTGTAGGCTCATATTGGTATCGTTATTCTTATGTGGCTATTGCTGGGTTATTATTTATGGCAGCTTACTTTTTCTGCCAAGTTTCACCACTAAACTGTCGAGTTTCACTATCAACATGTCAACCTTTACCGCTAAATCATCAAGCTCTATCATTATCAACACATCATACTTCTTTACCAAAACATTCAACAACTATCCTCAAAGTCGGTGCGGTCTGCGCTTGCGTCCTCGTCTTCATACATTATTGTCAATCCACACAGAGCACCACTTTAGTTTATCTCACGGCGATTCTAATTCTCGCTATGGCCTTTGCGCTTTTTCTACAGTCCCGATTCCAAAAAACCAGTCTCATCTTTATAACCTTGATTGCCTTATTTGAACTCGGCGCGGAAACTTTTCTCATCATCAAACGCTGCCAAGAAGTTACTGCTACGGATTTAGCGAACTACAGCAATGATATGATTAGCAAACTAGATTTTCTCGCGGAGCAAGATATTAGCGAGTATCGTATTTCTCAAACTTCGCCACATTACATTTCCGAGTACCGCGAATCGGCTAATTTTAACGAACCGCTTGCTTATTCTTACAAATCAATTTCTAGTTACACCTCTTTGCCCAAAGATAATCAGCTAGATTTGCTAGAACGGCTCGGTTACCGCAAAGTTTACAATCTTAATAATATTATTACTACCTCCATTCTCGGTACCGACTCATTGCTGGGTGTAAAATATGTTTTCTCTAACTATCCCATCAACGGACTTCGCGCTCTCCCTGAGCAACCGGGAATTTACGAAAATCCCTACGCTCTGCCTCTAGCTTTTAATTATCAAACCAATGATTTCGAGATTCATACTTCGGCTAATCCTTTTGAATATCAAAACGAGATTTTTAGCAAGCTTCTCGGCGAAAAAGTAGCGCTTTATCGCCCGCTCACTTTTAAGCTCACGCAAAAAGGTGATGTCTCCCGTGACCAAACTCAACAATACCAGATTCAAATCCCCAAAGGTAACTTCGCTATTTACGGCAATATCCCTGCTTCTGCATCAAATCCTGACCTGCTTATGCGCGTTAATCATCACTACACCACTATTTACGCCCGTGATATTGATACTAATGGCGGCAGCCTATCACCCTCAGTTTTTTATATTCCTACCGCCACCAATGATCGCGAGGCAACGATTGAGTTAACTTCGCAAACTTCTTATCATCTCGCCGCTAATCAAGAACAATTCTATGCGCTCGACCTCGATTTATTCGCAAAAGTTGTTCAAAAAATAAAACAACAATCCTTAGTAACTTCTATCAAATACGACGCCGGAAAACTTTCCGCCACCGTCGACGCGCAGTCAGGCCAAGCTCTCTTTCTGCCCGTTGCTTATGATCGCGGTTGGGAAGTCAAACTTAATAGCAAAGTTATCAAACCAGAATTATTTGCCGACGCCCTTTATTCAATACCGCTCGAGCCCGGCGCGAACACTTTGGAAATGACTTACGACGAACCTGGAGTTACCGCAGGGATCATCATTACCGGCATTGGAATTTTTGGCGTTATTGGGATGTTAATTTGGGAGAAACATTACCAATCCCAATCAAAACCTCACAAACCTTAACCTCTCCCCAATCAGCAAAGTAATTCCTCATCACTTTCTACCCAGCAAAAACAACTCCGCAATTCCTAATCCGCGAAATCAAACCCCGCAAACTCTAATTACTCTGCGAAATCAATACCTAAATATTTACACCAATAATCTTCTGAAGTAATTTCCGCACGCTTTTTTGCGTACTCATCGCGAATTTGTTGCCCCGACTTTTTATACAACTTCATCGCGCGCTTATATCGTTTCTCTAGTTCACGAAACTTTTCTAAATCCTTTTTCAAAACCACCCCTTGCGTATTTTCCGGATTTACTGCCACAACTGTCTCACATGCTACAATATGCTTTGGCAACAAATCTTTACCATACACCGTGTAGCCATCACTAGACTTATGAATTTTGTTTGCCAAAAACTTTTGACCATTAGCAGTTAACTTCAAATAACCACGTTCAATCAAACTCAGCGGGGAATCAACCAACTGAAATTCCTGCGCATGATGATTTAATTCTGTAAGCTCCACTAATTCCGGATTCCGCGCCGAGTAAAGCCGCATCTTTTCTGCATTATCAATTTCTTTCAGGTGGTCTGGCCCCTGCAAGAAATCTTCAAAAGCATCCAAAACCAAATCCGCCATTTCATAATTAAAACGCAAAATTTCCGTACGATAAGAATCTTTTACTAATTGCAAAGCACTTGCTTCACTAATTACTTGCGAAGCCGCGCTCATAATCAAACTATTTCGAATCCCAAAATACTTCAGCGCAATATTAGTCTTCTGCGTAAATCCCATATGCCAGACGCAGATTCCATTCATGGTAATATACTGAGCTCGCGTCCGAATTCCATATTCAGTGTCATCACCCCGAATGAAAATTGGCAAAGAAAACCCAAACTTTTCCATTATACTTCTCGGCATGCAACTATACCACCACGCTGAGTAAGCGCCCCGAGGCTGCGGCATCAGTTTCTCATTGCGCACGATATTTTTGATCTCGCGCAAATCATACTCTGGTTTCGCTGGCGCATAGATATTGTCCTCACTAATTGTGCCGATATCTTCATGCTGCTGCCACAGTTTTTCGTAATAAAGCATTGCCCCAGCAATAATACAATCCTGATATTCTGGCCGCAAAATTCTTAGCAATGCATAAGTCCGACGAATACTTTCCGGAAGTACTAAAACATCATCATCCATCAAAAGTACATGTGTCACTCGTGGCTTTTGATGTAGAGATTCAATCATCCCGCGCGTAAAACCACCCGAACCGCCCGTATTGTGAGCTGGATGCAAGAAGATATGTTTATGTTCGGCAATAGTTTTCGGCAAAGTTTCACCATTATCAACAATATGAATATATAGATTTTCGGCGCAATCATCCGTCTGATCCAAAAGGTCTTTTTTCAGCAAACCTATATTCTTCGTGATGAAATCTTCTTTCTTAAAAGTCGTTGTCGCCAAACTCAAGACTACCGGTTGTAATTTTTCTTTCGTAATTTCTGTACTAAAATAACCTCCAAACAAAATCACTTTCGCCGACAAAGCTACAACCTCAAAACCTACTACCGTACACTCATTTTGCGGAAAACTCAGCTTAACTACTTTACGCTCACTTGCTGTAAAATCTTCACTCGCCAAAATATCTTTATCGAGGATCTCATTATGCTCACTATAACCTACTAAAGTAACTTTAACATCTCCCTCGATCTCCAAGTGCAATGTTAAATCCGTCGCTTCAGTATACTTTTGCCACTTTTGCCAAGAGTAAGCATTCAAATACGTTGTAAAATCACAATGTTGCCCCAACCCTAGTGTCAACGTTTGTTTCTTACTATCCAAGATTCCATTTTCACTTCGCAAGAAAAGTTCCTGACAAGCTAAATGTTTCGGATCGGTTGGTAAAATTACTTTTTGTAAACAATATTCCATCACGCTCTAAGCTTTCGGTTGATTAATTTGTTTCGTCAAGGCTTTTAATTCTTTCACTAATTCATTATTACGTTCCGTCAAAGCATTCAGCCGCCAAATATTCCGAATCTGCAAACGATAAGTTGGCAAAAACTTCAAAATCGCTTTCTTTGTCCGTGATGCATCAATGAAAAATAATTTTGGATTAATTGCAATCAAGGTATCTCGTATCCCCGGCTCCGCCAAATAAAAGTCCGGCTTATGTTCCTGAATAAACTTCGTTGCCAAATCGCGCGCTTCTTGACGCTTAGCTTTGGTCTTACTTTCATTAATTGCAAAATTCTCACAAAACAAGAACCGATCCCAAAACAAATCACTGTATTCTTCCAAAAGCTGATTTTGTTTCAAAAATTCATAAAAGTCCATTCCGTTTAGCAAATGATCAATCGCTACATCACGTTCCACGTCTTTGGACCACGTATTCGCCATTGTACTACCCTCATGGCGAACATAATTGTATAATCTTTCGTGCAAATAATAAATTGTTTTGCCAGTGCAAAAATAAGTATAACAAAAGAACGAATCTTCATAAGAACGCCCCTCCGGAAAACGAATCTGATATTTTTTAATTATATCTTTTCGGAAAATCTTATTCGTCGGTGCCACATCAGTTTGTTGTAAAATATTTTTGTCAACTTCCTGAAGTCCAGTAAATTTCAAATTATAATATTCTTCATCCCACAATTGGCGTTCCGGATAAGCTTCATAGACGGTATTAATCTCATTAATCACCATACTCGCCTTGCTTGATTCTATCGCATCAAACATTTTCTTACAAGCTTCTGGTTCATAATAATCATCGGCATCACAAAACATAATATATTTCGCTTGGGCTTTTTCCATTCCCAGATTTCTGGCTGCCGACACACCCGTGGATGGATTCTTAAAACTTTTAATCCGCGCGTCTTTTTTCTGATACTTCGCCACAATTTTCGGCGTCTCATCTTCGGAATTATCATCCACGCAAATAATTTCAATTTCCGCCAAAGTCTGACCAAGCAGGGAATCAAGACATTTTGACAAATACTTTTCACTATTATGTGTCGGTACGATAATACTAATTAATGGCACTGAATGATTTTTTGGTTTAGTCATTTTGTTGCTCCGCTTGATAACGTAATTTCTTAATTTGCTGATTTAATACATCATTTTGCGCTTCTAGGCTAGAAATTAACTTTTCTACTGTATATTGTTTAGCATAATTTGGTCGTACTTTTTGCAAAACTTGTTTTTTGCGCTGACCCCGTTTCATTACTTTACGTTCACGCTTTAATAAATTAGCCGCTTTTTTCGGATTATTTTGCACTAATGCCAAAACTGTTTCTCTAATTGCTCCATTAAATAATTCTGGATGCACTAGACCTTCTTTATTTGCTGTATCGTATTCCGGTATAATATTTTGCAAAAAATCCATCGTCAAACTTGGACTCAGCCGCAAGGCATTCCAAAAATACGCATAAGTCTTGGCAATCCAAAGTGTTGTTTTTAACTCTTCGTAAAGTTTATGCTCCTTCAAATACTTTTCAATTTCTGCATATTCTTCTCGGACACAATTAACTTTACCCGGATTATTCACCGAAGAATTCGTATTATCTAGTCGATAATGCAAATAAGCATCCGTCGTAAACTGCGCACGGTGCGCTGAAGCCCACACTTTAAAATTAAAACCCGTATCCTGATAAGAAGCTCCCGGAGAGGGCAAAAACTTAATCTGGTTCGATTCTAAGAAGTCACGACGATAAATTGCTGACCAAATTGCTGGCGCTTGCAAAAAAATCCAAATATGATGATGCGGATCAATCACGCGGTTAGTTTCGTAAGTGGGAATATAACTAAACTTCTCGTCTTCATCATTTTTGTGATGATAATAATTTGCTCTCACTACTTCGACCTGATTTTCTTCTGCAATTGCTACCATCTCTGCAAAAGCTGTCTCTTCAATCCAATCATCCGATTCCACAATCCCAATATATTTACCTTTAGCTTTTTCTAAGCCTTGGTTCATACTATCACCATACCCCGAATTAGCTTTGTCAATTAAAACAATACGGGGATCTTGCTCTTGGAATTCTTTTATAATCTCCAACGATGTATCAGTTGAGCCATCGTTAATACAAATAATTTCAATCTCTTGCAAAGTCTGATTGCACAAACTAGTTAGGCATTGTCGCAAATACTGGTCCACATTATAAATTGGGACTAATATCGAAACCAGCGGATGTCTAGATGTCGGATGCTCCATATGTCTTTATCTTTTCCTCACACTCTAATATTTTAACCATTATAGCATACTTTTGCTATAATAGAGGTATGATAAAAGTTTCAGTCGTAGTCCCTATCTACAAAGTCGAAAAATATCTTCGTCAATGTGTCGATAGTATTTTAGCGCAAACTTTAAGGGAAATCGAAGTTATCCTAGTCGATGATGGTTCTCCCGATCGTTGTCCTGAGATTGTTGATGAATACGCTCAGCAAGATTCTCGTGTCGTCGCCATTCATCAAAAAAATTCCGGTTACAGTGCGGCGGTTAATCTCGGTATCGAACGCGCCAAAGGGGAATATATTGGTATTATTGAGTCCGATGATTGGATTGAGCCCGACATGTACGAGCAACTTTATGCCAGTGCCAAGACTTATCATACTGATGTTACCAAAGGTATGTTTACCGTTTACAATTCTACTTTGCCAAAAGGTGTGCAGGATGAAATTTTTCGGAATCCCTCGGGCATTGATTTAGGATTAGCCCCCGATGGTGCTTTTACTATTACTGAGTGGCCTCAATTATTAGCTTTCCATGCTTCGATTTGGTCGTCTATCTACCGCGCTGAGTTTATCAAAAAAATCAAAATCCCCGAAACCGCCGGCGCCTCTTATCAAGATTTTCCGTTTATGATTGACGTGATGACGCAAGCCAAACGCATTTCTGTCGTACGCAAAGTTTTTGTACATTGGCGCAACGATCCCAGTCAAGGCAATTCCACCAGCGCCAACGGTGAAAAATTGCTCCTTATGGCCAAAAACAGCAAAACCGGTATCCAAATTGTCGAAAAATCCGGACTTTTGCCCGAGCTAAAAGAAGCTCTTTACGTTCATGTTGTCTGGACTAACATGGGCTTTTTCCGCAAAATTAACCATAGATATCGCAAACAGTATTACGAACTTTTACACGAAATTTTCCAAGCCGTCAAAAACGATCCCGATTTCACTTACCTATATTTCCGGCCTCAAGACAAAATGTTTTTCAACTTAATCGCTAAGCACCGCTATCCGTTTGTAGATTCAGCTATGCGTGGTCTACACGCCAAAGAAAAAGCTACGCGTGGCGTCAAAAACATTCTCAAACGCCGCTAATATCATGATACCGCTAATATAATATATATATAGTTATCGAGCTTGATTCCTAGATTTTTTGTGATCTTCTAGAAAGATCTTTCGTGTAATGTAATTAAACACCATTGTTACCGCCGTAGTGAAAACTTTTGCAATCATGTCGTTCATACCTAATTGATAAATAAAGATATAAAGCAGCACTTCAGAAATTACAAACGCAATCCCACTAAAGATAAAAAACTCCGCCACCAAACGCCGCCGAGTTTTATTTTTCGTTGTATCAAATACCCAGATCGTATTAATATAATAACTAATCAAAGTCGAACCAGAAAAAGCGAAAATCTGTGCAATCAGCGGTGCAATATTCAAGCTGTATACCAAAATTGCAAAAAGCACCCAGTCAATTGCCGTTGTAATTACGCCCGCAATTACAAACTTCGCCAGCTGTGTCAAAATCTTTTGGTATTTAGTTAAATGTAAAAGTTGACAGCCCCAAGCCACCAACTTATCCACCCAGTCCGGTTTTTTCTCAAGTTTCACAGTAGAGTTATTTTTGCCCATATCTGTATTATAGCGTAAAATCATGCTATAATCAAATTATGACGCCGAAGCTATCCATTTTGGTTCCAATTTACAATGTCGAGACCTATCTTGCTCAGGCTCTCTCTAGCTTAGTCGACCAAACTTTAACCGATATCGAAATTATCTGCATCAACGACGGCTCCACCGACGGTTCACTTGCAATTGTAAAAGAATTCGCACGCAATGACGATCGCATTAAAATCATTGACAAAACCAATTCCGGTTATGGCGACAGTATGAACTTAGGATTAGAACGGGCCCGTGGGGAATATATCGGCATTTTAGAGCCTGATGATTGGATCGAGACCGATGCTTTTGCAAAACTCTATCAAGTAGCACAAAAATACCATGCCGATGTCGTCAAAACTAATTTTTATCGCTCTTACACCGACGCCAAGGCTGGTACAGTGAATCAATTTGTTTCCGAGATTACGCAAGAAAAAGTCATTGAACCCAAGCAAGACCGTTCAGTTTTTCGTTTCGCTCCCGCGATTTGGTCGGCAATTTATCGTCGCGATTTTCTCACTAGCAACCAAATCCAATTTTTGCCTACTCCCGGTGCTTCCTATCAAGATTTAAGTTTTAGTTTCAAAGTTTGGACTCTGGCTAAGACCGCAGTTTTATTGCCAGACGCTTATGTTCATTATCGTATCGACAATGAAAATTCATCTGTCCATAACGCTGACAAAGTCAATTGTGTAGTTGATGAGTATGCTGAGATCGAAACTTTTCTCTGCGAACGGGGAATTTTCACAGAATTTGGCAAAACCATGAACGCCGCCAAATTTCGCAATTATCACTGGAACTTTCAGCGCCTCGACAAAGCACTTGCAAAAACTTTCTATACCACTTGGCGCCAAGAACTGCTTTCAGCTTGGGACGAGGGATTATTGCAACGTGAAGATTTTAGCCAAAAAGATTGGCTCGCCCTCAAGACCATCATCAAACATCCGCGTATTGCTTATCGCATTCTTCGTATTCGGCGCAGCCTCAAACGTCTGCTAGGGAATTAAGCCTTTTTCTTTAAATTACTTTCTTTAATAATATAAATAGGACGTTTTTTTACTTCCAAATAAGTTTTTGCCAAATATTGCCCAATAATTCCAATCGAAAACAGTTGGATCCCGCTCACAAACACAATAATACAGACTAAAGACGGCCAGCCGCTTGTCGGGTCGCCAAATGCCAGCGTTCGCACGATGATAAAAATTATAAATACAAAAGCCACCAAACAAAATAGCAGACCAATGAAAGAAGAAATCACTAGCGGCACTGTAGAAAACGCCGTAATGCCTTCAATTGCATATTTAAATAATTTCCAGAAAGACCATTTGGTTTCTCCTGCTACTCGCTCTACATTCTCGTATTCTATCCACTTTGTATTAAACCCCACAAAACTATTCAGCCCTTTCGAATAACGATTATATTCCGGCATCGCAATCAAAGCATCCGCCACTTGTCGCGTCATTAACCAATAATCGCGCGCCCCATCCACCATCTGCACGTCAGAAATCGAATTAATCAATTTATAAAAAATCCTTGCAAAAAAACTCCGAATCGGTGGCTCACCTTTTCGAGAAACCCTACGCGTCCCCACCCGGTCGTAACCGTCTTCAGTAATCGCAGTATACATATCTTTTAGCAAAGCTGGTGGGTCTTGCAAATCCGCATCCATCAATGTCACATAGTCGCCCGTCGCCGCTTCCAAGCCCGCTAACATCGCCGCTTCTTTACCAAAATTACGAGAAAAAGACACATATTTCACCTTTGGATCATGCTCGGCCAGCGCTTTCATTATCTTTAGTGTGTCGTCAATACTCCCGTCGTTCACCAGAATATATTCAAAATCAACTTTATCCAAAAAATCCTGCTTGCGCACGCGCTCCATTTCTTCATAAAAAAGCGGCAAAGCTTGCGCTTCGTTATAACAAGAAACTACCACAGAAATTTTCTTCATAGCACTATTATAACATAAGATAGTTTAATAGAGAAGCAGGGAATATAATGTCAGGCGCTATGAAAATTAGTAGTAAAATGAATCTTAACTAAAACCATAACTGGACAGGAAATTGATGACTTTAAGGTTAGTAAAGATGTGGAAAAATGTAAGCTATTTCGTAATCAGAAATATCAAAAAGTGTGATAAAATAAAAATGCTAAGACAATTTACCAATATTTTCAACAGCGAAGTTGATATATCATTAGTTTTTTATATTCACGATATAGAATGGCATCGTAAGGAAGCCAAATCGTGAGTATAACAATCTAGTGTTGTTGAAAGGGAATTGTCTTAGCACCTTGCGGTGCCATTTTTGTTGTTCATATCTCTCGATAAAAATGACGCTCCGGAATCTATCAAAAGGAGGGCCAGATGCTACACTATAAATATAAAACTTTACATATTCCGCGTTGCAGGTATTTAGGAAGTTTTGTAATTCCTCTAGGTAGCATCTGCGCCCTTTCGCTTAGTATATTATTCACCAGTCACTGCTCTGCTGCCACTACTAACCCTACTGCCTCACTTAGTATTGCTGATTCTACACTATCTACTACCATTAAGCCTGGGGAAGTAGCCTATCTAAGTAGTAATATCACGATTAATACGACCGATACGGAAAATTATACCATAAGCATTATTGGTCCTACCGGTCTCAACGGTAATGCCACTATGACTGGAGCAGGAAATAATACTCCTACTAATATGCCTAATAATTCCTGGGGTTATGCTTATAATCAATCTGCTACTAATAGTAAAAAAACTTATAGTTCATTCACCGGGTCTCCTCAAACTTTAGAAACTGGAACCACCGCAAATAATCTTACTAAAGACATTACCTTTGCTGCTAAGTTTGGTGACAATGCCGAAGCTGGACACTACACCGCTAATGTAACATTAAGTTTAGTAGCCACACCAAAGAAACTCTTAGGTCTAGAAAATGCTACTTACATGCAAGATCTCAATGGTCATCCTGAATATTGCACAGAAACACCACTACTTGATGGTAAAACATATAGTGCGGAATATACTCTTATCGACAATCGCACTTACCCAAGTAGCGTAAGTAAGACCTATACCGTACGTAGATTTGGTGACAATAGATGTTGGATGACGCAGAATTTGAGGATCTATAATACCACCATTCATGCTGCTGATTCAGATTTTACTTCTGGTTCGATTACGCTACCTACTTCCACACTACTAGACTTCCCAATAGATAATTCAAATACCTACTCGTTCCAGTCATATCTTGCATCAGATGCAGAATCAAGCGCCGGTATCGCGGGATACTACAACTGGTATACGGCTACGGCTGGTGCAGGAATTCAATCTTTTGCATCGGGCGCCGTTCACACATCAATCTGTCCCAAAGGCTGGACTCTTCCTAGTGGTGGTAGTAATGCTTCTGCGACAGAATATGGCAAACTTGTAAACTCAGAATCCATACCAATAAAAAGTGTATCAGGTGTTTCCAAAATCACAGCAAGTCCGTATAATTTTCAACCAGGTGGATATGTTGAAAATGCAATGGATTCACTTCAATCTACTGATTTCGGTTACTGGTGGACCAATATGGCGTATACTACATCGTATAGTAACAGCTTAGCATATACGCTAGTTGTCGGCAGTAACTATATTGCACCAGGCAATGGTATTGACGCATATAGATATACTGGGCGCACTGTCCGCTGTATCGCCCGTAAATAACCTTAGTAATAGGCCCGAGGCGATTACTATATTAGAAGAGGTACTAAACATAAAACTTTTTCTCTAAATCTTACAGGATTTTTGTCAGATCAAGGATTTTATTATGCTTATGTTAGACTTTTTAGGGAAAACGTGATAAGATAAACACATATGGGACGTGTTCCGAACGTATTATGCCGCAAGAATCGGATCTTGCTAGGCGAGTTGGTCAAAACCGATTTTAAGCTCCGCTACCAGGGGTCTGTTTTGGGTTATTTCTGGGCAGTTTTGCGTCCGCTTCTCATGTTTGCTATTCTGTATATCGTCTTTGCTAAATTGCTCCGCATGGGGAATGACATCCCACATTATCCCGTTTATCTTATGACCGGCACGGTAATGTGGAACTTTTTCACCGAATGTACCGGTCAGGGCATTCAGGCTATTGTCCAGCGCGGCGATTTGCTCCGGAAAATCAGCTTTCCCAAGTATATCGTCGTCGTCTCTGCCACTGCCACCGCCCTGATTAATCTAGCCATTAACCTCTGTGTTCTCATCATTTTTGCTCTCATCAATGGCGTCACCCCTAGCTTTAGTTGGCTCCTGGTCATACCTCTAGTATTAGAATTATACGCTTTTGCCCTCGGGATTTCTTTCTTGCTCGGGGCCCTCAATGTCAAATATCGAGATATTACTTCGATCTGGGACGTCCTTACCCAAGCAATGTTTTATGCGGTCCCTATTATCTATCCTATCAGCATGGTTTTGCAGCAGGGAAATTTTGGTCGCATCGCCGCCAATATTATCCTGCTCAACCCTATCGCTCAAGTCATTCAAGATGTGCGCTATAATCTCATTACCGATGCTACAGTTACTACCTGGGGTCTCGTGGAATGGCCACTGAGCCTCTTTCCGGTTTTACTAGTTTTTCTAGTCTTGGCTCTGGCCGCGCTGTTTTTCCGTAAGCGTTCCAAACGTTTCGCGGAGGAGGTCTAAATGAGTAAAAAGCTTAAGAAAACCTTAAAAAAATCCTCAAAATCCACCCAAACCTGTGGAAAACTCTCCAACACCTGTGGAAAAGTATCTACAAAGAGTGGAAAACCTGTGCAAAACTCTTCCAATCCTAGTGGAAAACCAGTGGAAAAATCCCCCAAAATCAGTGGAGAACATCCAAAAACTGGTGCAAAACCTGTGCAAAACCAGCAAACAGCTATCAGAGTTACCGATTTGCACAAAAGTTTCCGCCTCCCTACAGAACGAGCCGCCGGCCTCAAGCAAGCCATTTTTAACCGTCTCAAGGGGATCAAAGGCTTCACCGAACATCAAGTTCTCAAAGGTGTCAGTTTTGAAGTCAAGCCTGGCGAATTCCTTGGCATTGTTGGTAGAAACGGCTCTGGCAAATCTACTCTTCTCAAACTTCTCGCCCAGATTTATTATCCAGAATCCGGCTCCATCGAAGTTAATGGCACGCTCGTACCTTTCATTGAGCTAGGTGTAGGTTTTAACCCCGAACTTACCGGCCGAGAAAACGTTTATCTCAATGGCGCCTTACTCGGGTTTTCACACCGCGAGATGGACGCTATGTATGATGAGATTGTCCGTTTTGCCGAACTCGAACAATTCATGGATGCTAAGCTCAAAAATTATTCTTCCGGCATGCAGGTGCGCCTCGCGTTTTCGATTGCTATTCGGGCCAAAGGCGATATCCTCATTCTCGATGAAGTTCTAGCCGTCGGTGACGCAGAGTTTCAGCAAAAATGTAATGATTATTTTGCCAGTCTGCACGGCGAGCAAACAGTAATTCTAGTCACACATTCCATGGAAAATGTCCGGAAGTTTTGTGATCGCGCAATTTTAATCGAAGATGGCAAAGTCGCCACCGCTGGCAATCCAGAAAAGGTCGCAAAAGCCTACGAAGCTTTGTGGCAATAGAAAAGGAGGAAAATGTTTAGTAAATCCAAAAATAATCCCAAAACTCACCCCGACGTTCTCATTGTCGGTGCTGGTCTCTATGGTCTCACCATGGCTGAGCGCATTGTTACGCAGCTAGGCAAGCGAGTTTTATTAGTAGACAAACGTAACCACATTGGTGGTAACTGCGCTTCTGAGAATGATTCTATTACCGGTATCGAATGCCATAAATACGGCTCGCACTTTTTCCATACTTCCATTCCCGAAGTTTGGCATTATGTAAATCAATTTACTACTTTCACTAATTACGTTCATCGCGTTTACACTACGCACAAAGGTGAAGTTTATCCTTTGCCAATCAATCTTGGCACGATTAACCAATTCTTTCACGCTACTTACACGCCTAGCGAAGCCCGTGCAGAAATTGCCGCTCAAGCCGACGGTGCCCCCGAGACTCCTACCAATCTTGCCGAGCAAGGCGTCTCTCTCATTGGCCGCCCGCTTTTCGATGCTTTCATCAAAAATTACACCGCTAAGCAATGGCAAACTCCCGCCGAAGAATTACCGCCGGAAGTTATCAAGCGTCTCCCAGTGCGCTATAATTATAATAATAATTATTTCAACGATACTTATGAAGGTTTGCCTACCAAAGGCTACAACGCTTGGTTCCAAAACATGGTCGCGCATTGCGGCGACAAACTAGAAGTATGTCTAGAAACTGATTTCTTCACTGATCCACAACTTCAAGATCTCAAAAACAATAACGAAACTTTAATTATTTACACTGGCCCGATTGATCGTTTCTACGATTATCAATTTGGCGAGCTCAAATGGCGCAGCATTACTTTTGAGAAAGAAGTTGTCAACGTCGATGATTACCAGGGCTGCCCCGTCATGAACTATGCTGATCTCGACCAAGATTACACCCGCGTGCTAGAATTCAAGCACTTCCATCCCGAGCGTAATTACGGTGGCTATGCTGCCGACTCTGGCAAAACCGTAATTTACCGCGAATATAGCAAAACCTGGACGCGCGATGACGAACCTTATTATCCCGTCAATACCGCTGATGACCGCGCCAAGCTTGCTCAATATCAAAAACTCGCAGCGCAAGAAACCAAAGTTATTTTTGGTGGCCGTCTCGGCGAATATGCCTATTACGATATGGACAAAACTATCGCATCTGCCCTTAACAGATTTGCAGAGATTAAGGAACGATTAGCTTAATGGGTAAAGAAAGTGTGGGCAGTGGCAGATATTTACCCTTAGTCTCGGTAATTATACCAGTCTATAACGTTGCCAAAGTTTTGGAACGTTGTGTCGAATCCGTCCGCAAACAAATCTATCCCAACTTAGAAATCATCTTAATCGATGATGGCTCTACTGATATGAGCGGAAAATTTTGTGATGTTTTTGCCAAAAAAGATCAACGTATCAAAGTTATCCACCAATCCAATCAAGGCCTTTCCGCCGCTCGCAATGCCGGTCTCAAAATCGCCACCGGCAAGTGGATTACCTTTGTCGACTCCGACGATTCGGTACGTCCCGGTATGATTGATTTACTTCATCGCCTGTGCTACGAACATCATACCAAAATGTCGATTTGTAGTTTTTTTGAAGTCAAAAATGGTAACGAAGGGAAGATCAATACTCAGCAATCAACACCCAACACCAAAGTCCTTAATACTTTAGAATGTTTGACCGCCATGCTTTGCGAAGATGGATTTTCTATGTCTGCTTGGGGCAAACTTTACGCCAGGGAATTATTCGATTTAGTACAATTTCCCGAGCGTCGTTTGTACGAAGACGTCGGCACTACTTATCGTTTAGTTTTGCAGTGTCCAGAAATTGCCGTCTCGTCCGCCCAAGAATATAATTATTATCAAAATCCCGATTCTATTACCCAGCAAAGTTTCAGCTTGCGCAAACTCGATCTCATTGATCTTACCGATCAAATGTGTGATGATTTATTGCACTGGGGCAAAGATCTTAGCCCAAGCGAACGTGAACGTTTAGAAAATCTCACCAAAAAACGCCGCATGCACGCTCGCTTTAGTATTTTGCGCCAAATCGTCATGCTCGATCAGCAGCAAATTACCGATACCAAATCTATCAAGCATACTCAGCAAAACACCGTCAAATACTTGCGCAAACACAAAGCCGATATTTTACAAAACCCACTTGCCTCGCGCCGTGATAAACTTGCCATGCGCAGCTTGCAATGTAGCTTGCCAGTTTTCAAAATGGCTTGGAAAAAATACAGCCAAACCAA
Source organism: uncultured Candidatus Saccharibacteria bacterium (assembly GCA_964444615.1). Classification (GTDB taxonomy): domain Bacteria; phylum Patescibacteriota; class Saccharimonadia; order Saccharimonadales; family Saccharimonadaceae; genus Nanosyncoccus. The sequence continues at coordinate 14,326 of CAYUHY010000003.1, read as the reverse complement.
AAAATCCTAGTCGGGCGCCTATTCAAAAACAGTCAGCTAAACCTTAACGGAAACTTCCAGCCACCAAAATAGGCTTCGGCATCCCGAAGCCTATTTCTAAGCAACTTATTTTGTATCGCGCAGCTCTAAGCCCTCATTTTTCAGATAATTAATCGTATCACGCATCGCATCTTCTAGTGTCAGCTCGGTCGTCCAACCTAATTCTTTTTCCGCCAAGCTCGGATCCGCATAAAACTCCGCTAAATCTCCCGCGCGTCGCGCCACTACTTGACTAGGAAGTTTAATGCCACTGACTTTATCAAAGGCCGCCACCATGTCAAATACCGAATTCGTCGTCCCCGAACCTAAATTGTAAATCTGCACGCCCGGCTTAATATGATCTAGCGCCGCAATATGACCTTTTGACAAATCTACCACATGAATATAATCGCGCAAACATGTGCCATCTGGCGTCGGATAATCATCACCATAAATCGAGAGCTGATCAATTGCGCCCGTTGCCACTTTCATCACGATCGGCATCAAGTTATTTGGCTGACCATTCGGATCCTCACCGAGTAGGCCTGATGGATGTGCGCCAATCGGATTGAAGTAGCGCAAGATCATCACCGCAAACTCTGGATCCGCGGTCGCGACATCTTTCAAGATTTCCTCAATCATATATTTCGTGCGCCCATACGGACTTGGAATATCATGACCAGTCTGCATCGTTTCTACATACTTAGGCGAATCTTGTACACCATAAACCGTCGCCGAAGAAGAGAAGACAATCTGCTTCACGCCGTATTCTTGCATACATTCCAGCAAGTTAATCGTCCCACCGATATTATTTTCATAATAAGTCAATGGTTTTTCTACCGACTCGCCTACCGCCTTTAGTCCTGCAAAATGCATCACAGCATCAAACTGATTTTCCTGGAAAACTTTACTCAGCGCCTCCGCATCTCGCAGGTCCACATCATAAAACTTTGGCTTCGTGCCCGTAATTTTCTCAATGCGGTCCAACACTTCTAGCTTACTATTGTAGAGATTGTCTAGAATTTCTACCTCATAACCCGCCTGGATCAATTCCACCGCGGCGTGTGAACCAATATACCCCGTACCCCCAGTAACTAAAATCTTTTTTCCCATGTTGCTACCATTATAACATGAGAAAAGAGGGAATGAAGCAATTTCTAGAGATTCACACTTGAGTCCTTAGCTGCTATAAGGAGATAATTTTTAATGTACTATGGTATGATGTTTTTATATTTTGCTCTCGAGGGTTATGTTTTTATGCTAGGCGTCAGAGTCTCTGACTCGAAGGTGCTTAGGAATCGCGGGCGACACACCGCACAGCGAACCCGTAGCAACGGCCGTCGTTGAGTTCATAAGGGAAGACGTAGCTATTGCTTATGTACAGGTCGTATGCGCCGACATCACTGGCCACCGTACTAGACCACCAGTGGCCGCTGAAGGTACCATCACCGAGGGAACCGTTGTTGACGAGTCCGATATACTTGAAGTTGTAAGGAGCAGCTTGAACTTTTGCTAAATCACCTGAACCCCAGTTAGTATACGCTTCGTTATCTGGTTTTAGGTTAGTATTACTAATGGTAAGACCCATATTACGGAAAAGTCCATAGAAATTAGTCCAAGTGCTTGCCGTATTAGCATTACTTGTACTACCACCAGTTGGTAAAGTCCAACCTTTGGGACAAATGCTTGTATTTACATTCTGATTCTGAGTGGTTACAGAAGAGTTCCCGGCACCAGCAGTAGCGGTATACCAGTTGTAGTAACCAGTAGGGCCTGCAGTTGCTTCATTCAGAAGAATGGAACGATATGTGAGCTTATTAGCGTCAGTGAAGTCGGCTTTAGCAGAACTTGGGAGAGGGATGTCACTACCAGAGAAATCAGACTCAGCAGCTTTAATAGTACTATTATAGATTCTTAAGTTTTCTGTCATCCAGCAGCGGCCGTCGGCATACTTAGCAATAATATATTCATTACCATCACGAGAATCTTTGAGGCGCATAGTTGGTACAGTAGCAGAGCTAGATGCTGGAGTAGAGACTTGATTACAAATACTACTGGTCATCTGCTGCATAGTAGTAATACCAGAATTCTTCAACATACTAGCAGAATCATAACCACTTGAAGTAGCGTTACTCATCCGCCATTCACCCAGTACTTTCCTTGGTGTAGCCACCATGCTAAGTTGTATGCCGGTTTTATAATGCCCTGAATTATTGTTATTCTCGGCAAACTTAGCGGCAAAGACTATTCTTTTCGTAGTAGAACTTAACGTATTATTAGAACTTTCTGGCAATGTAGCTGCTTCTAATCTTCCCGTACTAAGACCACTACCATTAGTACCATATGTAGGCATAGTATAGTAAGTAAGTCCACTATTAGTACTTACATTGTTGGTAGTATTATTAGTCCAAGCAAATCCCCAAGAATTGTTAGCTAGGCTAGATCCACTTGCGCCATTAGCACCAGAAAGCGTAGTAGTGCCACCATCTAACTTAAGACTACTATATCCATTAGCATATGATACTTGTAATGTATAACTATCTATATCACTAGCACTATATGTTACATTACTACTTAAATATGCCGTATCACCAGGAGCTACCGTAGCAGACAAAGTAGGATTAGAAACACTGAGGGAGGCAGTAGGATTTACCGCCGCATAACATTCAAAACCACTCATCATGCCACTTACCACAAAACTCAGCAAAAGCGTACATATAATATATAGTGGAAGTTTAAGATTTCGACTGAAACTCAGATATCTATCCAACCTACTGAGCGGAGTCATAACTATATGGCTGGTGCGGGTCTGAATCACGGCCCCGAAGGGGATCCGAAACACGCGAGGAAGCGAGAGAAAAGTCGAGTTTACTCGGACTTTTCCGAAGCAACGAACGTGGAAGACACGAAGTGTCGCCTTTCGAGAGCGCCACCAGACGACGCTAGTAGGTTGGTAGATATCCGCATCATCATTAGTATAAAGCTCATTAATACCACAAAAAGGATTACGCTCAGCAATCAAAGACTTCTTATTACTCTCGCTCATTCTTACCGTTGGAATACTATGAAGAGTTAATTTAGTAATAGAATTGTTAAACTTAGATTTTCCAGAAGAACCAGAAAAACGTCCAAAGTTAATATTACGTCTTTTGCGTTGCATTACGCCCTCCTTTTTGTGGATTTTATGTATATATACTTTTGGGCGTCAGTTAATTATATCTAAAAGTAATAGAGACGATATAAAAATGACACCGCAAGGGTGTTAAGACAATCCACGTTAGCAACATTGTTACTTTAGCGGGCTGTTGACCTTACGGTGTCATGTAAGACCGCTAAAATAATACAGTTACTTATCAACAACTAGTTGCTAACAAATATTTTTATGAATTGTCTTAACATTCTCATTATACCACAAAAAATCCCCACGCAACTATATTTTCGCAAAAAGTTGGTATTGTTTCATAATTAATCTGCAACTTCTGCGAGATAAGCTGTCTTAAAACATGGCTATTGAGATAAAGAACGAATTATGAAACAAAACCCAAAAAGTTAATATATCACCTCTACCAGCGAAAACGTTTCACAATATTTCTATTGAGATCAAAAACAAATCACGCAACAACATCCTAGTGAGTAGCAGTTTGTTTCTGCAGTGCCTCGAGATAGCGAAGCACTAAAGGCTCAAGTGCATCATAATAACTGCTATCGGCTCGATTTAAATCGTGCCGACTATTGGGGCTAATCAAGTCTCCGTCGGCGTTGAGCACTCTTTCGCCGTCATAGATGTTGGTTAATACCTTGCGTGGGCTGCCTTTGAGCTGAAAGATACATTGTATCCGGTTACAATGACCAGGACGGCTCAAGTACTCCGCTACGCTATTACCAGATTCTTTGTGCAAAATCCCATGCTGCGCATCATCCAGAGAGACTTCAAAAAGGTCAAACTGCGGTAAACCTTGTGGATTAGGTAATGTACCAGCTGGAGCGGTCTCGAGGGCGGCAGTTGCACTTTCTAGAGAAGTCTTAATAAAATCCAGGCGTTTTTGCAGCTCCATTTTGGCGAGCGCTAAATAGTCTCTACCCGTTGCTGCGTCGACTTTAATAGCATTCGGTATATCTACAGCGCGCCCCACGCCATCGAGCAAAGGAATACGATATTTATATTGCGACATACTATCAAGCTTGTCTAGATTAGTGGCAAGATCTTGATAACTATCGTGTTCGCTAAGGGAATCAAGCAGCTCTTCTCCACGCCGGCGAGCTTTCTCGTCATAAATTGACTTTTCGATATTGACGATTGGTATGCCATAAAATTTAGCATGACGCAACGCTGCCTCAGTAATATGACCGTCCTCAGTAATTATATAATCTGGCTGCTTAGGCGCACCACTATCAGAGTATCGCCGTAGTAGAATTTCATTATACCCCGACGTGCCACCGGCGCTCTCTAGCTCTTGCCACTTATTGTAGCCGGACAGTGTCGGCTCGTCGGTGCCGGCCATATTACTAGTGTTGCCATCACCGTTATGGATTGATATGATGGAATCACTAGCAACTCGCTCAAAGCCATAAATTAAATCTCCAGACACACGGCTATCGATATTGGATTCGGAATTATAGTACGATGTGGAAATGGTGTCGCCTCGAGCATTAGCCTTTCGAGTACCAAAACCATCAGCATGCTCAGCTTCATCGCGCCGTGCAACCCAGACGGAAGGGTCTTCCATCACTGTTTGAGAAGTTTCCGTACCAATGTGGCCAGGTTCATCGAATCTCCGGTAGTCGATGGTAGTAGAAAGCATCGAAAAAGGCAATCCCTTTAAATCATAGACCGGAATTTCCACGCCCTCAAACTCCACCGAGCGTTTTTGGACTTCCGGATTTTCTGATAAAGCTTCTATCTCTAGGTCTTCTACCTTGAGCAAACGCGAATTGAGATCCCGCTCTAAGATTTCCTGGGTGCGCTGAGTCTGGAAACGACGCTTTTTATCATGGTCTGCAAGGCTACGAAGTTCAGACATTTCACTAGCAATGGCTTCACGCTCTCTACGAGCTTCAGACTCTTGCCACTCGGCTTCCTGTCGTGCTTTCTCAGCCTTGTGCTGTGCTTCCTCAGCGGCTCGACGCGCTTCCTCTTCTTGTGCCGCGGCTTCTTTTTCTTGCTTGTACTCGCTAAGTGCCACATGAATAGCCTCACGTTCACGTTGCCCCTCGCTACGCTTAGTTTTGATGCCGAGCTTATCGGCTAGCAAACGCAAAGTTTTCTTAAGTGTGCTGGGCTCAGTAGAAATTTGACTTTTCTCGTAAATCGGCACGTTCGTCGAGAGTATGTTAGCTTTGATGCGGTCTACTCGCTGGCGCTCGGCTGCAGCATAGGCCGCTCGCACGTTCATGGCGGCTCGACTAATCTTGGCTTGGCGCTGGGCAGAATCCTGCGGAGCAATAATGGTGCTTTCTGTAGCGTGACTCGACTCAAATTGGTTTGCGCTGCCAAGACGATCTAGCTTAGGCGAGACGTCTTCAGGAAAAGATTCTGAAACAGTATCGGGCTTCACTGTTTGCTCGGTAGCCCTAGGACTAGCTTGTTCGTGAGCGCTAAAACCAGCTTCGCCTAATTTCTCTAGATCCTCCCAGCCAGTCCCCTCGATGGGAGATGGGGCTTCTGGAGTGAGCTTTTCATGCGATTTTTCCATATGATTTCATTGTACCACGGTTGTATTTTAGCTGTGCGACAATTTTAGTATATCGTGATTATCCCGCAAAAATCCCACACCGCAAAAACAACATTCATCAAAACCAAAATACAATCCCGTGGCCTTGTTCCATAATTAATCCGCAACCTCTCTGGAGCAAGCTGGCTTAAAATATATTTATTGAGGCAAGGATCGAATTATGAAACAACGCCCAATCCAACAACTTACTCTTGCTTCAACTTCCGCGAAAGCCGCTTGGTAGAAAATTGATCTAGCGTCAGAATCAAGCTTACCGGCGCCGCCAGGACGATTGTTAGCAACATCCACAGTATTGACTGATTAAACCCAATCAAAATCGTATGCGTCGGCGCATAACCATAAAACTTCATAAATAGCTCACTCAGATACGAAGCTTCTACACCGCTAAACGCTAAAGCTATTAGCAGGGAAGTAATCAACACGCTTAGCATAATCGTCAGCCCTACTTCCACGATGTATCCCAGCGCGATTAAAAACAAATCAAAAGTATTCGCTCCCAAGGCTCGATACACTACGGCCGAGCGCATACTTTGGTCTAACAAATACACATAAGTACCAATCGCAATCACAGTTGCAATGACGATGCCCGCAATCTGCAAGAAAGTCATTAAGCCATCACTAGATTTATAAAAAGCATAGCTAGTTAATGCATTGCTGAAAATTTCCTCATAAGCAAAATTTACCTTATTCTTACTAAATATCTGCCGTACATCATAAGCAGTCTTCACATCCGGAAATTTTACTAAATATATCTGCGTTTCTTCCAGTTGCTTGCGCAAAGCCTCCATATCATTCTGATAAGGCGGATAATAAGAAGCCACGCCACCGAAGAATAAGTTCGCAGCATGAAAATTCTCAAAAAAGCTACTATCACTCGAACTCAAAAATTCTTTGTAAGAAAATTTATACCCCGAAGCATTTTCTAATAAATGTGGATTAACTTCTACTTTTGCGAGATTAGAGAAAAGTTCGAGCGGCGTACTAAATTCTTCCGTTTGCTGAGCAGTAACTTGCGCAACTAATTCGCCGCCATTCTGCAACACGCGATTCATTACGCGCTCTGTATTGCCAGCGGGAATATTAATTGCTAAATAAACCGCGCCATCAGTAGTTTTACCAGCTTCTCGCATTACTAGATTTTCTGCGCCCTGCGCCAAGAAAGCTAGCGTCAAAAGAATCATAAACGGTATCCCCGCCGCAATTGTGGAGAAGGCAATTGTCTTTCGTCGCGCCACAAACTCAGCGTGACTAAGCTTGAACAGCTGCAGAATTCTCATCGTTAGTCGCCACTTGTTTAGAATCATCCGCACCCACAGATACCGCATTAAGTGCAGAGGGAAGATATTGCTCCGTGATGTCCATCACTTGACCATTCGCTACATGAAGAATCTTTGTCGCCACCTTAAATACACGTTCGTCATGAGTCGCAATAATCATCGTCGCACCAGTTTGCTCCCAAACATCTTTAAATAATTGCACTACATTTTCTGTGTTCATTGGATCAAGATTATTTGTCGGCTCGTCTGCCAGAATAATCTTCGGATGCATGAAAAGTGCCCGTGCGATACAAGCCCGCTCGACCTGTCCACCCGATACCGCATCGGGCTTACGCAGCAACACATCCGTAATACCAAGCATTTGCGATAGTTCATGTACGCGTGCATCACACGCTGCATTATCAAGATTAGCAAACACGCCCGAAAGCGCGATATTTTCTGCTAACGTCAATTGCGGTTGCAAGAAAAATCCCTGAAACACGAATCCCACTTCGTGTCGATAAAACTCCGTCCGTTCTTTGGAAGATATATTACTAATATTCCGCTCATCTATGAAAACTTCGCCACTAGTTAGCAGTTCCAACCCACCAATAATATTTAGCAAGGTAGATTTACCCGCGCCACTTTCGCCAGTCAAGATTACAAAATCATGATCCGCAATTTCCAAATTTACTTCCGACAAAACATCTTTCCGACCAGATTTAGTTTTAAAAGTTTTCGACACATTGCGTAATACTATCTTTGGCATACTTCAATTTTAGCACGAAATCACCAAACTAAGCTATAATTAAGGTATGAAATTCTCGCAAGCTATCAAACTTGGTCATCGCAGTCTTGCTGGACACAAACGGCGCAACCTTACTACGATTATCATCATCGGTGTGATGTTTGGTTTCTTGATGGGTATCATCTTTCTCACGCAAGGCGCGCAAAACGCCATCATGCACGCTGCTGACGCTGCCTTAGGAGAATCATATTACCTCCGCATCCAAACTAATTTCTATAATAAAAATCTCTGTTACTATGAGCCAGTTCCAGATTCTCCTAATCAGTTTAATATAATTTGTAAGCCCGTAGATGATGCTGCCTTGGCCAAACACATTCAGTCCATGGGTGGGGAACTACTCGCGATTTCTCATGATCGTTCATTTACATTGACACCAGAAGCTGCTCAGCCATTTTTGCAGACCGATCTCGCTAGTATACCAGAGACCGCTGTACCTATGCTCAAAAGCGGCACATTAGCTTTTTATGATTTACTTGGCGAGCAATCTTACAAACTTAATTACCAGAGTCAAGCCAAACTAATTCGCGAAGGCAAGTTGCAAGAAGTAATTGGACGGTCAAACAAAATGATCGGTTGGGACGGCGAGGATGTCGTGGTAGGAATTACACCTTCTGGCACCATCCATCAGCTGACAGAAGGCACTGTATCTCTCGATCCCCTAGACTATATTCTGGAATTTTTAGGCATGGATTCTGGCTCCGGCGGTGCTCTCGTTATCGATAATAATTCACCTAGCACCCAAGCTTATCTTGAGTATGCTAATAGTTTTGATCCGGTCGCCGAGAATATGGTTGAAGCACTGCTAAAATTTGATAATTTTGATCAAGCAATGGCTTTTGCCCGGTCCAATACCTGCCAGGTTTACGAAAGCAGTATGGGTTGCAAAAAAGACTTTTTCCTCGAAACCATTCCCGATAATCGCATTAGTATTGCTCGAACTGCGCAGATGGTCTGGTGGGGATTAGGCATTGCCGAAACCGTCTTTATCGTTATCGCGGTAACTATTGCGCTATTTACTTTGCTAAAAGTTTTGCATGGCGAAAGCAAAAACATTGCTTTATACCGTTCGCTTGGCGCATCTACTAGCGACATGGTGAAAATCTATTTAGCCTACACATTAGAAGTATGTTTGTTTGCTGTCGGGCTGGCAGTCGCCATCGGCTTAATCATGGCAATATTTATTAGTTTTATAGATATGTCCGATATGGCCGATTTATTGACTGTCGCCTACAATAAAGTAATTGACGGACCACTAATTCTAGTAGGATGGAATTTTGATCTGCTCAAAATCATTATAGTTATGGTTTGTGTAGCGCCGCTATCCTTATTATTTAGCACGAAAATTCTTCGCAAAGATCATCATACTAAATAAGCTCAGGGCTTTAGTCAAACCATTCAGTTTTATCCAAAATATGCTATAATATATAGTATATGAAGAGAGATACGGGACTGTTTTTTCATATTTTTCTGATTTTTGGTGATGCTTGTGCAATCTTGCTATCTTTTTTGCTGGCTTACTTTATGCGCACACATCTAGACCAGCGCCCATACTACTTTGAAGCTGACCCTTCTCGCTTTATCGTCTCTATGGCGGTGATGGTGCCAGTTTACTTGATCATTCTTGCCGCGGTGGGTCTATATAGCAAAGCCGTAGTGTTAGGCAGAAGTCGTTGGAAAGAAGCCGGCAGAATCTTTTTGGCATCCGTGATTGGCATGATGGCAATTATTACTTGTGATTTCTTTTTCAATATGGATCTTTTTCCGGTGCGCGTGATGGCACTTTATGCTATGGTGTCATGCTTTCTTCTGCTAGCTATTTTTCGTGGCGCTATTCGGTGGACGCGCAACTTTGCTCTCAAACGTAACCACCGTGCCGCCGCCAAAGTAATCATTATTGGCAACAATCCCAATACTGAATATCTATCAGATTATATCGCGGCTTATCCTGAATCCGGCTTTCGGCTTTCCGGCATTGTCTCCAATCTCAAATACATCCCCAAAGATTTACGACGCAAACAATTTTCTTCCTTAAAAGAGGCGGTGAAGAAAACTCATCCCGATGTGATTTTCCAAACTGACGACAAGCGCACGGAATACGTCTATCGTCAAGCCGTTAATCATCACATGCTTTATTATTTTGTGCCCACTAGCACTGCTCTGACTTCTCAGATGGGGGAACTAGAATTAGTTGGTAGCACGCCAGCCATTCTGGTGCGTGCCACGCCCCTAGCTGGCGGTGCCAAATTTGTCAAACGCTGTGGTGATTTAGTTTTGGGTACAATTTTCTTAATTATCGCCGCCATTCCGATGGCTCTAATTTGGCTCAGCGAAAAAATCTCCAATCCCCACGCGCCCGCTTTCTATTCTGAAGTCCGTCTTTCTCGCTACAATCGTAAGTTCAAAATCTACAAATTCCGCTCCATGAAGCCAGAATACTGCGGCATGTCGCCTGAAGAAGCTTTTACGGCCATGGGCAAACCAAATTTAATCAAAAAATACCGCGCTAATGGCGATATGATCCCTAATGATCCGCGCATTACCAAGCTCGGCAAGTTTTTGCGTACCACTTCGCTCGACGAACTACCACAACTTTTCAATGTTCTCAAAGGCGATATTTCTTTAGTGGGCCCACGCGCCTTAGTGCCAGGAGAACTACATCATTACGGGGATCGCTCACTATTACTTTCTGTCAAGTCGGGCCTCACCGGTTTTGCCCAAGTCTCTGGCCGCCGCGACATTTCTTTTGATGAACGACGCGCGCTCGATTTATATTATATTCAGAACTGGTCGGTTTGGCTCGATTTGCGTATTTTGATGCGCACGCTCGTTGTAGTGCTGACTCGCAAAGGAGCGAAGTGAGCAAATCTTCTCCTCAGCCGCAAGCTAAAAATCTCCGGGTGGCACTAGCGTGTGATTGGCTAACTACGCCCGGTGGCGCCGAAAAAGTCTTGCTCGAGCTACACCGTATGTATCCCGAGGCGCCCATTTATACTTCTCAATATTCCAAAAAGGAAATTAATTGGTTTAAAGATGCCGAAGTTCATACCGGATGGTTGCAGATTTTTCCCGCATCTTTGCGCAAAATCTTAGGACCATTGCGTCAAATTTACTTTAGTCATTTAGATTTATCAGATTATGATTTAGTAATTTCCGTCACGGGTGCCGAAGCCAAAGCCATCAAAGCCCGTCAGCATCTATGTTATTGCCACGTCCCCACGCAATATTATTGGCAAATGTATGATAAATATATTGACAATCCCGGCTTTGGTATTTTTAATCCCATTGTAAGATTTCTTTTCAAACTTCTGGTCAAACCTTTACGCAAAGCTGATTACAAATCCGCGCAACGTCCTGATCAATTCATCACTATTTCTACTTACGCTCAAAATCAAATCCAAAAATATTATCATCGTGACTCTATTATTATTGCTCCACCGGTAGATATATCGCAGTTTTCCACTGCCAAAGCGCAGAAATCCACCACTAATCCACAGCCAGCTAAGGACTTTTGCACAGATCAACAAACTTTATCCACCACTTATCCACAAGATACTCCAAAGTTTTGCACAGAAACTTCCAACTTTTCCACCAAAACTCCCAAAAAATCCACAGAAATTCAGCAGAAATCCACCACTAAGACCAAGTTTTCCACTGCAAGCAGTCAGAAATCCACAAGTTTTGCACAAAAAACCAAAAGTAATCCACAAGTTTTGCACAGACCATCTCAAACATCTGCATCTTCAGGATCTCGAGCCACGCCACATGCACCTACCGTTTTATCTCCCCAACCTTATCAATATTATATTATTGCTTGCCGTCAAGTGACTTGGAAAAAAGTTGATCTCGCCATTCAAGCTTGCGCCCAAGCCAAAGTCCCGTTGCTGGTGGTAGGTGATGGTCCCGAACACACTCATTTAGTCAAACTTGCTGAAACCAACAATGCGACATTGATTAAATTTTTGCCGTGGCTACAATCGGATGAATTAGCCCAATATCTCCAAAATGCCAAAGCCTACCTTTTTCCCAGTTTAGAGCCTTTCGGTATCGCTGCGGTAGAGGCCTTAGCTGCCGGTTGTCCTGTCATTGCTTATGCGGAGGGCGGAAGTCGCGATTTCGTCCAAGATGGCAAAAACGGCCTCTTATTTAAGCATCAAACCGCAGCCAGCCTAATACAAGCTCTCCAGAAATTCGAGCAATTAGATTTCGATCGTACAAACATTCCTCAAACTGCCAAAAAATTTAGTACTACCGAATTTCGCCACCACATTACACAGATTGTCAATCAAACAATCCCTAGTACATCTCAGTCGCACACACATCAAACCAAACCTACGCCAGGGAAGCAACACCAAAAGAAAGGACTAAAACATGAAAATCATTAACAAAATCTTGTGGGGTTTAGTTTATGCCTTGCCCGCTGTACTATTTTTCTCCTATTATCCGATTCTTAGCTTTGGCAGTAACAGCTCGATGAACTTCGAGCTCTCCCTGCCCTTGATTTGGCTCGTAATTTTTGATCTTTTCAGTTTCATATGGTTAATCGGCTATGGCATCTTTCAGTCTAAAAACCCCTCTCCCGCGCACTCAAAAAATACGCCCCTCGCTCAGTCCGCAAACCTTTCTCCCGCTAAGTCTAAAAACCACAAAACCTCATCCGCCCAGCCGCAAACCGCCTCCCACCTCAATACTAACCGCCTCCGCACGTTCTTCACCGCCAAACATCGCACGGGCATTTCTGACCGACGCTTTTTCTTGCTGTCTTTGGTACCGCTATATTTTACCATTTCAGCTCTCTGGTCAGGCAACCTCGTACGCGGAATCCTCACCGCCGGCGTCATCTGGGCCGTATTCTTCGCAGTTTTCGCGCTCTTATTTATTTTGCCACTTGGCGGTGTGCCTACAAAACTTCGTCGCAACGTCCTCATTAGCCTCTTCGCCTCCTCAGTTTTGGTTTGTGTATTTTGCTATCTCCAAAGCATTTTAGACGTCGCCGGCGTAGATCGCCAGAATACTCTCTTGTGCCTTGGTTGCACTTATCGTTCGTTTGGCTTTCCGCACCCCTCTGGTTTTGCTATCGAGCCGCAATTTATGGGGAATTTATTGCTTGCGCCTACTCTGACGGTAATTTATCTCATCATTTTTGGTAATCCTATCAGTCCTAAGAACACCCAAACTTCCAAAACCGCCCAGCTCAACCACTCTTCCCAAGCCTTCCGCTCCAAACTCCAAGCTTGCAATTGGCAAACTCTAGCTCTCTGGCTACTAGCCAGCTTCCTCTCCACCACGCTATTCTTTATTTTTTCGCGCGGCGCTATCTATGCTTATGTCATCGCCCTCGTCGTACTCTTAATTTTTGCACTCAAGCGTCAAAAATTTCGCTGGAGCCTCATTATTATCCCTATTGCTAGCTTCCTCTGTTCTTTGGTGCTGCAGGGAACTTTTGCGGCTCTCGGCCCCACCCCAGAAACTTTTGGTTCAGCCATCGCCAAGTCGATTCATCAATTATCTCTAGGAATTATAGATTTTCGACAGCCCGCCACTCCAGACCAAGCTGAGTCTCCTGTGGAAAACTCTACAACATCTGTGGAAAACATTGCAATTAACTGTGGAAAACATGTGGAAAATTATCCGCAAAATGTGGAAAACACCGATAATTCAGTGCAAAACTCTGTGCAAAACCACCAAAACGGCACCTGTACCAAGCCTATTGATGCTCCTGTCAGTCTTGATATCGAGCTTTTGCCAATAGGCGCAACCACGCCAAAACCTGCCATGGACGAAACAGGGAATGACGAAGCCATTTTTTCCGGCTACGTTGCCGAATCCACCAATATTCGCCTCAACCTTAATAAAGCCGCCTTTGAGACTTGGCTCGCGGCGCCAGGCCATGATTCTATCGACTTCGGCTGTCCAGATCAAACGAACGATCAAATTCCTTGCGAGCCTAGCCTGCGCCTTGCTCCCACAAGCATCCTTTTTGGGGTCGGCCTGGGTGGCGCCGGCACGGCCATGCACGAAGCTTTTCCCGATATTGTCACTTCACCCAAAGAAATTGTCCAGCATGAGGGATTTAGCTTGCTACTCGAGACTGGTTTAGTAGGAATCGGCCTAGTCATTTTTGGTCTCCTTGTAGCCTTTTTCCCGCAAATTTTCACCAAAAAATTCCTCGATGGTCGTGACGCTACCAGCACAAGCACCTTACCTACTTTCTGGCAACATCCTGCCTTGCCTCTCTTAGTCTCCCTTATTCTCGCCTATCTTATCACACTCAATTTCTTCTCCGGCCTCCCCAATGCCTTGCAAATTTACCTCATGCCGCCCCTGCTCTTCCTGATTTTTCAAAATCCGGCTAACCCAGTCGGCTCGAAGCAAGGAAAATCTAAGTAGTAAAATCGTCTAACACGACCCTATCTTACCATTATAGCACACTTTCTCTAAAAAGTCAATAGATAGGGCCTATGTGACTTATAATTCTAAGTGCAACATAAGTGTAATCAAGAGAATAGGAGGTA
>CAYUHY010000002.1:0-69094 GCA_964444615.1 uncultured Candidatus Saccharibacteria bacterium | reverse complement strand
CCTCGGGTTGGAGAATACACCTGCGTGTATTCTCCAACACCTAGCCCAAAACCCAACCCTCTAGAGCCAATATTAAAGTGGGGCGTAGTGACGGCTTTAAGACAGACTAAAAGAACCCTCAAACTAGCTAATAACTGTAGGTTTTACGCAATATTTAGCCAACGGGGTCTGTCGAGAAGCCGCCACTACGCCCCTCACCATTCGTAAATCACCCCGTTTTAGCCGAAATAAAACAAAATCGCCAAAAACATCATGCCTATGCTTGGTAAAAGTAGCACTTTTGTGCTACTTTTGCTATAGAGCGTCTGAAGCTGGCAAAACTATTTAAAGGTCGATCTTACTACAAAAAGAAAGTAGTTATTAAAAACTAGTTTGAAAGGAGCTCGTATGAGTAAAATAACTTTTGAGCAGGTAGAAGAGGTGCACGCCACCAAAACTATTCGCAAAATAAAAGTTGTCCTCGACGTAGTCGAAGACAACTAAAAACCATATGTCTCCAGCATAACAAACTTTAGCGCATAAGTCAACTCTCAGACGCTCGATTTAATGTGCATTACACAGCAAATATTATATATTCCACGCAAAACCCAAAATATTCCACTCAAACCTTACAACCTTGCTCTCAACCCCCCCCAACTTCCCGTCAAAACCTCACGCCATTCCATCTGCAAGCATACTCTCCTTATATAGGCTCAAAAAATCTTCCCACCCTTCCTCATATCTGTGCTATAATATATTATTATGAACGCAAACGAAATCCGTCAAAAGTTTCTACAATTCCAAGAAAAGCATGGTCACAAAGTCATTCCTCCTGCGCCTCTCGTGCTCGAAAATGACCCTACCACTTTGTTCACCGGCTCTGGTATGCAACCGTTATTGCCGCATCTGTTGGGTCAGCCGCACCCAGAAGGGAAACGTCTGACGGACTCTCAACCCAGCATGCGCTTGCAGGATATCGAAGATGTGGGCGATCCGCGCCACACTACCGTTTTTGAGATGCTAGGTAACTGGTCTTTGGGCGATTATTTCAAAGCCGAGCAGATCGAAAATTACTTTGAATTTCTCACCAAAGAAATCGGTTTGGATCCCGAAAAGATTTTTGTGACCTGCTTTATTGGTGATGAGAAACATGGCATTCCTAAAGACACCGAGGCCGCGGAGATTTGGCAAAAAGTCTTCGCTAAGGCCGGTATTGATGCCAAAATTGCCGAAATCGGCAGTGCTGAGAATGGTGATCGGCGGGGCATTTTGCCAGGCGAGCGCATCTTCTTCTACGATGACAAGGAAAACTGGTGGAGCCGCGGCGGTGGCATTGATACCACTCCGTTGGGCGATCCTTGTGGACCGGATTCAGAAGTTTTCTATGATTTTGGCGAAGACAAGCAGGATGTTGAGAAATATGGCAAATCCCATCCCGCTAGCGACGGCGCCCGTTTTATGGAAATTGGCAACCAAGTTTTCATGCAATACAAGCGCAATGAGGACGGCAGTTTCTCTGAACTGGAGCAAAAAAATGTCGATTTCGGCGGCGGCTTGGAGCGTCTAGCGGCTGCTGCGATGGGGAGTTTTGACGTTTTCAAGATTTCTTTAATGCAGCCAATTATTAGTAAACTCGAAGAAATTTCGCACAAAAATTACGATAATAATACCGACGAAATGCGCATCATCGCCGATCATTTACGTGGCGCCTACTTGCTGGCCGCCCAAGGCTTGACGCCATCAAATAAGGCTCAAGGTTATGCTTTGCGTCGTTTGGTCCGCCGTGCCGTACTCAAAGCCCTCGACCTTGGTATTGGCCAAGATTTCTTAGAGCAAATTATCCCCATCATTGCCGAGAATTATCAAGAACTTTCCGATGATATTTTGCCAAATCGCAAAAACGTCCTCGAGGTCTTGACCAAAGAAGAAAATGCTTTCCGTAAGACCATTAACAAGGGTGTCAAAGAATTAGAAAAAATGGGCAGAGATCAATTACTCACCGGCGCCGAGCTCTTTAAGCTGCAAGATACTTACGGTTTTCCACTCGAGCTCAGCGTGGAAGAAGCCTACAAGCTCAACTTGCGCCTCTCGGATAATTATCAGGACGAATTTGCCGCCGCTCTCGAAGAACAGCGCAATCGCAGCAAGACCGCTTCTAAAGGCATGTTTAAGGGCGGTCTCTCGGACACTAGCGATCAGACCGTCAAATATCACACCGCTTGCCACCTGCTACTGGCGGCTTTGCAGCAAGAAATTGACTCCAATATCAATCAAAAAGGCAGCAATCTCACCCCGGAGCGTTTGCGCTTTGACTTTAATATCGATCATAAATTAACTCCCGAAGAACTCCAAAAAGTCGAGGATCGAGTCAATCAATGGATCCAGGCCGATTATCCTGTCCAGCATGCCGAATATGACAAAGATTATGCTTTTGATGAATTGCATGCCCACGGCTCGTTCCGCGATCGCTACCCCGACAAAGTTACCGTCTATACCATCGGCAAGGACGGGGAAGCACCAATTTCCATCGAAATTTGTGGTGGCCCGCATGTAGAACGCACCGGCGAGCTGGGTGAATTCAAAATCACCAAAGAAGAATCCTCTTCTGCCGGCGTGCGCCGCATCAAAGCAATTCTAAGCAACCATTAGCTTTCCGCCACATTTAATGCTATAATTAAGGTAACTTCAACCGAAAGGAGTGTACCTTATGCAGAAACTGCAGTATGCGCCCTCGGGATTGCCTTTGCGCGAAGACATGAGCGTAATGGAATTCTACGGGGTTTACCCTCAGGACTTACCCAGCGTTTTTGAGCCGTGGAATTTTCCGCCACGAGAATGCCGGCCGATTATCAGACGTCGTACCCGGGCCGAAATAGCCGCCTTGCTGGAAGATTGTTTTTCTGAAGATTACAAATACCAGCAGCCGTAGCGCGAGCGACCACCATGACTCTAGGGGCGACCAATTTGGCCGCCCTAACCATTTCATAAAATGTTGTAATTGTTACAACATTTTTACTGCACTCTTCACAAGCCCTTTACTGCATATCCATCTGGCAAAAAAATACAAAACGATTCTCGATATTGCTGCATAATTATCTATTCCATTCCATTTGTATTGATTTTTGCAACATCTGTCTCTGATAAAAAATGCAACAAAGCCAACTCACTCACTTTTGTGTTTGATTCTTTTTATGTTAAAATAGTATAATAATGGGCAAAATGATCGAAAAATGGAAACAGCATCGTACTCCCGCGCCAAAGTGGAAGCGCTTGGAACGCCAAATTTTGACCATGATCGCTTTTGTCAGTATTTCTACTGGGCTTTGGGAAAATTTCCGCCAGCTTTGGCTCGAAGCTAATGGCTTTAGTGCGCCCCAAATCAGTAATATTCTCAGCTTAAGCATGCTCATCGGCGTGGGTGCTATTGTGATTGTGGGCAAATTCATCAAAATGCCCCAAATCAAAAATCTCGTCACCGTCGCCTTGATGGGTCGATTTTTGAACTTACTCGCGCTTTTTTGCCTCAATATGGAGGGAAACACCGCGGTCATTACTATCTGTATATCCATTGACGTCGCTACCGCTTACATTATCTTTACCAGCCTGTACCCGCTCCTTACTACGGTAATGAAGAGCAATAAAGCCTACAGCCGCCGCAAACTCGTGGAATATCTTTTCCGCGACCTCGGTATTTTGGTTGGCGGTGTCCTAATTGGCCACCATCTCGGTAACTGGCTCTTCGACTACAATGGCTGTTTGCTGGTGGCGGCCGCTTTTCTCGTCGTCTCTATTATTATCATGTATCAGCTCGAGGTCGAACTCACCCAAAGCCGTTCGCCCGCCAAGCCTCTCCCGGTCGTCAAAATCGCCATGCGCAATCGCGTCCAGCAGGTCTACATGGTCTATAACTTCCTCTCGTCGGTCTCGTTCCAGGCTGCCGTGGGCCTTAAAATGCTTGTGCTTACCAATATCTTTGACTTTACCCCTAGCGTAGCTACGAACTGCCTGCTCGTGGTCGGGCTCATTGCGGATATGATTGGTATTTTTGCCCTCAAATATTTCACTCCGCGCAATGATTACGTTACTATCACGCTTAAATTCGGCCTGCGCTTGGTCGCCTTTACGGTCGCCGTCTTGACGGATAATATGTTCCTATGCTTTATCGCCTTTATCTGGGCTCTGCTCAGCGCCACCGCCTATGAGGATGTCAGCGACGGCTATTATATCAATGCTATTGATAATCGCCACCAGCTCAAATACGGCACTTTTCGCAATGTCATCTCTTATCTTGGCGAGGCGCTAGGTATGTTTATCTGTGGGCGCATGTACGATTTTGGCATTGGCGCCATGTTGGGCGCTTCGGCATTAGTCTTGGCCGTACAGTTAGGGGTCTGCTATTATTTGATTCACCTCCGTCACAAACGTGGCCTCGATTGGCGCAAAAAATAAATATAAATCTCGATTGTAGCAAAAAATCACCTCTTTTGACCTAAATCAGTCGCCCGTTGGAATACTAGAGTTCACTTTGGTGCTAAGAAGTAAAATCTCTGATTTTTGCCTTTCCTCTCAAGCGAATCGTGCTATAATGAGGTAATGGATGCAATCGTGCGAGGTTTGAATCCTCCCCAGCAGGAGGCAGTCGAGACACTAGAAGGTCCCGTTTTAGTGTTGGCCGGGGCTGGATCGGGTAAAACCAAGGTCCTCACGCATCGCATTGCTAATCTTATCGCTCACGGCACGCGCCCAGACCAGATTTTGGCCGTCACTTTTACCAACAAAGCCGCCAAAGAAATGCGTACTCGCCTCTGGAAGCTCCTCGAGGCGCAGCGCAAAAACGCTCTTCGCGAGCAACGTGATCGTAGTCAAGGTCTATCTGGTCTACGCATCAATGTTGAACAGCTTCAGAATCCCGGTAATGCTTGCGAGGATGCCCTGCAAGGCCCCTCTAATTTTCAAGCGCCGTCAGACAGCACTTCGGGCCCAAAATCGCTAGAATCGTCTAAAAATGGCCTTAAAATGCAAAAAACCTCTAGCGGATTAGCCAAAAACGCTACTTTTACGCTCCAAACTCCCGAAAACCCCGAAAACGCGGAAAACGTCAAAATCTCCGCAATTACAGAAAACTCCCAGGCCTCCGAAAACCCGCAAAATCCCGCCAGCACTTCTGCCTCCCTATCCCCCGAAGCCGCGAACCCCGAAACGACCCAGTGCCCCCGCAATTTTATGCCCTACATGGGGACTTTTCATGGGATTTGCGTGCGCATTTTGCATATCGAGCACGAAGCCGCCGGCGTGGGCGCGAATTTCACCATCTACGACACCGACGATCAGCTCACCCTGATTCGGCGCGTCATGAAAGATCTCAAAATGACCGGCGATAAATCTCTCACCCCCAAGAACGCCCTTAGCGCCATTAGCAATTACCAAAATCACGGCATCAAAGTCTCTGACGCCAAGCGCGAGGCTTACTACCCCAATCAGAAGAAAATCGCCGAGATCTATGCCCGCTACGAGGCTGAGAAACGCGCCGCCGACGCTCTCGACTTTGACGATCTCCTCACCATTACCGCCGACATGTTTGCCAAGAACGCCGAAGTTCGTCAAAAATGGCAGCAAAAATTCCGTTATATTCTAATCGACGAGTATCAGGATACCAACTCCGTCCAGTATCGCCTCATCAAATCTCTGGTCAATGAGCAGCGCAATATCTGCGTGGTTGGCGATGACTGGCAGTCGATTTACTCTTGGCGGGGCGCAGATTTCACCAATATTCTTAATTTTGAACGCGATTTTCCCGGCGCCAAAGTCATCAAGCTAGAGCAAAACTACCGCAGTACCGGCAATATTCTCGCCGCCTCCCAAAAAATCATCAATCAAAACAAGACCCGTACCGAGAAAAAGCTCTTTACGGAGTCCGGTGATGGTGATCCGGTTAATATTGAGGGCGTGCTGGACGAGACCGCCGAAGCCAATTACGTTGCGCGCCAAATCCGCTTTCTCCAGTCCAAGTATCATAATTTCAGCGATTTCGCCGTGCTTTATCGCACCAACGCTCAATCCAGCGCTTTTGAGAAAGCTTTTATCGCCGCAAAAATCCCCTACAAAATCATCGGTGGCGTGCGTTTTTACGATCGCAAAGAGGTGAAGGATGTCCTGGCTCTGCTCAAACTGATTGTCAATCCGCTGGATCGCGTCAGCTTCGAGCGGGTGGTCAAGAATATTCTGACCGGTGTGGGGGCGGCTTCTGTAGATAAGATTTTTAGCTACCTCAATGAGCATCCCGAGCACAATCTCGCCGATTTGGGCGATCTCAAGCTCACTGCTCGTGCCGACAGCGCCGTCCGCAAGGTAGAAAAATTCCTGCAGACCATGCGCGCCGATCATAATATTACCGCTGCCGAGATTATCGAGCGCATCGTCAGTGAGTTTAACTTTGGCATGCTCCTACGCACCGACACTCCCGACGGGGAAGAGCGCATGCAAAATATCGAGGTGCTCGCCAGCAACGCTAGCGTTTATGATACACTAGAAGAATTCCTGGAGGACGCCGCATTGCTGAGTTCCGCCGATGAATCAGCCGGCGACAACGTTGTCTCCCTGATGACTCTGCATGCTGCCAAGGGCTTGGAATTTCCAGTGGTCTTCATGGTCGGCCTAGAGGAGGGGCTTTTCCCCAGCAGCCGTTCCAACGATTCCGCCGACGAGCTCGAAGAAGAGCGCCGCCTAGCCTACGTTGGTATGACCCGCGCCATGCAAGAGCTTTTCCTCACTTTTGCCGGCTCGCGCTACAGTTTTGGCGGCAGAAATTACAATCCGCCCTCTCGCTTTTTGCTTGAGCTCGGCTACGAACCTTACGGCAGTGGTAATTTTGGCGAATCCGGAGCATTTTATAGTGGCAGCGAGAGCTTTGGTCTCCTCGGTGGCGACCCGGATGGGGAATTTGGCGGTAGCGATAATAGCTTCACTAGTTCGCAGGATTTGTCTGGCGACAATAGTTTTGCTGGTTCACCAGATTTTGCCAGCGAGCCCACTATCATCGAGACTAGTGCTACCGGTGATTTTGACGAATTTGGCTCCGATTTTGACCCTTTCCCTGAAGATTTACCAGTGTGGGAGGGCTAGGAGTAGCCATAATCACAGGCTTTGCCCTATCCGTAATCTGCTACCTCTATCAAGAAAGCTAGATCAAAACATAGTTATTGAGAAAAACTATAGAACAATCCCACGATCACAGCAAAACCATTGACTTTTTACATAAAGTGTGCTATAATGAAGATATGGGGTGTTTTTTCTCCCCAAGTTTTTTAATGGTAAAAGTAAAATCCCAGCCCATATGGTCAAATCCCCTTATTTCCAGCTAATACGATCAGATCCCTCCCTATTTCCAGCCCATATAGTCAAATTTCTACCTGATACAGTCAAATACCCTCCCTATTTTCAGTCACCACAGCCAACTCCATCCTTATGCCCCGAGCTAATCGGCAATATCATATTGACAACGCTACGAACCCAATCCACGCCACAAACCTACCAAATCACCAATTTGTCAATATAATACTGCCGATTACAACGGAAAAGGCAGAATAAAACTAAGGAGGACACTATGGACTATCGCAAAATTATTGCTCCTCGGATGAGGAAGGTAACCTTGCTGGAGGCTCGCTACAACGTCAGTGGCGACATCACAGTTGCTCCGGATGGCAATTTCTGCGGCCCTCTTAGCGACGATTTCCCCCTGAAAATCGCTTTTTCGCCTGTCCTGCCGGTATACTATAGTGGCGCCGTAGCCTGGCCTCATGCTATCATCGACGCCACCGATCTCCGCCTGGTGCGGGCTCTGGATCTCTTCCCGTGCGAGCAGGTGACGGTCTATGCTTGCCGCTACGACGAGAAGACTGAGTGCGTCACGCTTACCACTCCGGCTGAAGCTACCGACGCGCTGCTGCAATTCTTTGTGGCTAACACCCAGGACCTTCGCCGCAGTATCGACTATGCTGCAAAGCATAACTGGAAAAGTCTCGGCACCTTCACGACTGAGAATAGTGGCTCTAGCCTGTATGCCGCGTCCCTGACGCCGGAGCTGCGCGCTCTGTTTGACGAGCTTGAGGAAGAGCATCAGTTGGACCTGACCCTGAACGCCCTCTGTGCGGCTGATGCCGAAGAATATGCTGAGCAGTACCGTCACGAATTGATGACGCTGGCTCTCTATGCCCGCGATCAGCTGGGGTGGACCGCCTACCTGGAGGATAATGACTTGACCGTGTACTATCTCAGCGGTGATGGCAGCCAGATTATCTGCGAGAGCTTTGGCCTCAATGCCTATGATGTCAATTGCCTCGAAGATCTGATCTGCATCGCCGAAGAAGCCGACTGCGGCTCCGTGGTACTCTGATCACCCCCAAACTTTCCCTATATAGCATAGGTTCACGCCTGCACTCGGGCAATTCGCGGCTCAACTTGAGAGTACGACGCTGGCTAGCCTCAAACTCCAAACCTACTTTTACCCCTGCGCCCCTCAGCTCTGCTGAGGGGTTTCTAATGCTGCGACTTTGAGAGGTTCTATCGTAGAATTCCTTAAGGGTTGGGAATAATCGCGTTCTAACCCTCTGTTTTCAGCCCCCGCAGTTGCGCCCTAATCCTCTATTTAATCCCGCACCTCTGATCAGTCTCCGCCTCCACAAACCTACATTTTCGCCCAAAACTGTGTTATAATAGATAGGAAATGATGAAATTGCATTTCCAAAAGCGTAATTTATATGCAGCCGCCCTCTTGATGGTGCTTACGGCCTTTTTGTCGTTGCTCGCTTTTTATCGCCCCGCCCCTGTTTACGCTGAAGACGAAAACGGCGATCTCATCCTCCCCCAGTCAGAAAATGACGAATATTTCGTCACCATCCACGACGACGGCAAAAACCTCGTAGTCAAGACCGGCTCTGCCAGCGTCCGCGAAGTCCTTGCCAAATCCGACATTATCTTAGCCGAGACCGACATCGTCGAGCCTAGTCTCGATACGGTTGTAGATGGTAATTTTAGCATTAATATTTACCGTGCTCGCCCGGCTCTGGTCATCGATGGTGTCCAGCGCAAATACGTCATGACCGCCAGCTACGACCCCAAGCAGATCGCTGTCGAGGCCGGCCTCACCGTCTACGATGACGACGAAGTTATGACCGAGTTTAATAATAATTTCCTTGAAGCCGGCGCCGTCTCCACCTATCGCATTCAGCGCAACGGCGGTCGCCGCCTCACTATCGAAGAAGCTCTGCCTTACGAAGTCGAGGTGCGTTACGATTACAATCGCCCTAAGGGTGAGCGTGTTTTAGAGCAGCCCGGGGAAGAGGGCCGCCGCATTAGTGTCTACGAAGTCGAATTTGAGAATAATGTCGAAGTTTCGCGCGAGCTTATCGAAGAAAAAATCCTCGTCGAAGCCGTCCCTGAGATCGTTGTCGAGGGTGCTCGCCCCTCCATTGCGCCCAATCAAGAAGTTTGCGCCGGCTGGGCGCGCGAAGCCGGTATCACCGATGCTGACCTAGAGGCTGCGCTCTATATTATTTATCACGAATCAGGCTGTCGCGTCGATGCTCAGAATTCTTCCAGTGGCGCTTATGGTATTCCGCAGGCTCTGCCGGGCTCCAAGATGGCTAGTGCCGGTGCCGACTGGCAGACCAACCCCGTTACTCAGCTCCGTTGGATGGATTCTTATGTGCGCGGTCGCTATGGCGGCTGGCAAGGCGCCCTCGCCTTTAAGCTCGAGCGCGGTTGGTACTAATCATGGGAAATCACCACCTCGCATGAAAAACAAGAAATCTCTCGGCCAGCATTGGCTTCAGAATCGTGCTATTCTCGATCAAATTGCCGATCTCGCCGTCGTGCCAGATGTAGACTTATGCCTAGAAATTGGCCCCGGTCTCGGTACCCTCACCTCTAGCCTTTTGCGCCGTTTTCCCGAAGTCATTGCCGTTGAATACGATCACGACCTTGCCCGCAAGCTTCCAGCTTCGTTTCCAGGCAAAAATCTCCGTGTCATCGAGGGCGATATTCTCACTACTGAGATTGCCCCGCTGGTTGCCGACCGTCCTTACGTCGTCGCCGGTAATATCCCTTACTACATTACCTCGCCCATCGTGCGTCGTATGCTTGCCGTCACGCCCCGCCCCGAGAAGATCGTTCTGCTCATGCAAAAAGAAGTCGCTCGGCGTATCGTCGCTATCGAGGGGGATTATAATCTCCTCGCCCTCATGGTCCAAAACCTCGCCGAAGCCGAACTCGGCCCAGTCGTCCAGGCCGCCGAATTCACCCCGCCACCGAAGGTAGATAGCCAGGTCTTAGTCCTGACTCCACTTTCCGAGCCGGCGGTAGATCCCGCCTCTCTCCAGCTTGCCGCCCGTGGTTTCAGTAATCCGCGCAAGAAACTCGCCCGTGTCCTGGCCGACGAACACATTTCTCGCGACCAATGGCTGCAAATCTTTGACGCTGAGGGCATCGATCCCGACGTGCGTGCCGAAGATCTCAGCCTCTGGGCTTGGGAAGGCCTCTATCAAGCTCTCGAGAAGCATAATTCTCAGCCTCGCTCACAGGGGTGAAGAATTTGCAATTTTCTTCAAAAATGTCGATTTTTAGGCCTATTTCCGTGCCAAAATCCCGCTAGCGGCTAATTTTTGGCTCTTCTAGCGATTTTGCACTCAAACCGCGGTCCTTACCCAGCTCTAAACCCAGAAGCCCCAAATTGGGCGTTTTAAGCATAAAAATTAACCCTCTAGCAACACTTCCGAAAACCATCTTTACGCCCCCAACTCATGTTATAATAAAACTGTGAAGTCATAATCTTCATGGGTTCCAAGGGAAGCAATTGAGGTCAAGCTCCAGCAACTCACGGTGCCCCACTCCTAGAATCGTGAAACTCCCCTGTGCCGGCAATTCTCGAAGCCGAGTCAGGTTAGCATGAAGCTGGGCTACGGCCTTGCTCAGGAATAGGAGTTTCTGTTTCCTACTAGGCACTGTTGTGCGTATACCGGGAACGTCGGCGATGGCTCCCTCAACAATGGTACTAGCAACGGCTACTGGTGGTCTAGTACGGCGAACGATGCTAACAACGCATACAACCTGAACATAAACAGTAGCAACGTCCGCCCTGGTACAAACAACAACAACCGTTACAACGGATTCGCTGTGCGGTGTATCGCCCGGTTCCGATTCTAGATTTTTCTTTTCTACCTGTGCAAAACTTATCAATATTTTTTATCTAGCCAAGCCTAAATTTGTGATATAATAAGAGTGCACAATAAATTAGTTAATAAAGACAAGACATCGCCTGGACTACTATATTGAACAGTATAAATGGCACCGCAAGGGGAATAAGCCATCTGTTGAGTATAGTCTCGTCCGATTAGTTTATTGTGCACCCTAGTGGTGCCATTTTTGTATTTGGAGTAGTTGTCTATCTACTATAGAGAAACTCCTCGATTACTTATACAAAAAATACCATATTATACAATCTCCGCTGATGTGTATTTATGATATTTTACTTACATACAAGAATGATACCCCGGTATATATACAAAATGATCTTCCGCCCTAGTAATCTTTTAGTGGATTTTTAGATTACTTAGGGCGAAGATCTCAAAAAACCTACAAAAGGAGGGCTCGATGCTACACAATTATCAATATAAATTCTTAAGTATATCGCGCTATCGATATTTAAGACTTGTTGTCCCATTGTGTAGCATCTGCACCTTGTTCTTTTCGTTACTCGGTAATAAATGTTACGCTGCTATCAGTCCTACCGCTTCACTCAGTGTCAGCAACCCTACTCTTTCTGCTACCGTAGCGCCTGGCGATACTGCATATCTTAGTAGTAATGTTACTTATTCTGCTAGCGATATAGATAGTTATACATTACAAGTATCATATGCTAATGGATATAGTAGTCTGAAGTTAGATGGAGGTACTACTACATTAACAGGAGCTAATGGCACAAGTGGATCTAATTTAGCAAATAACTCTTGGGGTTTTGCCTGGACTAATAATACTACTAATAATGACACTACTAATGCTGGACTTACTTATTATACTGTACCAACTTATGGTACTAACGGTAGTGGTTTGAGCACTGGAAGATTAGAAAATGTAACTTTACCAGAAAGTGCTAATAATACCTTAGATTCTACTACTAAACGCATCGTTTTTGCCGCCAAGTTTGCCGAGAATAACAACAATTCTGGACATTACAAAACTGGCGTACAACTCAGCATGGTCGCCACACCCAGAAAACTTATTGGCCTAGAAAAAGCTAACACCATGCAAGATTTAGCTACTCACCCCGAATATTGTGAAGAAACCCCATATCTTACTAATCAAACTTACAGTGATGCCTACCCGCTCAAAGATTCCCGCGACGATAACGTCTATAATATTAGAAAGTTTGCCGATGGTAAATGCTGGATGACCGACAACCTTAAGCTCAAACTCACCACTGCCGGCCTCAGTAAAGATGACACCGACCTTAACCAAGGCTTGGACTGGAACCAAAGTTCTCCAAGTACCGTCGTAAAACCTACCAATACATTCACTTCTGTCTCCAGTGGCGATGGAACCTTTAACGGAATTCCATATAAAGTAGAATCCTACATAGTATCTAGTTCTAGCGCAGGAGAAACCGGTTACTACTCTTGGAATGCCGCTACAGCTGGTACTGGTGGTACAAGCCATTCAGATGTGATAGCTACCAACAGTCAAGCTCCGTCTTCCATTTGCCCAAAAGGCTGGAAACTACCATCCGGTAGTAGTAGTGGAGAATATGAAGCCTTTGCCACTACTGCATCAATTACCAGTGATACTGCCGGCTCTACCAAGATCCAAGCTACTCCTTACAACTTTAAATATACCGGACACGTCTACGATGGCTCCCTCGACGGTACTAGCAGCGGCTACTGGTGGTCTAGTACGGCGAACGATGCTAGCTACGCGTACAACCTGCGCGTAATCAGTAGCTACGTCGACCCTGGTACAGTCAGCGGCGCCCGTTACGTCGGTTACGCTGTGCGGTGCGTGATGCGGGATCCTGATCTTTCTGAGATTACCACCATGCAAGAAATGACTCCCCGCGTCTGCGAGAAAACTCCCTTTATCTCTGGCCAAAAATATAGTGCCGAATATACTCTCCAGGACACGAGAGATGGAAAATCTTATACTGTAAGAAAACTTGGAGACGGTAGATGCTGGATGACAAGTAACCTCAAACTCAAACTCACCACCGCTGGCCTAAGTAAGGATGATACTGACCTCAACCAAGGTGCCGACTGGAATCAAAGTTCCCTAAGCACTGTCGTAAAACCAACCAATACCCTCACTTCACTTAATACTTCTTCCGGAAATAGAGACTTCTCAGCAGACAAAGGGTATTATGCTGTACAATCTTATATAGCTTCTAGTTCTAATGCTGGAGAAACTGGTTATTATTCTTGGAACGCTGCTACAGCTGGTACTGGAGGCACAGATTCATCAAACGCCATAGCCGCTAATAGTCAAGCTCCTTCTTCTATCTGTCCTAAAGGTTGGAAATTGCCTACTGGTGGTCGCCAAAGTAATGTAAATACAGAGAATACCTGGTCTGATTATTATAAGTTATTCCGTAATATGGGTCTTACCATTAGTAACACCAGCCTCAAACCAGGTCTTAATGAATACACCAACTGGGGTTCAGGAGATCTAAATATTGTTCAGAATGCAACAGATTCTAATAGTAAAGTCATTTACAATTTCAAGTATACCGGGTACGTCCTCGATGGCTCCCTCGGCTACGGTACTAGCGACGGATACTGGTGGTCTAGTACGGCGTACAATGCTGACTACGCATACCACCTGTACATACTCAGTGGCGGCGTCGGCCCTGGTACAGTCGGCAGCAGCCGTTACCGCGGATACGCTGTGCGGTGTATCGCCCGCGATTCCTAAAATCTTAAAACCCAACAACCCTCGAGAGCCATAAATAAAACTAAAAGTGGGGGCGCCAATAGTTTTGAAACAGACTAAAAGAACCGTCTAGCTAGTCTATAAATATAAGTATACCTAAATATCTAGCTAGCCGGGTCTGTTGAGAAACTCATTGGCGCCTTGCTTTTTATTAATTAGTACCATCAAAACCACGTCTGTCGAGAAGCCGTCGCTACGCCCCTTGCCATTCGTAAATCACCACGTTTTAGCTGAAATAAAAGAAAATTACAAAAAACATCATGCCTATGCTTGGTAAAAGTAGCACTTTTGTGCTACTTTTACTATAGAGCGCCTAGAATTGACTGTAACTATATTCAAGGTCGATATTTAATATCAAAAAACCTTAATCTAGTAGTTAAAAACTAGTTTGAAAGGAGCTCATATGGGCAGAGTAATTATTGAACAGACGGAAGAGGTACATGCTACCAAAACCGTTCGCAAAATAAAAGTTGTCCTCGACTACGTCGAAGACAACAACTAAACTCATATGTCTCCATCATAACAAACTTCAGTAAATAAGTCAAATTTTTAGGCGCTCTATCAGGTTTATAAATCAAAAAGCTGCACCCAATCCCATCCTTCACCTCTGTTAACCTAAAAATCTTATTGACAAAATTACCTATCTGTGCTATAATGAATAGATAGGGTATCTATCAAGGAATCTCTAAGCGATACCCAGAACCGTACCTTAGAATTTGGATGTGAAAGGGGAAGGAAAATCATGTCTATCATGTCTCAAAATGCACAGCTTTTCCTGTTGATCGGCGTCGTAGCCTGGATCTTGAGCCTCTTTGTGGGGTTCTCACTGCGCCCACTCCTGCGCGCGGTCGGTAGTATCATTATTGCCATCGGCATCTTCCTCACTTTCTTCGTAACTTGGCTGGTGATGTTCGTCGGCTTAGTCTTTATTGTGCTGATCACCTGGGCGCTCTACCGCCTGCTTGCCGGTCTTTTCGGCCATCACCGCCGCCCATAACCACTAGTAAGGAAGCCGCAAAGTATCCACCTACCAATCGTAACATCTACCGCAAAACCACTCATACCTCATCCAACCTCCGCGCCCCATCTCGGGGCGCTTTTCCATGCCGTATAGGCCCACTTTGTCAGCCACCAAACACTTCTTCCGTCAGTCACAAAGCCTAGAGGATCCATCAATATAGCCATCGCCCAATTCACATTAATCCTCCAAAACTTCTTTTCTGTGCTATAATCATAGTATTATGTCAAAAGTTTATATCTGTACAGCTATTCCATATGTCAACGGTAACCCTCACATTGGTCATGCCATGGATTACCTCTTGGCTGATACCTACGCGCGTTATTGTCGTGCGCGCGGCGATGAGGTGAAATTCCAGGTCGGTACAGATGAACACGGCAACAAAGTCTTTAGTACTGCGCAAAAAAACGGCGTCCCTGTCGAAGAATATGTCCGCACCAACGCCGACAAATTCCGCCAGTTTATTGATGGCTTGGATATCTCTTATACCGATTTTATTCGCACTACCGATCCTCAGCATATCGAGACTTGCCAGGCGGTTTGGAAACAGCTCGAACCGCATATTTACCGTTCCGAATATAATGGTTGGTATTGTGAGGGCTGTGAACGTTTTGTGACAGAAAAAGAATACGCTGAGAATGACGGCTGCTGCCCTGATCACCAGAAACCTTACCAGCAGCTTTCCGAGAGTAATTATTATCTGCGCATCGACGATTTTAAGCCGCAAATTCAGGCCGCCATCGAGTCTGGACGCATGAAAATCACTCCCGAGTTCCGCAAGCAAGAAATGCTCCGCCTGCTCGAGGATGCGCCCGATATCTCTATCTCGCGCCCGCGCAAGCAACTATCGTGGGGTATTCCTGTCCCTGGCGACGAAGATCAGGTCATGTATGTCTGGATTGATGCCCTGTCGAACTATATCAGTGTCCTAGGGTATCCAGATGGTACTGATTTACCAGAATATTGGCCGGCGCAAGCCCAATTCGTGGGCAAAGACATCTTGCGTTTTCATGCTATTACTTGGCCGGCAATTTTGCTGGGCTTAGGCTTGGAATTGCCACGCAACCTTGTCGCTCATGGTCACGTCTTAGCTTCGGGGCAAAAAATGAGCAAAAGTATCGGCAATGTCGTCGATCCGATGGAAGTGCTTTCCCGCAAAGGTCTCCCGGCTTTTCGCTATTTCTTCTTGCGTCATATTGATTCTTTTGCCGACTCTGATTTTACCGACGAAAAGTTTGAGAATGCTTATAATAATGAACTCGCCAATGACCTGGGCAATCTCGTGCAGCGTTTAGCTACCTTGTGTCAGAAGAATCGCATCGGCGGCGTAAATCTTAGCGACGAGAAATTAGACCCCGAGTTTTGCGCACTGATGGATAATTTTGAATTTTCCAAAGCTTTTGATTACGCTTGGAGCAAAGTCCAGCAAATCAACAAAGACATCGACGAACAAAAGCCTTGGGAACTTGCCAAAAACGGGGAATCAGAGCGTGTGGCTGAAGTTTTGCAAAATCTCGAACGTGAACTATTGCTTGCTAATCAAATGCTCACGATTTTCTTACCCGAGACCGGCGCAAAAATCACCCAGATTTTTACCGCTGAGCAAGTTACCCCTCCTGCTGAACCGCTTTTCCCAAAAAACTAAAACAGCTATCATTAACGCCAGAAATCCCTACCGTTAGCGTGGGGATTTTTGCTCTTCTTTAAGGCATTCTAGTTAGAAAGCCTACCATCATTATATAATAATCCAGTTAAACCCCACTCCGCGAAATCCACTTAAACATACTCAAACTCCACACCTCCAACAGTAGCCCTCAGCCCCCATCAAAATGTTGTAATTTTTACAACATTTTTCTCCAGAGCGCAATCACATATAGACTCTACAGTCGCCTACGACCCATCCCAATACCGCTCACCATTCAGAATATCGTAATTCACTAGCTGGTAAGCTCTCAAGGCTGGAATATTTTCTACGCTTTTGCCATCTTGGTAAGAACGCGCCAAGATCGGCACTTTTTCGCAAACATCATCCACCAAATAATATAGGGACGGCTTGCTAATATTTAATATATTATATACAGTATTTAGTAGGCAATTCGGCGTCACAGTAGGAAGATCCACTCCGTAAGTCGGGAACACGAAACCTTGCTCGCGATTAAGCTTAGCAGTGGTCCTCATCGTGTAGGGACTTTCGATTTCAAAATTAGCATAGACGAAATACGGCGTGAGATGCGCAATATTCACCTCGTCCTTGTCTTCCGAAGAAATGTATGACTCCAATACGCCCGCGGCATGATCCCCAAACCACAACACTACCGTGCGTTCATCAAGTTCATCAATTTGCTCTAAGAATTCGCCCAGATATTTATCCGACTCGTGTAAACTCTGGAAGCTCGCTTCGATCAAAACCCAGTCATCAATCCGATTGTAGAGCGGGAACTGAATCTTGTCGTATTTTGCTTGCGCATAAGGCGCGTGATTTTGCATCGTCACCGCACCAATCACTTGCGGATTTTTATTCTCCTCCAGCATATCAATAATTTCTTGATAAATTGATCGATCGTTAATCACCGTACTGGCATTCTCCCGCTCGGTGTGTTTCATAGTCGAGCTGTCGATGAAATCATCATATCCCAAGATGCGATAAACCAAGTTGCGTTTGTACATCGTCCCATCGTACGAATGAATTCCCAAAGTATTAAAATCATACATATTTTTACCATAATCCGCCGCACTTAGCAAAGTATCCATTTTAGAAACCGAGTTTACATAAGGGAACGACATTGCCCAATAATTAGAAAGTCCCGTCTGCACCTCAAACTCCACATTTGCTGTATTGCCGCCATACTCCGGAGAATACATGTAGCCACTAGGATATTCCTGGAAAATGCGGTGCAAAACCGGCGTCACATCACCGCCCGAATGGCTGTAATGCTCCGTCAGCAGCGTTGGATCATAAAAACTCTCATTCAGAATAATCACTAAATTATCAATTACCTCGTCCCAATCTTCGCGACCGGTATCCGCCGCTTTACGCTCGCGATATTTGTCCGCAATTTCATAAATCGCCTCTTGGCTATAATCATCAGGCCGCTTCGCTTCATCGTTGCCCATATTATATAGAAACCCAATAATAAAACCATTTTCTTCGTAATTATCAGTTTGGTTCCAAGCGATGAGATTCAGACCCTTTAGCCAGCTCGTATCACGCCGGTTAATCACGACTCCCGCAACAGTAGACAGTAATGCCAAAGCAATCATCGAAAAAGTCACTCGCGGCACCAAAGCAATTCGGTCCCACCAAGCCAACCTACGCGGATTGCGTCCGCAGAATTTTCGCACATAATATTCAGCAAGTATCGAACCAGCCAGAGTAAAAATCACCCCAAAAATCAACCGCCACATCGCTTCGATATCAATAAATTCGATTAAATTACCCACCGAATCCGCCATCTGGAATTCTTCTGGCAATAGCGGCGCCGCCCGCAGATTAAATTTCTGAATGTGAATAAAAGTAATCACGCTAATAATACAGAAGAAAAGTCCCGCGCTAAAAAACGGCCGCCAAGTTACTGCCGCTATTACCGTCAGCAAACAAAACACTACCAAATAGCTATATTCAGCCAAAACTGGTTTTTCTTGTACGAATTTCCAAGCTGCATCAGCATCACATAAGTTTTGCCGCCAAAAAATAAACCAGGTAAAAAAGATCGAAATCACCATCAAAAAAAGTATTGTACAAGACACACGCAAAAAAGCCGGCATCGGATGCAGACCGCGCTGAATTCGACTTCGCTTGCGAGAAGATGGTTCTGAAGACTTAGCTTCTGAGCGGTTTTTAACCATAAAATTATTATAACAAAAATTTCCCAAATTGTCAGTAACTCTAAACAGGATAAACTACTATAAAATAAATCACAATCCCATATCAAACAAAACCTCAAATAAAATGTTGTAAAAAATACAACATTCTTGCAAAAAACATTTTCGCAACATCACTCTCACGACATCCCCGCAACACCCTCACAACATCCTCACAGTCCACCCTACATTCTCATAATTTATCTCAAAAATCATCCCAACCAAAACTCCCAGCCGTAGGCTGGGAGTCGGTGAAAATCCCGTCAAATATTATTTATTATAAGATTCAATGGAATTATTGTCATAATCACAGCTATAACCATCGCCAGCTAGACGAGTCATAATGTCTGAGACATAGAAACCTACGATACCGCCAACAATCGGGAAGATGACGTAAGCTGCAGCAGCTAAACCAGCCATCTGTGCTAATTCACCAAAATTCTCCGCAGCTGTAGGAAGAACTTGATACATCAAAGCTGCTACTGGGTTAAAGATAAAACTATTTTGCATGCCGAAGAAGCTTTGTGCTACTACGATGCCAAAAATCACTGCTAGTGTAATACCACCGCCCATTACTAAGCCCATCGCTACCGGATTACGATGAGAGAACTTGAGTGCTCGTGCGAAGCAAAATGCAATAATAATTGCACCTACGAGCTCTACCAAAGCAACTGCCCAGAAGGTCTCGCCCTTCACTTCGGTCATGATTGGCAATTCTGCGCTGGTACCACTACCGAGACGGAAAGCATTGATCAGAATTAATCCAATCCAAGCTCCGAGTAGTTGTGCTAGCATGTAGAGAATACCACGAATGGCAGACATGCGGCGAGTTGCCATCATACCTGCAGTAATCAATGGGTTAAGATTGGCGCCAGAGACTCCAAAGATAATCGCATAAATTACTAGTACGCCCATCCAGAGATAAAGTGGCTGCACACCTAGAGTCAATAAAAGCATCACTAATAGCATGGTACCAATGACCTCACCTAGCAACGCACCCCAAATCTTTGGCGTCTTAAAAATTGTTAAAATATTCTCACCTTCGCCGTACTTGCGCGCAAAGAAACCCTTCATAGGATTTTGGTTCGCCTCAACTTTGACGGTGGCCTTAGTCTCTGTAGCTTCTTTGGTAGTTTTGGTATCTTTGACCTCTTTGACGTCTTTCGTCTCTTTCAGATCTTTTTTCGGTTCTGCCTGGGAATCTTTCTTTCCAGATTTTTTCGGCTTTTGATTGGCCATTAAATAACCTCCTTAAAAAACTATTATTTATGCCATTATAGCACATGTATGATACAATTGGGAAGTGAAAAGTTTTAAATTGTAAAGGAATGATATGGGAATAATGATGTCAAAGGACCTAGATCGCAATTCGGAGCTAAACCGAAGAATTTCTGCCGATTTACGAGCGAGAGCCCAGAGTGCTGAGCGCGATGATCCGGACTATGTCGAAGACGCTGCGTATATGGAAAATACCAAGAAAACCGGTAAATTTACCTGGGTTTGGATTATTCTTATCGTGTTGGCTTTGATTTCCGTCTTCTGTATTATTTTTATCTAATTTTAAGCTTTCTAAACTCAGAATTGCCATTTCCGTAACAGGATCTCCGATCCCCAATTTACTTTCTTCCAGAAACTCCCTAAAGTGTGCTATAATTTTACTATGTCAGAGCTAGAGAAGTTAAAATTGGAACTAAAAAATCTTAATGCCGAATATGCTAAGATTAAGACTTTGCCTCCCGCTGAGCGGGGCGAGTTTGGGCGTACCATCAATGCCAAAAAACAAACTTTACTGAGTCAAATCGCCGCAGCCGAAGAAGCCTTAGAAAGCGAAACCGTAGAGCCGCTTGATGTTTCGGCCCCCTGTGCGCCCAACCAGCCGATTATCGATTTGTCGCTGGGTACCGAGCATCCGCTCATGACCGAGCTAGATCGCGTCATCGGCATTTACTCCAATATGGGTTTTAATGTCATCGAATCTCAGCAGCTCGACGACGAGTTCCACATGTTTGATAGCCTGAATTTCTCCAAGGGCCATCCGGCGCGAGATGGCTACGATACTTTTCGTACCGCCGAGGGTCTCATTCCGCCCGCCCACACTTCTACCATGCAACATCGCGCACTCAAAAAATACAAAAAAGATCTCGAAAACGGTGGCCAGATTGCTGTCGTGATTCCGGGCCGCGTCTTCCGCAACGAAGATGCCGATGCTACCCACGAACACACTTTTTATCAGTGTGAGGGCGTTTTCGTCTCCAAAGACGCCACGATGGGTCAGATGTTTGGCGTGCTCAAGAATTTCTTTGAATTATACTATGGTCAAAAGCTGAATATCAAAACCCAGCCGGGCTATTTTCCGTTTACCGAGCCTTCAGCCGAGCTGCTAATCGAAAAGCCTGCCTCGCTAGGCGGCAAAGGTGGCGATTGGCTAGAAATGTTGGGTTGCGGCATGATTCATCCCAATGTTCTAAAAATGGCCGGCATCGATCCGACTATTTATCACGGCTTTGCCTGGGGTGGCGGCATCGACCGTCTAGTCATGCTCAAATACAGTCTCACCGACGTGCGCTATTTTGAATCTGGTAAACTAGATTTTTTGGAGGAATTCTAACATGTTGATTTCGCTCAATGAAATTAAAAAATATTTACAAACCCCAATCCCGCAGACCGATCAAGAGCTTATCGACCTCATCGGTACACGGCTGGTCGAGGTAGAATCCGCGACTGATTTGGCACCCAAATACAAAGGAATCTACATCGTCAAGGTGGTCTCTGAAGAAAAAATCCCTGATACTCATCTCCACTTATGCAAAATCGACGCTGGTGGTATGCGCACGGAGCTAGCCGAAAAAGGCGGCCTGATTCAAGTAGTTTGCGGCGCCCCTAATGTCCATGCAGGTATGCTTGCAGCTTGGATTGCGCCTGGCAGCATCGTTCCGCAGACCTACGGCAACGAAAATTTCAAGCTCAGTGTGCGCAAGTTGCGCGGTTACGATTCTAATGGTATGCTCGCGGCCGCCGATGAGCTAGACCTCGGTACTGATCACGAGGGTATCGTCGAGATTAACCCCAATATGGCCAAACCTGGCGATAGCTTTGCGGATGTGTTTGAGCTCAATGATATTATCCTCGACGTCGAGAATAAATCCCTCACTCACCGCCCTGACTGCTTTGGCCTGATTGGTTTTGCTCGCGAAGTGGCAGGAATTCTGGGGCAGCCTTTTACCGAGCCTACTTGGCCAGAATTAGCTCTCGTACAAGATTTACCGATCACTGTCAAGATCGCTGATAAGACTCTCTGTCCGCGCTATTCCTGTGCCGTCTTCGATCTCCCTAAACACGACAAAGCTAAATATCTCACTTATTACGGTGATGTCTTCTTGGCCAAAGCCGGCATGCGCTCCATCGATCCGATTGTCGACCTCACCAATATGATCATGCTTCGCACCGGACAGCCTTTGCATGCTTTTGACTACGACAAATTAATCACCGTAGGTGGCACCAAGACTCCGCAGATCATCGTGCGTGCCGCCGAAGCTGGAGAAACTCTGCAACTCCTCGACGGCAAAACTATCGAATGTATCCCAGAAGATATTTTAATCACTAGCAATAACGTCCCTGTCGCTCTCGCCGGAGCGATGGGCGGCAAAAACACCGAAATCGATGCCTCCACTCAGCGTGTGGTCTTAGAAAGTGCTACCTTTTCTCTCTATAATCTGCGCAAAACCCAGATGGCGCATGGTATCTTTTCTGAGGCGATCACCCGCTTCACCAAGGGTCAGCCTGCTGCGATGACTTTTCCAGTCCTAGCGGAGACAATCGCAGAGCTAGGCAAATCCGTCACGCCGCTCGCCGTAGTAGATGAATGGGTTGCTGACCGCACCGAAAATGTTGTAAAAATTACAACATTAGCTATCAATGGCCTTCTCGGCACTAATTATGACACCGACACCATTATCCGTACCCTCGAAAACGTCGGTTTTCAGGTAAAAATCATAAGCAAAATGCCCGCAGAGGCCTCAAAAACCGCTTCTAAGGCCAGTGCGGTCAAAAGTGCGGTAACACCAAGCTCCGAGGCAAAAACCTCACCAGCGACCCAAAAACAGCCTCTAAATGCATCTACCTCTGTTAATGCAGAATTAGAAGTAACCGCCCCGGTTTGGCGTACCGATATTCATATCCCCGAGGATATTATTGAGGAAGTTGGCCGCCTCTTGGGCTACGATAATATTGCCCTTACCCTGCCCGAAAAACCTTTTTCTGGCACTGAAATCGCCCCCATGCTCCAGCTCAAACAGAATCTCCGTGGTATTCTCTCGCATCGCCTGGCTATGAACGAGCTGCTTACCTATTCCTTCGTGAGCCGCAGTCTTCTCGAAAAAGTCGGCCAAAATCTCGAAAACAGCTACGAAATCATCAATTCGATTTCCCCGGAGTTGCAATGTTTCCGCCAGCAAATCGTCCCTAGCCTCTTAGACAAAGTGCGCGAAAATATCAAATCTGGCCACAAAAATTTCACCATTTACGAAATGAACCAAGTCACCGGCCGCCAATATGGTCTGGATGCGGATGACGTACCTACCGTAAAGACCGATTTAGGCATTGTCTCTCTAGGTGATTACTACGCCCTCAAAGCCAAGATTTTTGCCGCCCTCGAGCGCGGTCTCAAAATCGACATCGAATACGTCCGCATGGCCCCTGGTTCTGAATCCACCAAGCTCTATCCTTATTTAGAGCCGGTTCGCTCGGTCGAATTATTAGCCGGCGGTAAGAGAATTGGCGCCTTTGGCGAAGTCAAAGCTGCCGTTTTGCGCCGCTTCAAGCTCGACCAGACTATCAGCGCCGCCGAAATTGAGCTCGACGAAGTCGTTAATCTGCAACCCGATATTGCCGTTGATGTCAAAATGTCCAAATTCCCATCCGTGGAACGAGACGTTACCTTTAAGGTGGCCACAGATCTGCCTTTTGGCCGCGTGAGCGATGAGATTTACAAGGCTCTCAAGCGCCAGCATCTCATCTATTCTGTGCAACCCCTATCAATTTACCAAGCTGATACTGAGCACAAGAATTATTCATTCCGACTCAAGTTTTCTAGCCCCGAACACACTCTAGACGCCACCGAAATCACTACGATTATGACTGCCGTGATTGAGGCTGCCGCCAAAATCGGTGCCATGGTGATTTAAGGGTAATTTAGCGCAAGATTAATTTTAATACAGATGAAAAGGACAAGATGGACGCAAAAGAATTAAAAACCAGCCTCTGGCAGAGAATTGTGATTATTATCGTAGCAATTTTGCTGCTTAGCTCTACCGTACTCACATACATGTTTATCGTTATGAGCAGTAATAGTGGTAAACAGAGTAACGAAGAACGCGTGGCTGCCCTCGAAGAAGAACTCACGGCCAAGGGCAAAGAAATCGAAACCGCCGCCGAAGCACTCTCCCCCAAGCATTTCGATGAACTTCTATCCTATCAAAAGCAGGTCAAAAGCTTCAATGCTGCTCGAGCCAATAGCGAAAAACTCCAGATCGAAGACCTCAAAGAAGGTACCGGCAAACAACTCACCGAGGGTGATACTGATTATATGGCCTATTATATCGGTTGGTGCCCTGATGGCAGTATCTTGGACTCCTCATTCAACTATGAAGACGAAGAGCACAAGACTAATCCCAAGAGTCTCAAGTCGCCACTAATCCAACCCAGCAGTTTGATTGAGGGCTGGACCCAAGGCGTGGTGGGCATGAAGTTGGGTGGCGTCCGACAGCTCTCGGTGCCCGGCGAAATGGCCTACGGTGATTCCGTGGGAGACAAATACTGTGGCATGAGCAACGCCCCGCTCCGGTACGTCGTGATGGCGCTCCCAGTAGACGAAAGCCTCACCGACCTTCTGAAAGAGCGCGAAGATATCTATTATCGTCTCTACACTGCTTACATGGGTAGTCAAAGCTAATGGTCGATCTTGCAATTATCGGTGGTGGTCCGGCTGCGCTCTCGGCGGCTCTCTATGCTGCCCGCGCCGGACTCTCTGTCTCGGTTTACGAAAAAGCCGATTTTGGCGGCGTCGTCTCACAGATTGCCCTGATCGAAAATTACCCCGGCTATACTGGCGGCAGTGGTCGCGCCCTAGCCCTCCAAATGCGTCAGCAAGCCGAGCAAGCCGGCGCCGAGCTCTCCTATGGCGAATGTACCACAGTTGCCAAAGTTGGTCAGGATTTTCAGCTTACTATCGACGGGGAATCAGTATCCGCTCGCACTGTCTTGGTGGCTAGTGGCTCCTTACCCCGTCAGCTCAGTTTCACTCCCGCTGCGCCAGTATCCTATTGCGCACTATGCGACGGCCCTCTCGTCAAGGGCAAAAATATCGCCGTGATTGGCGGAGCCAATTCGGCAGTGCAGGAGGCTCTCTTCCTCGCCGACATTGCTCAAAGCGTGACCATTATCACTCATTCTCAGCTCAAGGCCGATGCAGAATTATTGCAGCGATTGCCTCAGCATACTAATATTCACGTCATTGAGCAGACCGAGCCCACGCCCGAGAACCTTGCTCCCTACGATCATATTTTCGTCTACATCGGCAAAATCCCCGCTACTGATTTTCTGCAGCCATTAGCAGCCAAACATCAGCTTTTGACTCGCCAGGGCTATATTATCACTGATGCCGAGAGTAAATATCCTCATCAAACCACCCTCGACGGTCTTTTTGCTGCGGGGGATGTTCGGGAAAATTCCATCAAACAGGCCGTTGTAGCTGCTAGTGAGGGCGCGCTTAGCGCTATTGAAACCACTAATTATTTGCATTTTAGCAAGAAATAAGCGTAAAAGTATTGACTTTTTAGGCAAAGTGTGCTACAATAGAAGTATGGACTTCCAATAGGGAACGTCCAAGAAAACTAAAGGGGGATTAACAAATGACAAACTGGAATTGGAATTGGTGGCCGGTGATTAGCGTACTGGCTATCTTGGTAGCATTCATGGTCGGCTGGACCTCGGTCCGCCGCGTTCGTTGCCGCGTCCGCGTCACTAGCTGGGCACACCACAAGGCTGCCTGGTCTGGTATCGCTATTGTGACCGTCACTCTGATTACCTTGATGGCTATTTTCGAGAGCCATCTCGGCATCCTTGACGTGGCGCAGCGGTTCCTTTCTGACGGCGAATCTGAAGCTGCAGCCGTCGTGTTCGCATTCCCCATAATCTTGGTGGGATTCAATCTGGCACTCTACCTGACCCTTTTTGCGGCTGCAACGGCCGGCGAAAATCTCCACGAGTACCTGGCTCAGCAGCAGGCGGATGAGCAAATGGAACGCTGCCGCAAGGTGGTTGACATTCAGTGCCCTTGGGTGCTGGAGAACTGCCCCTGCAGAAACAAGGCCAAAGCGGTCATCACCGCAGACGCCTTCAGAAATGCAAAGCGGTCCCATTGCACCTGCAGTGATGGTCTCGAGTGGAAAGAACTCGACCTCAAAGGCTACATCCGGCCCAGCTCTGAATCGGAAAACCACTCACCTGATGACGACCAGATCGGATAATCTGATTCTCCTAGCTCCGGCTACAACGTCGGGCAAACTCCAGTTGCCACGTACCTTACAACTTTTTAGACCCGCCCTTTGTGGCGGGTCTTTGCCTGCTCTACAAACTTCCACCGCTCCTCAGTACCTTGCCCGTTCTCACTCACCAAACTTCCACCGCTCCCCTGAACTCCCTAAACTTCCATCAATCTACCGCCAATACCTTGCCGGTTCTCACTCCCTAAACTTCTACCACTCCTCAATGCCTTGCCAACTCCCAATACCCAGAGATTACGCTAAGACCTCAGAAGTATGCTATAATGAATTTATGAGCGCCAGTTTTTACTTTTATGATTTGGAAACTTCTGGTCTAAATCCCCGCAGCGACCGCCCGATGCAATTTGCCGGCCAGCGTACGGATGTTGATTTTAATCCGATTGGCGAGCCTCAGAATATCCTGATTCAGCTTGCCGAGGATACCTTGCCGAGCCCCTCCGCCATCATGGTGACCGGCATCACGCCTCAGGCCACTCTGATGGACGGCATGTCCGAGGCGGAATTTTGCCGCTATTTTATTGAAGAAATTGCCACGCCTAATACTACTATTCTCGGCTACAATTCTGTGCGTTTTGATGATGAGTTTATGCGTCACCTCTTGTGGCGCAATTTTTATGATCCTTATGAATGGCAATGGAAAGACGGCCGTTCGCGCTGGGATTTACTAGATGTGGTGCGCCTCACGCGCGCTTTACGCCCGGAGGGAATTACCTGGCCCGTGACCGAGGATGGTCACTCCACCAACCGCCTTGAGCTTATCACTAAACTCAATGGCATTGAGCACGAACATGCCCATGACGCTTTGGCAGATGTGGTAGCTCTGATCGAAGTCACGAAATTACTAAAAAAGCAACAGCCGCAAATGTTTGATTTTCTCTATAATCTGCGTGGTAAAAAAGACGTCTTCAATCTCGCCAATCTCGCTAATCCGCAGCCCTTTGTCTATGCTTCTGGCCGTTACTCTTCCGCCCACGAAAAGACCACCGTGGCTTACCCGCTCGTGGAGGGCGAAAACGGCACGCTCTATGTCTATGATTTGCGTTACAATCTGGATGAGCTGCTAGATCAAGAAGCGGCGGCGCGCGCGGCTGGCACCATTGATTACCAAAAACCTTGGCACGAGCGTGATCCGTGGGAGAAAAATTATTTTCCGATTGTAAAAAAACTTCAGTATAATCATTGTCCTGCTGTGGCGCCTCTAGGGGTGTTGGAGCGTGAAAACGGCTGGGAAAAAATCAAACTCAGCAAAGAAACCGTTACCGCCAACTTGCGCAGCCTCCTTAAGCATCCCGAGTTTGCGCAGCGCTTTACCGGTCAAGAAAAACCTAGTTATCAAGCTCCGGACCCTGAATCTGCTCTTTACGATAATTTCCTGGACGAGCATGACCGAGTGATTTGCGCCGCCGTGCGCAATAATGGCGCCGATGAGCTGGCGGATTTTCGGCCTAGTTTTCGCGATGAGCGCCTACCCGAACTGCTTTTGCATTACAAAGCGCGCAGTTTTCCAGCCAGCCTCAGCAACGACGAGGTCGGACTCTGGGAAAAATACCGCTCCCAGCGTCTCAAGACCCAAGCCAAGCAATTTTTTGGCGATCTCGGCCGTATCAAAGCGCAACTAGCCAAAGGCGAGACTTTTGGCGGCAAAACTCCCGAGGAATGTCAATATCTGGTAGAAGAATTGTTGTTATGGTATCAAGCCATTGCGCCGGTCAGCGGAGAAGCTCCTTAATATGATCTCTTACTCTGAAACTGCCTAAAGCCGGAAACCACTTTACGCCCTGAAAGCCCCCAGAAACCTCAGGCTACACGAACCTCAGCGCAAAAAACCGCCCTCACTCGGAAAACAACCCCGAAACTATTGACTTTTTTAATAAAGTGTGCTATAATGGAGATATAGGGTGTTTCTACAAATACAAAGGTAATTGCTTGAATTCCTCACTAACCTCGGACAATCCCAGAAAACCCATTTTCCCGAACCTCAGAACAACCCCCGAGGCAAACTATACGATAACACAGTCCGACATAGCCTCCAAATACCCTCCCGCTGTAGAAACTAGGCATTCTTGTCAAAAATAAGGATATAAGGTATAATTTTTAACTAATATGAACGATAATTTCATAAAAATTCGTGGTGCTAGACAGCACAATCTTAAGGATCTCGATGTTGACATCCCGCGCGACAAGCTAGTAGTAATTACTGGTTTGTCTGGGAGTGGGAAGTCGAGTTTGGCTTTTGATACGATTTATGCCGAGGGCCAGCGCCGCTATGTCGAGAGTCTCTCTAGCTACGCGCGCATGTTTTTGGGCGTGATGGATAAGCCGGATGTCGATAGTATTACTGGTCTTAGCCCGGCGATCTCGATCGATCAGAAATCCACCAGCCGCAACCCCCGCTCTACGGTTGCTACGGTCACGGAAGTTTATGATTATCTCCGTTTACTCTTTGCGCGTGTGGGTGTGCCGCACTGTCCGATTTGTCATCGCGAAGTTCATCGCCGCAGCGTGGAAGATATTATCAATGAAGTCATGAAATTGCCACTCGGTAGTAAATTGATGCTCCTCGCTCCGATCGTTTCCCAGAAAAAGGGTAGTTTCCAACACGTCGCCGACCAATACCAGGCTAAAGGTTTTTCGCGAGTCCGTATCGACGGAATTGTCTATGCTCTTGATGAATTCCCGGATCTAAACAAAAATGATCGTCATGATATCGAAATCGTCGTCGATCGCTTCATTTTGTCGCCCGACCTCTTAACGCGGATTTCTGGCTCGGTGGAGCAAGCTCTAGAATTAGGCCAGGGAATTATTAAATTGCTCAAAATCAATGATAACTCTACCGCTGTTGGCGAAAACCGCGCCAGTGAGGACACTGAGATCTTGACTTATTCTCAGCGCTATGCTTGTGAACTGCACCCGGACGAGCTGATCCCGGAATTAGAGCCGCGACTTTTCTCCTTTAACGCTCCTCAAGGCGCCTGCCCTACTTGTACCGGCTTGGGCACGAGGCTAGAAATTGACCCCAACTTAATCTTGAACCCTAATCTTACTATTGCCGAGGGCGGAATTAGACCTTTTAACCGCGTTACGCAGGAGTCGTGGTGGCTTAAACGTTTAGAGGCGGTTGGCGCCAGGCATGGCTTTTCTTGCCACGTCCCCATTCGCGATTTGACGCCAGAAGATATTCAGGTAATTCTCTACGGTACCGGCAAAGAAAAGTACGAAGTCACCGTGGGAGGTCATGGTAAATGGGGTAATGGCGCCACTTACCAATCTACTTTTGAAGGTGTTATTCCTACGCTCGAGCGCCGCCACAAGGAAACCGAATCCGATTTTGTGCGCAAGGATATTGAGCGTTTTATGCGCGTGCATGAATGCCAAACCTGCCACGGCGCCCGGCTTCAACCTGCCGTTCTCGCTGTAACTGTGCATGGCTTCAATATTATGGATATGTGCAATCTAGACGTGGACGCTACGTTAGAAGTTTTGCGCAAAGATCTGCAATTTACCGACAGCGAAAAACTCATTGCTGAGCCAATTCTCAAGGAAATCCGTGAGCGGGTGCAATTTATGCAAGATGTCGGTTTGGGTTACCTGGAGCTGGGCCGCGCCGCGAATACCCTCTCTGGTGGCGAAGCCCAACGCATTCGTTTGGCCACGCAAATCGGTTCGGGTCTGCAAGGCGTGCTTTATGTGCTTGATGAGCCGTCTATTGGTCTGCACCAACGTGATAATGACAAACTAATTGCCACGCTCAAACATTTGCGCGACCTCAAAAATACCGTGATCGTGGTTGAGCATGATGAGGACACGATGCGCGAAGCCGATTTTATCGTGGATATTGGCCCTGGTGCTGGCAAGAACGGTGGTCGTTTGATCGCGGCTGGTACGCCGGAGGAGGTGTCCAAAGATCCTAACTCTGTGACTGGGCGCTATTTGTCAGGCAAA
This sequence comes from uncultured Candidatus Saccharibacteria bacterium, assembly GCA_964444615.1. Lineage (GTDB taxonomy): Bacteria > Patescibacteriota > Saccharimonadia > Saccharimonadales > Saccharimonadaceae > Nanosyncoccus. Next base: position 38,761 of record CAYUHY010000002.1, on the reverse strand, counting down.
GATACCATTCCCGTCCCCAAAAAACGTCGTCACCCCAAAAAAGACCAAGAGCTGGTCGTTGTCGGTGCACGCGAAAATAATCTCAAGAATATCGATGTGCATTTTCCGCTGGGCGTCATGACGGTAGTTTCTGGTGTCTCCGGTAGCGGTAAATCCACGCTTGTCAACGGAATTTTAGCCAACGAGCTGCTAGCGCGCCTCAATCGCGCTCAGACTGTGGCTGGCCTGCATGAGCGAATCGATGGCATTGAATACCTCGACAAAATTATCGTCATTGATCAATCGCCGATTGGCCGCACTCCTCGCTCTAACGCTGCTACTTATACTGGTGTATTCAATCAAATTCGTGAATTGTTTGCTAAGCAGCCTGAAGCTGAGCTGCGCGGTTACAAAGCCGGACGTTTTAGCTTCAATGTCAAGGGCGGACGCTGCGAACATTGTCAAGGTGATGGCGTGAATAAAATCGAAATGCACTTCTTGCCGGACGTCTACGTAACTTGTCCAGTTTGTCATGGTCGCCGTTACAATCACGAAGCCTTGGAAATCAAATACAAAGGTAAGGATATCTCGCAGGTTTTGGATATGACTATTGACGAAGCTGTAGAATTCTTTGCTAATATTCCTGCCATTGCTCCTAAGTTAAAAACCATCCAAGAAGTAGGCCTAGGCTATATTAAACTTGGTCAGCCAGCTACCACATTTTCTGGTGGCGAAGCGCAACGTATTAAACTTGCCACGGAATTGTCTCGTCGTAGCACCGGCAAGACTCTCTACATCCTCGATGAGCCTACTACCGGTCTCCATACTGACGATGTCAAGCGTCTTCTCGAAATTCTAGGACGTCTAGTAGATGGTGGCAATTCTATGATTGTAATTGAGCATAATCTCCATGTCATCAAATCCGCCGACTGGATTATTGATATGGGTCCAGAGGGCGGTCAAAATGGCGGTCGCGTCATGGCGCAAGGCACACCAGAGCAGCTCGCCAAAGACGAAAAGACCCCAACTGGCAAATATCTGAAGATGATGCTAAACGAATAGCCCCGCTTCTAATAAAGGTGTCGCAATCGCTCAGCCTCGTCTCTAGATATAGAACAATGATTCATCCCGCCTCTGGATAGGAGTGCAGTAATGGTCCATAAATTTTTGGCCATAAAAAGCTCCGGCCGAAGCCGGAGCTAATCTTCGCAGTAGTAGCTACGAATCTAATGAGACTTACAATCTCGTTTAGGTCAATTTGGCAATTTTGCCATCCTTGAGCAACGACCAGATATGCTGGCCTGTAGCATCATCAATGTTAACCATGACGCGGGAATCGTCATCATCGCCGCAGGCAAGCGGAAAGACATCACTAATCGTCGCTCCCTGCAGGTCTAAGTTCCAAGCATCGCGTTTCTGTAAGAGTGACCATTCCTCAATAATGCCGTTCTGACGATCAACCACTAAAGTATAATCTTGCGCGGGTGTCACTCCCGGTACTGTCTCAAGATTACCAAGATAGTCCACATTGGTAGTACGCTCAAACGTTTTACCATTGTGTAGGTTAGTGACATGTAAACGGTAAGTACGACAATCAATACTGCGGTTGGCAATATATCCGGCATAACCGTCGCTAGGATCGATGTCGCTGCGGTTAGAACCATCCCATCCATCGCCAGTAAAAAATTCCTTCAGTTCTTTGCCATAAGGTGTATATTCAGCGTGACTAAAGGGAAGATCCAAGACTTTTATAACAGTTTTATAACGATCTTCTAAAGAAACAGGAGTAGGAGCGGGAGAAGAGGTGTCAGTACTAGAGTTGTTGGTAGCAGGTTTGGCTTCAGGCGCAGCAGTAGAGGCGGGCGCACTATGAAGGGCCTTCTTATTGTTGTTCATGGTATTGTCTTCGGGCGGAGCAATCTTAACCGTAGCGTAAGCATAGGGAGGGTCGCAGAAGATGAGTGGAATGCCAATAATCGAAACGAATAAGAATAAATCAGCTACAAAGCGTCCATCATCTTCATCCGCCACTCTGAGGTAGTAAATGTCATACTTGTCGAGCTCAAAGGTGCTGTGGTAGTTTTCTCCGTTCAGTCTGACTTTGACGGGCAGATCATCTTCGCTGACGTAAATCGTGGTCATGTCGTTGTTTGCATCCTCGCGGTTGTCGTAGGCCGGGTGGATCTCACCAGACCAGTCCAATGCTGGAATCGAAGCATGATAGGTGCCTCTTTGGTTTGCCACAGCGGCGGCCGGTGTAATCATTATGCTAACCAACATAACGATTGCGAGGAGCAGGGAAATGACGCGCTTTTTCATCCTAGTATACCTCCTAAATTTTCTAGAAAGCCGAGACGCAGCTCGACTAACTGACTGAATAGGGATGCGAATTGACCTAAATGTTAATAAAAGATGGTTAATGCTGGAGAGATAACCAACAAAAACCAACTGCGAGGACAGACACTGCCCTATCTTTTCATTATAGCACATGTATCAACAAAAGTCAATAGCAATTGATATCCTGCTCCTTAGAATAACAAAAAAGTGTTGTAAAAATTACAACACTTTTCCTAAAGCTGATGAATTTTAGCGTACTTCAACACGTACCCGTGGTACGTTCTTACCAGAGAAGTGGGCTTTTTTGGTCTTCACGAAAGTAACCACGCCATCCTTAGCAGCATGAATAGTAAAATTACGACTCATGTAAGTGCCTGGACCAGCGATCTTGGTAGCACCAGTTTGGCGTACCAAAACTTCGCCATTGCGCACTTTCTGACCACCAAAGCGCTTAACACCTAGACGTTGACCAGCATTGTTATGGATATTTTTGGCGGTACCGCCAGCTTTGACATGTGACATGCTATTTTTTCCTTAAAACTATTATTTCCCGGGCGACCACCTGACCATCGCGATGGTAAAGAAAGTCCTTTTGCCCCATATTCTTAAATCTTACTACATTATAGCGCAGATTGTCTATTTCGTCAAGCAAATTTAAGCGTTCATAATGTCCATCCGGGCGCAGCCAAGCCGGTACAGCTATTACTACTGGCGTACCGGATTGCAATTGCCCAGAGAGGTTTTTCAAAAACCCTACAATAATACTCTTGCACTCCTGCTTGGCTTGTTTTAACTTAATTTCGGCAGGCGGCTGCGACATTGGTGTCCCTAAGTAAGTTTCGCAAGCCACCGCATCGATCGGCGCCGACCACTGGAAGCTAGTCGCGTCGCCTTGCTCCACGAGGGATTTTTGAAGGAGCTGCGGGGATACCTTGCAAAAACCTTGATCAAGACTCTCCAGCCACTCAAGGTTGCGCCGCGAATAATCTACCATCCGCTCACTAACATCGGTGCCGTAGGGAATATATCCCATCAAAGCTGCCTCTTGCAACACCACACCGGTACCACAAAATGGGTCTAGCAAACGCGCTTCCGCTGGTAAATTACCACAAAGATTGATCAAAACTTGCGCAAGTTTCGGGGGCAACATCCCCACTTTGGCATCACGCGCCGGGCGAGCACGGTCGCGACCAGCATAAGCTTCAATATCTTGCACGGCCAACACTCGATAATAATCGCGACCATTTTTGATCAGTTCAATATGTGTAGGCGTAAAAAGGTGATTATGGATGCTAGTAGCACTAGAAAGCGCCACAGTTTTATTTGGTATCACGCGCACACTGCGACCTTGTTTGGTTAGGAAACGCTTCCAGTGCAGGGCTTCTTTTTGCGCCAGAAAAGGACTAGACTTTTTGGAGTAGTCGGAAACGCCTAGCGTAATCTTGCCCTCATCAGGCAAAGTTTGCCAAAATTGTGGCAAGGCAACCGGCTCGGCGATTTTGAGCGTACCACCCAAACGAAAAACTAAATCTTTTGCCCCTAAGTCCGTCTCAAATGTGGCTAAATTCGGTGCCACCAATTTAACATTCTGACACAAACTCTCCAGCTCTGCCGCTGAAATCAAAGGTTGCCGACCCAACACCGCAAGAAATTTTTTCATATATTTATTATATCACAAGTTATGTTATAATGTTTGTTATGGATAAGAAAAAACAATCTAAACTTTCTTTTCGTACAGTACTCACTGTTCTGACGCTTGCTTTAATTATATATGTAGTTTACTCCAACTGGTCAGATATTATTGAAGCTATCAATCATCTCGGCGAAACAAATATTCTCGTTTTACTGCTTTTGATTCCGGAACAATTGTTCATGTACTTTTGTTGCGGGCAAATGTTCTTTTCTTACATGGCCGCCAAAAAAGACGCCAAAAAAGTCTCCTCCTGGACATTGATGCGAGTTTCTCTGGAATTGAACTTTGTCAACCATGCTGTTCCTGCCGGCGGTTTGGGTGGTCTCGGCTACATTACTTGGCGCCTAAAACCCTTTGGCGCTACTGCCGGACAGTCGAGTTTTATGTACGTACTGCGCTATGTGATTACAATTTGTGCTAATCAATTGCAGACTATCGTGGCTATTATCGCCCTTTTGTTTATGAGTGGAGTGCCTACTGCAGGCCGATGGGTAATTTGGATTACCGCTTTGCTCAGTATTGGTATCATTGCCGGAATTGGTATTTTGATTATCATTGCCAGTGGCGAAAAACGCATCGAGTGGTTTGCCAAAAACATTACTAAATTCTGTAATTTTGTCGTAAATAAAGTAACTTTTGGGCATTACTCTGAAGTACTAAAACGCAGTGTAGTCGATAAATATCTTAATGATATTCACGGAGATCTCATGACTGCACGCCGCAACAAAAAGATTTTGCTACGCCCAATTTTGTGGGGTATAGTGTATAGTTTTCTGGAGATCGCAACCTATTGGATTGTAGCTGCTAGCCTCGGTCATCCTCAAATTTTGCCACAAATTATGATCGGCGAAGCCATCGGTTCGGTGATGGGCGCCATCGTTCCTTATGGCTTATATGAGCTGGGTATGGCAGGCATTATGGTCAGCCTCGGCGTACCTATTTCCTTAGCGACGACGGTAGTGCTAATGACGCGCGTGATTGTGTTAGCCAGCACTATCGTGAGTGGTTACGGTTTTTACCAGCATTCAATTTCCAAGATTGGTCGCCAAGAAAAGGCTAAAATGGATCATGACGAATGAAGTTAGCTTAACCGTTTCTCAGTTTGTCGAGATTTGTAATCAAACTTTAGACTACGCTTTTCCTGATCTCGTGATTGAAGGCGAGGTGGCAAGCTTTAAGGTTAATCAAGGTAAATGGGTCTTTTTCGATCTCAAAGAAGGGGAAGCCAGTGTAAATTGTTTTATGGTGATTTCTCAGCTGAGAGTCGCTCTCACGGACGGTATGAAAGTACGGGTGCGCGCTACCCCTAAATTGACCAAGTGGGGCAAATTTTCTCTCACCGTACGTCAAGTTATGCCGATGGGAGAGGGAAGTATCAAGAAAAGTTTTGAGCTGCTGAAAAAGAAATTAACTGCCGAGGGGCTTTTTGATCCGGCTCGCAAACGGGTAATTGAGCCCGGTTTGCATAAAATTGGAGTAATTTCTTCTACCGGTGCCGCCGGATATCACGATTTTATCAAAATTATCAGCAATCGCTGGGGTGGAATGGTGATTCAGATGATTAATACGCAAGTTCAAGGTTTGGCTGCACCAGAACAAATTATCCGCGCTCTCGAATATTACAATGTGCGAGCCGAAGTCGAGGCAATTGTAATCATACGCGGCGGAGGTAGTGCGGACGACCTCGCAGCTTTTAACGACGAGGGTATGGCTCGGGCAATTGCAGCAAGTCGCATCCCGGTTATGACTGGAATTGGTCACGAAGTAGACGAAAGTTTGGCGGATTTGGCTGCCGATGTCCGCGCTTCCACTCCATCTAATGCTGCCGAGCGCCTGACTTTTGACCGCCGGGAAATCTTACAACGGATTAATCTTAATCTAGAAAATTTACGTCGTACGATTTTGACCCAAATCGACCATTCTGGTAAAGAGCTCGAAGCTCGCCTCAAGGAAATTAAAAATCAGATTTTGCTACAGATCGAAAAAACCGCGCAACATCTTGACGAAACCCAAAAGATTCTCCAAAGTCTCAATCCCGAAAATGTTTTAGCGCGTGGCTATGCCATCGTAACTGGTAAAATCCTTACTGGCCAAGAACTACAAATTCTGACAATGCGACACTTAATTAAAGCGGAGGTAAAAGATGTCCAAGACCGAGACCAAGAAAACCATCAATAAAAAAATCACCGAACTAGATGAAGCCGTAGAGTGGTTTTATAGCGATGACTTTACTTTAGACAAAGCTCTGAAAAAATATCAACAAGCTACCGAGCTGGCTTGCGAAATCCAGCACGACTTGGCAGAACTAAAAAACCAAATTGAAATCGTAGAAGACTTTACAAAAAGCTAAAGTTTGATGTACAATAAAAGTATGCAAAACAATCCTACGCCTACCGGTAGCATGATCGAACCAGCTTCGCAGCCGCAATTTGCACCGTCCGCCGCTGGTGCAGCTCCACTTAATACTGGTGCGCAATTAACTTCTACGGCACCCAAAGCTCCTACCGAGCAGAAAAAAAGCCACAATACTCTGATCGAAACTATTTTGCTTGTGATTGTTAGCCTAATTGCCGTATTATTCATCTGGCTTTATATTCAAAAATACATTGAATGGGACGCAATTTCTACCAATGTAGACAGCCAAATCGAAAGTGCCGTTGCGGTAGCAATTGAAGCCAAAACTACCGAGCTTGAAGCCGAATTTGCCGAACGCGAAAAATTCCCTTACAAAGATTTTATGGGTCCAGCTGATTATGGTAGCTTTTCTTTCCAGTATCCGCAAACTTGGAGTGTTTATGTTGCCAAAGATGCTGTAGGCGGCGGTGATTTTGAAGCTTATTTTAACCCTGGTGAAGTTAATCCAGTTAGCGCTACTTCTATTAACGCGCTGCGGATGCGTATTCGTGATACTTCTTTCGATTCTGTCGTACGTGGTTACGAGAGCCAAATCAAAAACGGTAAACTTGCTTTGCGCACCGAAATGGTGGGCGGCGTCCTCGCTAATATTTACACGGGCGAATTAGCTACCAATATGCGCGGTGCTATTATGATTCTCAAATTACGTGACAAGACCGTTATGCTACAAACTGACGCCGAGACTTTCCTAGACGACTTCTATCGTGTCCTCGAAACCGTTAAATTAGTAGAATAAACCTAACTAATCAAGCGCAACCTCCTCACTTTCTTTTCTAGTTTTCTCAATATCACCGCTGAAGCGTGCTATAATTAAACCATGACAAGAGAGGTAAATGGGGTACTGGTGGCGGCGCACGAGCTCAAAGCGCCCTTAAGTCTGATGCGACAATTAGCTTTGTCGCTCCAAGAACTTCAATATCCTGCAGATTCGCAATCATCCGACATCCATGAAACTTCTGACCAACTCCACAATAATCAGCAAGACGCTCAGCGGGCACGAATTTGTGCTCAAATGGTCAATGTCTCTGAGCGTGCCTTGCTGCATGTAAACGATTTAACCAAAATCGCTAGACTAGAAGATGGGCTCTTTGTGATGGAACCAGTTAGTGTGCGGGGCGTTTGTGAAGCAGTCGCTCGTGACATTACTCCACTTTTTGGTTACACGCGTAAAAAATTACAACTCAAATATTCTAACCATCAAAAACTTGCTATTGCCAATGGAGAATTATTATATAGTGTGGTTTATAATTTCTGCGTCAATGCTATGCGCTATTCCGACGATGAGGCTTCCAGCACTTTGAGTATTAGCGACGCCAAAAGCCGAATTCGGATTGCTGTGCGCGATTATGGCCCAGCTTTGCCAGCTAATATTTGGCGAGAACTCAATCACGGCAAACTGGACCAGCCAACCAATATTAGCATGCGCGCCGGTAGCTCGGGCTTAGGACTTTATATTTCTTCGCGTTTTGCAGAATATATGCATGCTCAGCTGGGCGCAGTGCGGCATCGTGATGGTACAAGTTTTTATGTCGATTTACCAATTTCTCAGCAAGCTTGTTTATTTTAGGAGAATTTAATGACTCAAATTATGCTGATTGACGATGACGAAATTATGGCCGAATGTATTACGCGTGCAATTAAACTTCCTGATTGCACTATAAGTTATTTTTCTAATGCAATTGTGGCCATGAACAGTCTAAACGAGCAAATTCCCGATTTAATCATTCTCGATATTTTATTGGACGGGCCAGATGGTTTTAGTTTTTTGAATGAGTTATCTTCTTATGACGACACCGCCAAAATTCCCATTATAATCATTACGTCTTTAAATTTACAGTCAAACAACTTAAAACATTATGGCGTGCACAAAATTTTGCAAAAAGAAAGTATGACACCAGCTATGATTAACACGAGCGTCAGTGAGGTTCTGGCCCATGCCGCATGATTTACGTACTCAGGGGATTGTACTAAGGCGCACTAATTACGGTGAAAGTGATCGTATTTTGAATATCATTACACCCGAAGGAAAATACGCCGTCCTAGCGCGCGGTGTGCGCAAAGAAAAATCACGTCTGGCGGGCGGGATTGAGCTATTTACCGTAGCCGATATTGTCATACATCAGGGCAGAAGCGAGCTCGGCACTCTCACGAGCGCAAAAATGCTACGATTCTACGGCAATATTATGACCGACTTAGCCAAGGTTGAGCTTGCTTCCGAAGCATTACGCAAAATCGAACGCGCCTCTGAACAGACCGACAATCCAGATTTTTTTAGCATTCTCGAGCAAGTCCTCGCCGAATTAAATAAAAGCACCGATCCAAGTATTATTAAATTTTGGTTTGATTTGCAAATGCTCCAAGCCGTAGGGGAAGAAATCAACCTCATTCGGGATGTCGACGGCAATGTTTTAGAAAAAGACAGTCGCTATTTTTGGGATAGCACGGAGCAGGCCTTGCGCGCTCATCCTCAAGGCAATATTACCGCCCCAGCCATTAAACTAGCTAGATTATGCTTAACTAGTAAGCTGACACTCATTAGCCGCGTGCAAGCAGTCGAACAAATGCTAACCGTCTTGACGCCGATCGCAAAAAGATGATTTGAAATCAAAAAGCCCTAAGCTTAAAAACAACCCGCTTTGCGTGGCATTTCCCTATGTCAATAATAACATTATCATGCGCTAACAAACTCTGCTTAGTTTTGTACTATCCTGTTTGCTAAACTGTGCTATAATAGTAAGAATTATGGGAAAGAAATTAGAAGACATTGTAAGTTTATGTAAACGACGCGGATTTATTTTTCCAGGGTCGGATGTTTATGGCGGCATGGCTGGTACATGGGATTTTGGCCCTCTGGGTGTCATGCTTAAGCGCAAAATTATGCAAGCATGGTGGAACTTTTGGGTTGATCAGCGCGACGATATTTATGGTGTAGATGCGGCGATTATTATGAATCCCCGCACCTGGGAGGCTTCAGGGCATGTAGCTACTTTTGCCGACCCTCTCGTAGAATGTAAAGAATGCCATGGTCGTTTTCGCGCCGACAAATTAGTTGATGGTGCCACCGAAAGTATTACTACCGAAGAGTTTTTGCAAATTAATCCGAAATGTCCTACCTGCCACAAGCAAAATTGGAGCGAGATCAAAAAGTTCAACATGATGTTCCAGACCCATGTAGGCCCCGTAGAAGATGATTCGAGCATCGCTTATCTTCGTCCGGAAACCGCGCAGGGAATCTTCACTAATTACAAAAATGTGGTAGATACGATTTATCCAAGTATCCCTTTTGGTATTGCGCAACAAGGTAAAGCTTTTCGCAACGAAATCTCCCCGCGCGATTTTATCTTGCGCGATCGCGAATGCGTTCAGATGGAAATAGAATACTTTATCCATCCGGATACTTGGGAAGCTGAGTTTGAAAAAATGCGTGCTTTGCAACACGCTTTCCTCGAAGAAATTATTGGTTTGCCTCCAGCTATGATCCACGATTATGATGTACCAGCTGAAGATCGCGCGCATTACTCTAAGCGTACGATTGATATGATGTTTGACTACCCGAATGGCGAAGAAGAATTAATGGGCTTAGCCTATCGTACGGATTTCGACCTCAGTAATATTCAACGTGAATCTGGTAAATCCATGGAATATCGTGACAAAAATACCGGCGAAACCTTCATTCCGCACGTCATCGAGCCTTCGATCGGTGTTGAGCGCCTGTTCTTAGCCGTTCTAACTGCTGCCTATCGTGAAGATGGCGACCGTATCGTTTTGGCCCTGCCAGAAAACTTGGCGCCATATCGTTTTTGCGTCTCACCTTTGTTAAAGAACAAACCCGAGCTAGTCCAAAAAGCTCAAGAGGTTTATCGTCAGCTCAAAGATAAATATACCTTTGTGACGTGGGATGATTCCGGCAATATCGGTAAGCGCTACAAAAAGCAAGACGAAATCGGCACGCCAAAATGCGTCGTGATTGACTTTGATACACTGGAAGATGACACGGTGACCGTCCGCGACCGCGATACCACTGAGCAAGAGCGCATCAAGATCGCAGAGCTTTAATAAGAGAAAATTTCAAGGAAAAAGAAAACCGCCGGTTTGAATACCGGCGGTCGTCTGAGTTGATTACTTCTTCACCAAGCGATGCAGCCAGCCGAACAACGGATGGTTATCATCATTTGCCTGGCTATCCTCGTCAGTGCACGTCAAGTCTTCATCCTCCGAGAAACCCCAGCAGTCCAGGCAGAACTGGTGCGGGTCTACCACATCGGACGGAATTTCCGCCAGTGCAGTGGTTTTGGGGAAGCCCTGACCCGTCTTAAACTTGAAGCTGCGCACCAGCTGATCCAAAACGCGCACGTCAATCGTCTTATCGAGCATGGCGTTATGCAAGGCCGTGCTGATGACTAAGGTGACGCAATCTTCGGACCGATTGGCGGGAGGCATCAAGTGCACTTCGTTGATCTTGCCGCGGTGGGTCAGGACGGTATACACCTTCTCGAACCCATACTCCACGTCCAGCCAGTGCTGCAAAACTTTGAGCAATTCCACGCGAGCGTCCGGCTCCTGGATCTCAGTAGCCCAATCTCCAGTCAAGTTCATTGCCGAGAGCGGGCAGGTAGTAGAGTCCAGCTTGCAGTTACAGCAAACAGTGGTAGTCGGGCGATAGCCGGAGGAATGCGCAAGGGTTCTGCACATCAGAATCTGCAGGTAGCGACTGATCGTAGCGGTGTCATGAATGCCGCGCGTATCTTCCAACGGCTGCCAGTAGATACCACCCAGCAAAGACCCGCCACCCCAGTAGCGGCCGTAAGACCACCGTGCCTGATCAATGTAATCTTCAGGCGTGATCTGACCAATGCTGAGCCGCTGGAAGTCGGCGTCGGGCAGGATGCACATCGGCACCGTCCGGTAGTGGATGAGGAACAGGGGATGCTCGGACTGCAAATCCCGAATATAATAGTGATAGCCGGGATTGTCGGAGTGGATATGCTCCTCGGTAATTTTGCAGCCGGTTTTTACGCTGAGTTTTTCTGCAAGTTCTCTCTGGAAGCTCATAAGCTCCCTCCTTTCAAATATTCGGCGAATTTCGCTGTTTCCGCCCTAATTATCCACCCTTTAGATAAACAATTAGGGCAGAAACAACCTCAGAAGTAAATCAATCTCATAAAGTACGATATAGTTTTACCTATATATCTCTATTGTATCACAGATTAGCGAAAAAGTCAATACTTTTATGCTTAATCTGGCTATATTGTCAATTAAAATGTTGTAATTTTTACAACATTTATACCTAGAGAAGGTCTTTTCTGGATAGACTTCCTGTTTTCTATAACTTCATTGACATAGGGGAATTTTCTGATTATAATATTTAACATGGGTAAAAATTCGGCTCAAAAATCAACGACTTGGCGCACAATGCACTATTTTTGGCGCGAATTAGTCAAGTATAAATGGTATGCTCTGGGCGCCTTTATTGTGACGCCCGTGGTGGTATTTATTCGGGCGGTTTTGGCGCCTCTGATTTGTGCTGATTTGATCGAAAAAGTCTCTCAAGGTCTATCCTTAGGTGAGCTACTTAATGTCGCCCTCGGCGAAGTAATATTTTTCATACTGCTTTACATTATCAGCAAAGTTATATTAGAAGAACTGCGTCTCTATTGGTGCTGGAAAATGGAGCTGATGGCAATGTATGATTTGGCAAATTTGTGCTTTGACGTCATTTCTGAGCAATCAATGCAGTTTCATAGCGACCGCTTCTCTGGATCGTTGGTTTCGCAGACCAATAAATTTGTTAATTCCTTTGAGCGTCTTGTAGATGTCTTTATTTGGGATCTCTGGCCAACATCAACCTATGTCATCATGGTAGTATGTGTGCTAGCTCCGCAAGTGCCGTGGTATGCCGTGGGCCTAATAGCGTTTGTACTTATTTATGCTACTATCGCTGGACTCTGTTTTCGGAGGATTAGTCATCTCAACGAAGAAGAAGCGGCGGCCGAGGCTAAGCAAACCGGTCAGTTGGCTGACTCTATTTCTAACATCATTTCGGTAAAATCCTATGCCAAAGAGATACACGAAAAATCACGTTATTCCAAATTTGCGCATAATAATTTTGCTGCGGGACAAAAGTTGATGACCGCAACTATCCGGCAAGACATTATGTTTAGCTCCGTGCAAGTAGGAATTACGGCATTAATTTTGATCTTCTTAATCGTGGGGCGTGATTGGCTAGGAATTTCGGTGGCAACTTTGATTTTGATTGTAAATTATACCCAAAGTATTCAGGGTGAGCTCTGGAGCATTACCCATATCTTCAAAAACATTAACCGCGCATTTGGCGATGCGCACGACATGACCTTGATTCTTGATACCGTGGACGATGTGGTGGATGCGCGCGACGCCCAACCTTTGGAGCTGGAGAATACCGATATTTCCTTCAACGATATTACTTTTCAACATCAAGATGCTAAAACGCCAATTTTTGAGCATTTTAATCTTGAAGTCAAACCTGGCGAGCGGATTGGTTTGGTGGGAATGTCTGGATCCGGCAAAACTACTTTGACCAAATTATTGCTCCGCTTTGCGGATGTGGATACCGGGGAGATTACTATTGCTGGCCAAAACATTAAACACCTCACTCAAAAAAGTCTGCGCGAAAACATTGCTTATGTGCCCCAAGAGACGGCGCTCTTCCATCGTACCATTGCCGAAAATATTGCTTATGGTGATCCCGACGCTACCCCCGAACAGATCCAGCGAGCAGCAAAGTTAGCCAATGCGCATGATTTTATTATGGAGCTTCCTGACGGTTACGAAACTTTGGTTGGCGAACGCGGCATTAAATTATCCGGTGGGCAACGCCAACGTATAGCAATTGCGCGCGCTATCCTCAAGGACGCTCCAATTCTCGTCTTGGACGAAGCTACTTCGGCACTCGACTCAGAATCGGAAGCCTTGATCCAGGATGCTTTAAATACTTTGATGACTGGGCGCACTAGCGTGGTAATTGCGCATCGCCTTTCTACCGTGGCTAATCTTGATCGCATCGTGGTATTAGAAAATGGTAAAATTGTCGAGCAGGGAAAACATCAAGAATTGCTAGAAAAACCCGACGGCACCTATCATCAACTTTGGGCGCGCCAATCCGGTGCTTTTATGGAAGAAAACTAATTTAAGATAGCAGAAATAAATTCACTGCTTTTGGGCGGAGATTTTTGTGGGACGGAAGAACTAAATGCAGTACTTTTGAACTGGGAAAAATACTTTTGAACTGCAAGAAACTAAGCTCTAAAACTCGAGCGTAAAAGTAGAAGTTGTAGCATCCGAGACGGCGGTTAATTTCCAGCCCTCGTGATCGGCAATAGTTTTTGCAATTGCGAGACCCAGCCCTACGCCCTCGCTGCTTTTGTCGGTTTGGTAAAAACGGTCAAAAATATGCGGAAGATCTTTTGCAGCAATGGTTTTACCATCATTTTCGATCACGAAGCTCTTAGCAGTCAAAGTAATTTTGATCTGCTTATCGCAATATTTGAGGGCATTATCGAGCAGAATAGAAACAATTTGCCCGAAATCGCATTTTACCAGCTTGACTTTGCCCGATTTTAGTTGCGTTTTTAATTCAAAATCTACTTGCTGAGTTTTAATGCGCGGTCGAAAAGGTGCAATCAAAGATTCTACATAATCTTTTAAAATCACCGTTTCAGGAGTTTTTGCAATGCTCATGGCATTTTCTACTCGCGCCAAAGCCAGAAGATCACTATTGAGACTAGCCAATGCCTCCACTTCATGCGTAACATTATCAATCCAAGGATTATCTTGAATATCTGCCACTTCCAAATTTGCCATAATTGCAGCAATTGGGGTTTTCATCTCGTGACTAGCATTGGCAATAAAAACTTTTTGAGTTTCGTAAGCTTCTTTGACTGGCCGAATCGAAGCCTCGGCTAGAATATAGGACAAAACTGCCACTGCTACCTCTACAGAAAGCCCTACGATAATTAAAGAAACCAGTAACGAGTTTAACGCTTCATCGCGCTCCGCCAAAACCCGTTCGTTCACCGCCTGAATCACAATTTGGGTGTAGCCTGGTATAATATCAGCCGAAATTGTTTTGCGGCGTTGCGCGCCTTCTTGTGCAACTACGTAAATCAACGAAAAAGCCAAAAGCAACACCAAGGTGGTTACGGCTAAATTAATAAAAATCAGTCGATTGCGTAGGTGCCGAAACATTAATTACTTTCGCTCCGTCAGCTTATAACCTAAATTGCGAATGGTTTTGATGGTAGCGTGCGAATGCAGTTGTTCTAATTTCTTACGCAAATAACTCATATAAACTTCAACATAATTATCCGAAGACAAGGCCTCATTACCCCAAGTCCGCGCTAATAACTGTTCCTTGTGTTGGATTTTTTCAGGATTACGAATCAAGGGCTCAAACAAATCCGCTTCTTTGCCAGTAAGCACAACACCATTCAAAGTCCGATTTTTGAGATCAAATTCTAAATCAGCAAATTTAATTACCTCATCCATCTGCAAAGGTGGACGCCGTGTAATCGCTTTAATCCGCGCAATCAGCTCTGCCGTCTTGAATGGTTTAGCAAGGTAATCATCTGCACCCGACTCCAAATTACTAACTTTGTCCTCTACTTCCGCCAAAGCCGAGAGCATCAAAATCGGCGTAGCGATATTATGCTGACGCACTGTCTGTAAGATTTCTGTGCCAGATAAGTGCGGTAACATAATGTCTAGTACAATGCAATCATAGCCGCCTTTCAACGCCATCCGCAAACCCTCTTCGCCATCCGGTGTCCAGTCTACGGCGATATGCTCTTTTTTCAACATATAAATCACCGCCGATGCCAAACGCTCTTCGTCTTCTACATATAGTATTCTCATAATAGTGCTATTATACCTTAATTAGCTAAAATCGGGCTTAAAACTAACCCTAGTAAACTAAGAGCCCTCAACAAACAAGGGCTCTTAGAAAATCAATTTGCACAAATAGGAATTAAATTATTGCTCATTCCAACGCTTAATTGCATCTGCAATGACTTTTTTCGCTTCATTAGCATCCGCAAACTCTTTGACTTCGGTAGTGCCAGGTTTCTTCAGGTCTTTGTAATGGTTAAAATGGAATTCAATTTGCTTGATTAATTGTTCTGGCAAATCTGCAAGCGTCTGATAATGATTACCATTATTACGATCATCTTCAACTACGGCGATAATCTTGTCATCAACTTCGTCGCTATCCACAAACTTCATCACGCCGAGGATGCGCGCCTTGGTATAAATACCAGTCGTGAGAGGTTGATCTGTAATCAATAATACATCAAGCTCATCGCCATCTTCATCCAAAGTCTGGGGAATAAAACCATAATTACATGGCTTAGCAAAAGCCATCGGCTCAATCCGGTCTAGCATAAAGCAAGCGTTTTTGCGATCCCATTCAATCTTGTGGTTAGAACCGGTAGGAATCTCTACTACAACATTGATTTCACCATTCTCATAATCACCTGGTTGCAAAATTTTATTAAAATCCGCCATATTAACTCCTTAATTATGTTTTCATTATAGCACGTCTGGAGCGAGGTGCAAGGTATATAATACGCATGCGGGTGATAATTAATCAGGAACCCTAGCTAACCTAAATGTTGTAATTTTTACAACATTTAGAAGTTCACTCCATAACAGATAAAACTAAAATTAATTACGCGAAGAACTTTTATGCAGAAGCGTTAGGATTATTATGGTCGTAATCAGTTTTAACACCAAAGATCTTTTGTCCTTGCGCATCTTCCGGTAGATAGCTCTGATCAAGATGGAAGCCGGCTTCCCATTTTTGGCCTTTGCCATAGCCAAGCTCCTTCATCAGCTTCGTAGGCGCATTACGCAGATGAATCGGTACCGGTGAGCCCATCGTCATGGCCGCGACTTGTTTTGCTCGCGTCCAACCATCATAAGTCTCGCGACTTTTGTGAGCTTTTGCTAGAACTACCGCAACATGAGAGAGGATGATTTCTCCCTCCGGCATACCTACGCGCTCAATAGCTTGGAAGCAACTCAACGCCAAATTCAGCGCACCATTTCCAGCTAAACCAATGTCCTCAGAAGCAAAAATTACCATGCGTCGAGCAATGAATTTAGGATCCTCGCCGCTAATCACCATACGCGCAAGGTAATACAAAGTCGCATCAACATCGCTTCCTCGCATCGACTTAATAAAAGCAGAAATATTGTCGTAATGATAATCGCCACTTTTGTCGTAAATTGGTAATTTCTTGCCAGTTGCAGTTTTCACAGTTTCTGCAGTGACTTTTTCGCCCAAACTAAGCGCGAGCTCGAGGTCGCCCAGAGCGGAGCGTGCATCTCCGCCACTGAGCTCAGCGATTAACTTAATCGCCTCTTCGTCGACGCGGTCCGTCACCTTTTCCGCTTCCACTGCGCGCTGAAGCACTTTAATAATATCATCGCGACTCAGCGGGGAAACAATCACTACGCGAGAACGTGAGATTAATGGCGAGATTACTTCAAAACTCGGATTCTCTGTCGTCGCACCAATTAGAATAATCAAACCCGATTCGACATGTGGCAAAAAGGCATCCTGCTGAGCTTTATTGAAACGATGAATTTCATCCACAAATAACACGGTGCGAGTCTTCAGATTCCAATTCACTTTCGCGCGCTCCACCACGTCTTCAATATCCTTTTTCTTAGCCGTGACCGCCGAAAGCTCCACAAAATCCGCTTTATATTCGCGAGCAAGAATTCGTGCCAAAGTAGTTTTACCGGTGCCCGGAGGACCCCAAAAAATCAAATTCACTGGCTCGCCTTTTTTGACAATTTCTGTCAAAATTTTGCCATCACCAATAATCTCGTCCTGACCAATCACTTCATCAAGACTTTGCGGGCGCATACGTTCAGCAAGAGGGACACGATTCATAATCAACAGAATTTAATTTTGTAATAATTTCGCCAACTTCCCGCGCACGCCACTTTCTTCAGGCGCACCAGCCAAAGTATCAAGGGCTACTCTTAACAATCCCAAAGCTGTGACATAAGAATGATCCAAGACAGTGCTGGTTTTATTAGCGATGCCTGGCAGATCAGCCGAATTTACTAGGTGAATCACTGGGCGCCGCGCAAAAGGCAATTCCTTAAACCAATCGGTTGTACTTAAGACATCTTGGAGCTCGCTTAATCCCGCGCCGCCACCACAAAGGAAAATCTTATTAGGCAACATCTCACTAAGTTGGAATTCTTCCAAAGTAATTTGCACACCTGACAGCCACACGGCAAGATTTCTCTGCACTGCTAGTAGCATTTTGTCACGCATGTCCGCTGGGACTTTAGTCGGATTGTTGATGCTAAGTTTGTACTTTTCTGCCGTATCAAAATCTACATTCAAAGCTTCCGCAATCTGATGCGTAAAACTACGCCCACCAATGCCAAACATTTTCGTGCCTTCGACGCCACCATCATCAATCACCGCAATGTCAGTAGTGCCACCGCCAATATCCATTACGATTGCCGAAAGATTGCCATCTAGATCATTACCCAAACAAGCCCGGCAGACTGCAAAAGGCTCTACTGCCACTGCTAAGAGATCTAATGACAACTCCGCACAAACTTTTTCGATCGCAGAAATATGTACCAAAGGTGCAAAAGCTGTGTAAAACTGAATTACAATATCCGTCCCCTTAAAACCAATCGGATTAGAAATCTTATAACCATCAATAGAAATAGAAACAATCGCCGAATTAATTAAACGCACTTCTACGCTAGGATTATTTGTCTCGTCTGCAATTTCTTTGCGTGCCCGTTCACCAGCGCGTTCCTGTACCCGCTTAATAATCAAAGCCATTTCTTGTTCCGTCAACGGCTTATTACCATTCTGACGACGATAACGCACCGTAGATGTATTACCTTTGATTAATTCGCCTGCAATACCGACTACCGCCAAACGACTGGTCACTCCTGCCATCTTTTCCGCTTGATTGAGCGCACGTTCACAAACCCCCACTACTGCTGGAATATCCGCAATTGCGCCCGCATACATATTACTGCTATCTTGATGTGCCTTTCCGACTCCGATAATTTCTAAATCACTGTCCTTGTTTTGTTTGGCAATCAGTACTTTGACGAATTCCGTTCCGATATCCAGTGCTAGAATCGTATCATCGCTACGCTTCAGATTTAATTCTGCTTCCACTTCGCGGGGTACTTCTTCTGCATCAGTAGAACGAACGGCTTGCGCTGCCGCCTTCACTTTTGCCTTAGTCGCATTCACTGTTTTAGAGAAAAAGCCCATGAATTTCGTTTATCCTTTATACTTATATATTATGTCCAAACATCTTCGTCGTCAAGTGTATTATCGTCCCAATCTTCGTCCCAATTATAGTCCGAATCATCATCCCAGAACTCAAAATCTTCCGAATCTGCCCAAATTTCGTCTTCCTCGTCCCATGTCCAAGCGTTCGGCCAGACAGTAATGCCGATGTTATCCGACCCAGAAGAGAACTCATAAGACCATTTTGCTAAATCGTCAAACAATTCCGTAATTGAACGATAGCTTTCGGGCGTCGTAACAGCAACCTTATCATAAGTAAAGCTGAAATGTGCTTGCTCTTCGCGGTTGTCTTCTTTGGCATCCATCAAAATGCCGGTCAGTTGATGGCTAAAATCAGTAATTTCTAGATAAAACTGACCCTTAAATTTAGCACCAAAAGTTTGCTCGAGATCTGCAGCATTAACCTTTTCAAAATCTGCAGCCGAAACTTTTTCGTCAGAAGCGACGACAGTTTCATAGAATTTATTGTAGCAATCATAAGCCTTGTTCGCGGTATCGGTATATGGAATTGCGTTAATGAAGTCGGCCATCGCTTCGTAATCAAAATTTACTGCGTAAAGACTACTACCCTCACGCGCTGCTACATTATTAACTTTGGTACCGGCTACCTTTTCACTTTTGATAAAACTGTGCTTACCATATAACTCAGCTAACTCCCCACCAAGATTACCTTTTGCAGTTTCTACCGCGCAAGCGTAAAGTTCCTTAACGCTATCAGCTGCTTTTTGGTCCAACATTTCGCCATTTAATTCATCAATAATATTCGGCACAGAAATTTGCCACCAAGTGCCCTCGACCAACTCTACCATATCAATTATGGCAAGTGCATCAGCCGATGCTTCTTCTGAGCTATTATACGCAAGATTAGCTTGCACCACCTTTGTTATCATGTCTGCAATGTTGTCAATCTTAATGTATAACACTCCATCCGACATTGCCACGGCGCCTAGTGTTAAATCGGCTACACGATCAATTTCTTCATCATCTCGGTCATATAAAGTACCCGAAATAGCGATCGTAGATGCACCCGAGTTATCGTTTGTGTTGGATTTTATGGTCAACACATCCCGCTGATGACTACCATCAGTATACTGAGTGTCCGTGTAAGAATCGCCATCTACGACCACACTCTTAGCATTAAGGAAATTGCGTACTGCATCAAAAGAGACATTGTCCGGGGCATTATAAAAACAGAAGAACCAAACCGCAGCCCCCACACCTGCTAATAACAAAACTAACAGTATAATAATAGTGACAATGAGACCAGTTTTCTTCTTCGATGGAGTAGGCGTCACGGCAGCACCCGGCGCTGGTGTGGCCGGCATATTAGTAGGCTCTGGATTCTGCACTGGAGGCAAAGTTTGCACTGGCGTGACATTTGGTTCTGTCGCAACAGTATCCCCGGCTGTATTAGCAGTCGGCTGTAAATTTGGTTGTGGTGTATTTCCTGGTTGTGTTCCCTGCATCGGGGGATTTTGGTCCATAGCCCTCCTTATTTTATGACCATTATATCATAAAAAACTTAAATGTAAGGGTTTTCAGAAAGAATTTTCGTAATCTCCCAATTTTTGTCCTGCTTTAAGTTTCGAATAGGGAATTTCCATCTTAGCCGCATGGAGAGGATTTTCACAGCTTGCATTTCAATAATAATAACCAGTCCACCAGAATATACTCCACAATTCCACTAAAAGTCTTGGTACTTTTTGCAAATACGAGTATAATATATAGATATAAAATATTGAGGACAAGCTAAAGATGAAAAACGCCAAGATTACCCGCAAAATTACCCAAGGAATGTATATTCTCACCAGCAAAGGCGGCGGCTGCGTCGTGGATGCCGTAGCGCGCGTCGGCGCCAAAGATGACCAACCCCTAATCGCAGTTTCGGTCGGAAAGGGGAATCACAGCAATCAACTCCTGCAACAAAATCAAAAATTTGCTCTATCAGTCTTGGGTGAAAACGCAGACCCTGAGCTCATTACGACTTTTGGCTTTCATTCTTCGCGCGATATCGACAAGCTCGCGAAGGCCAAAACTCACGACGTCGAGGGGCTACAGGTGATCGAAGATTCGCTCGGCTACATGATTCTAGAAAAAATCGACGCTATCGAAAACGACACTCACACGATTTTCATCGGCAAGCTAATTGAAGGTGACATTTTTGACGATCAGACCCGCCCTATGAGCTACGAATATTACCAGGAACACAAAGACGAATTGACCAAAGTCGACACCGAGCAGCAAAAAACCGCTTGGGTTTGCACCGCTTGTGGTTATATTTACTACGGTGATGAAGTTCCAGATGACTACCGTTGCCCTCTCTGCGGCTTAGGCAAAGAATTTTTCAAGCGCAAAGATTAATGCATAAGAACTGACCTCATGACCTCTAGGCTCTAGGGGTCATTTTTTGTCATAATACTCAGCGAGATCTACGAGTACTCAAATCTACTACAGGCTCACGCAAAATATAAAACCGACATCGAATAGGCAACAATAGGCTCCAGGGGATTCGTCTAGATTGTAGCCACTCAATGAAAATAGAAAACTCGCTCCCAGGTCTCTGCTGCCCAATAAAAAATCAAAGATCCGCCCCAGCTCCCCGAATCCGACAAAAATCCTGCTAAACATAGCAGGATTTTAAACTTTATAACGCATCTAAACCACCATGCGATTAATTTTATTTTCTTGCTCGGGCGACCCTCAACGTCAGATTTCGTCCGAACCTACTTCCATTATATCACGCTCGTGTTTGTCGTCAATATTGATTTTTTGCTAAAATATGCACAAAAATAAAATGAAGTTTTACACAACTACCTCTGTAAAATTCCAAAAACCGAACACTAGCCTATTGACAAAAATCACAATGTGTGATACAATAGAAATATGTAGGGTAGCTATGACTGCGTGAAGCAAAGTTTTTGTTTGCAAAGTCTTCTGCCAATAATACGTTTATCGCTATCCCTCTTGTCAATAATCCACCCGCTACTATTTCTTCTATAACTAATTTCCAAACATCTCAGAAAAATCTGGCCAAAACATTAAGAAATCAGCCAGAATCATTTCAGCTGTGTTATAATTAGTCCATGACACATGGAGGCAAAAAAATCGGTGCACGCTTGGACCGCTGGCTGGATGAATGGAAAATGGCTCTGTCGGGGATCGCATTAGCTACGCGTAGTGGTAAGTTTTTGGCGGTCATGCTGATCACCTTTGTTATCTTTGGCACTTTGATGAGTCTTTTGGCTAGCAGCACTGCGGCTTTGAATTTATTCTGGGCTACTGATTTGCCGGGGAAACTCCGGATTATTGGTGATAGTTTTTTGGGAATTTTCGGTGTGGGGCGCAGTTTTTGGGATTGGCTGCCGCTCTTTTTGATTACTTTACTGCAAAGCGTTTTGATTGGCCTGGTAGTCTTGGTTTGGCAGAAAAAACGCAAAAACCGTCGCGAGAATCTCCTAGCTGGCATGCAAAACGCCGACAATTTACAAAGCGCTGGGTTAGTCGCAGGGCTCGCAGTACTAGGGTCGGGCTGCCCCACTTGCGGCACTACTTTACTGATGCCGGTTTTGGGTGCAGTTTTTAGCTCTAGTAGCTATATGTTGGCCGGTGTAATTTCTGGCGTTCTCACGATTGGTGCTGTTTTGCTGGCTCTGTTTACGCTGAAACGCATCGGCAAAGAGACTTACGTCATGGCATTGAGCGAAAATTATAATAAACGGCATCGGGCTAAGAAAGAGGAATAAATGGAAGAATACGAGCAGAAAAACAGTAAGGCGAGGATTTGGCGCACCATTGCAATCGTAGGTGTAGTAATTGCGTTTGTATCTCTAATTGTAGTGAGCCTAACTTCTCGGCCTGCCGCCGGCGACCAAGTCTGGAACGAGGCGACCACGGTCGGAGACATGCAGGCTAAAAATGCCTATATTATGTACACTGATCTGATGTGTCCTTATTGCGATGTGTTCTCGCGCTTGGTCCTGGAGCATTGGGATGAATTTAAGACCTACCTTGCAGAAAATGATATTCTCTTCGAAGTTCGCTTGACCGACACTCTGTACGAGGGCAATCAGATTGCGGCCTCGCGCGACGCTGCCGAAGCTACCTATTGCGCCATGCATGAAGATAAATTCTGGGAATATTATCATGCCGCCATCACTAGCCTATGGGAAGATTATCATTCCAAGGGTATTGGCTCCAGCAAGACCGCTACACCAATTAAATCTATGCCAGATGATTATTGGCAAAAAATTGGTCATGAAGTGGGATTAGGTGAGCGTTTCGATCAGTGCATTGCTAATCATGAAACGGTCGACGAGATTATAGCTAACACCGAGAAAGCTTCTCGCTTTGCCGATGGAATGCCAACCTTTAAGTTTGGACGTTTTACTACTTCCGGTTTTGATAATAGCTGGGGCTGGGACTATGTCAAGCGTTACCTTGACGCTGGGCTCGGAAAATGATCCATCAATTTTCTCATAAAGCTGCTGGATTAGCTTAACAAAAAGTATTTAATAGACAAAATCTCCTCAGTCAAAAACAAGACGCCAAACCACTCAATAAGCAGCTAAATATTACTCTTCAACCAATCTTGAAGCGGTTGTTCTTCGCCCGTAACTAGATTTTTTATTACAAAATTACCTGATTTTGCCTCGGTTTCCCCAATAATAATGAGGTGATCGGCAACTTTGCTAGCGTATTTAATCTTATCACCGAGTTTTTTGTCAGTGAGAATAATATCGACCCGGTAACTTTTCGCGCGCAGCTGATCTGCTAAGTTTTTGGCCGCCACAATCTCGGCGCTCGTAATTGGCGCAATGCAAACATCCAGAGTTTTTAGGCTGCTGGCGTTAATTAACTTATATTCATTAAGAATGTAGAAAAGCCTAGTCAAGCCAATCGATCCACCTACCCCCGGCAAAGATTGATCGGTATAATTTTGCGCTAAGTTATCATAACGTCCGCCACTACAAACTGAGCCAATCTGGCGATACTCCGGGCAAATCGTCTCAAATACGGTGCCCGTGTAATAATCCAAACCCCGCACAATCAGCAAATCGGCTACAAATTGCAAGCGGGAATTCGCTCTTGGCTCCAGTACTGACAAAACAGTTCTGAGCTCTGCGACTCCATCCCGGAAAACCTCGTTGCTAATACTTAGGCTCTCTAATTGACTAATCACTGCATCAAGCTTACCATTGATTTTCATAAAACGCGTAAGCTTCTCTAAAGCACCCTCGCTGAGACCTAAATCTCGCAGGCAAGCCACCGTAGTTTCGGGTGGTACTTTTTCTGCATGGTCGATAATCCCCAAAATCTGCTCCGCTTGGTCTTGCAGAGATAACTCTTGCAATAATCCCGTCAGCAACTTGCGGTTGCTAATTCTCACTGCGAAACTCGGCAAAGGCAAGACTTGCAAAGCCGCCGCCAAAGTATCAATCACCTCCGCATCATAAGCCACTGGAAGATTTTGCCAACCAATTACATCTACATCGCACTGATAAAATTCCCGAAAACGGCCTTTTTGCGCCCGCTCTCCCCGAAAGTTACGGCCAATCTGGGAGACCTTAAAGGGGAATACTAGGTCATTCATGTGTTCTACGACGTAGCGTGCCAAAGGAACGGTGTGGTCAAAACGCAACGCTTGATCGGCGCTATCATTAGCCTCCGCGGTCTTGACAACTTTATAAATCTGTTTCTCGGTCTCACCGCCCGCCTTAGCTAGCAAGATATCAGTCCGTTCAATCGTAGGCGTTTCAATATTCTGGAAGCCATGCGCCCCAAAAACCGCCGCAATCTCTGATTTCAGACGGTTAAATTCAGTCTGCAAATTTGGCAACAACTCTTGCATGCCACTAATCGGCGCAGTATTAAACTTCTTCATGATGCTATTATAACATAAACTACTGCTCAAGTGCCTAAATTTGACTTTCTAATCGCAATCAAACCTGACAAGATTACACTAGATTTGACTTTTCAAACAATTTAGCACAATCACATGATTTGACGCACTTGTGCAAAAAACTTGACTATGGTATAATCAAGATAATTATTAATTTTAAGATTAAGATTTCAAAAACTCATCGCCAATTCGTCTAGCAATTAGCTGAGGTTATGAAATCGAGGAGTTTATTCATGGCAGAAGCCAAAAAAGATGAGGGTTTGAAAATCCGCATTCGCCTCAAAGCTTATGATCATCGCGTTATTGATCAGAGCGCCAAGCAAATCGTCGATACTGCAGTGCGCACCGGTGCTACCGTATCTGGTCCTGTACCGCTACCTACTAAGCGCAGCACTTTTACTGTTGTAAAATCCCCACATGTTTACAAGACCGGTGGTGAAGCATTCGAAATGAAAGTCCATAAGCGCTTAATTGATATTTCTAATGCCACCCCAAAGACAATCGATTCTCTGCAGAATCTCTCTTTGCCAGCTGGCGTAGATGCCGAAATTAAAATGTAATATATTTACAGTGCAAAAGAGGTGCCATTTTTACTAATGGGCCTCTTTTTGTATTTTTTAGCCCTGTCTCACCTCTTATCATCAAAGAAACTTACAATCTCGCGAAAATACCCAAAATCAGTTTTTATTCTAGAAGTCAGCCAAGGTGTGCTATAATAGAAATATGACTTTAGCGATGCGATTCAAGAAGAGGTTTTATTTCGTCGCCGCACGGTATTTTCGCTTTTTTGCTAATTTTGCCTTAAAACGCTGGCGCCCGCGCATTATTGCCGTCACTGGCTCGGCGGGTAAGACCACCATGTTGAATCTAATTGAGTTTGAATTAGGAGACAAGGCTCATTATTCACACAATGCCAACTCCGCTTTTGGGATTGCTTTTGATCTCTTAGGGATGGATGGTATTCGCGGGTCTAAGCTTCGTTGGTTGAAATTAATTTTCTTAGCGCCGATTCGTGCTCTCTATTATCGACGTCATGGCGATTTTTATGTTGTAGAGATTGACGGGGAACGTCCTCACGAGACCGAATTCCTAGCTAGTTGGCTCAAACCAGAAGTCACATTGTGGGTATCTTTTGGCTTGTCGCATGCAGTGCAGTTTGAGCAGCAGGTCAAAGACGGCACTTATCCGACGCTAGAAGAGGCAATTATTCACGAATTTGCCACTTTGCCACTGAATACTACTAAGCGTGTTTATATTGATGGCGACTCCAAGCCTATGTGCGAAGCCGTAAAGGGGATTAAGGCCAAAGTCATCCCTGTTCATCATAAACAGCTCAAGCGTTACAATGTTTATCCCTCCCGCACTGATTTTGTTTTTGATGATGCCTCGTTTCATTTCTCGCAGCCTCAGCCCAAAGATTTGGGTATCCAGCTAGCGATGTTGCAAGATCTAGTAGAGTATCTTAAAATTCCACTTAAAACTGATTTTCATGATATGATCGTGGCGCCTGGCCGCAGCTCCTATTTCAAGGGGATTAAGGGAATCAACATCATCGACAGTAGTTATAATGCTCATATTATTAGTATGCAGTCGATTCTGGAAATGGCCCGTAATCTCAAAGCCGGTCATAAGTGGCTGATCATTGGCGACATCGTCGATCAAGGTTCAATTGAACAAGAAGAGCACTATAAATTGGCAAATCTAATTGCCGATGTTAGCCCCGAAATGGTAATTCTGGTCGGGCGCCGCACTAAGGAATATACTGCGCCGCGCCTCAAGGAATTGGGGATTGTGACGCGCACTACGCTTGATCCGAAAAAGGCTCTCAAATACATCGAGACTCACATCACCGGCGACGAAACCTTGATTTTCAAAGGCAGCCAATATCTGGAATGGATTATTGAGAAACTTCTCGCCGATCCAGCCGACGCACAAAAATTACCGCGCCGAGAAGCTGCCGCTGTAAAACGACGCAAGAAATGGGGATTAACGTGAAAAAGCCAATATTATATATTATCCATGGTTGGACTTACACCGTGGCACCATGGGAAAAGACACTGGTGCTACTAGAAAAGCAGGGTCTCAAAGTGGAAATGCTGCATGTACCCGGTCTGACCACGCCATCTCGCAAGGTCTGGACTATAGAAGAATATGTCAAATGGGCTGATCAAAATATACCTGATGGCGCAGTAGCTTTGGGGCATAGCAATGGTGGCCGTATCCTCTTGAATCTCTGTGCCGAAAAGCCCCAGAAGCTCAAACATCTGATCCTGCTCGATGCGGCTGGAGTCTACGAAAATTCTGGCAAGCGCGATGTTTCCCGTACGCTATCAAAAAAGTTTGGTTTTTTGAAGAAAATCCCCGGTCTGGCTAAGATTTGGCATAAAATTACCGGCGCCAGTGATTATGCGCGCGCTCCGGAGAATATGAAGCAGACCCTTACCAATATGCTTGATAGCGATAAACGTTTAATTCTGGGTAAGGTCACTACGCCTACCTCGATTATTTGGGGTGCGGCTGACACTATTACACCGCCCCACCAAGCGAAAATTATGCACGAACAAATCCCCAATAGTACCCTAGAGATTCATCGTGGTTGGTCTCATGCCCCATATATTTCTCATCCTACGGAGCTGGCCAAAGCGATTTGGCGAGCTTATCGCAAACCACCTGAAGTCAGACCTAAGCCAGAAGTAACTCAAGCGGCTGAGCGCTCTGCTTCTATGTCGCTGCGCAAAGCTGCTGAGCCGGTGTTGCCAAATCCTGCGGAAATGTCCGCCTCGATGGCGTTCAAAAAAGCCGCCGGTCCTAGTGGAGCTGATATTGCTAAGCAATCCGCCGCTCTCGGTGTGGTGGGTGCTAATCGTAAAACTACCGATGGCGTGGTAGCAAATCTCAAAGGTGTGGAGTACGAAAAAGCCAACTTGGATACCGGCCGCTATCGGGAGGTGATTTCAAGTGCGTCGGTACCTAAAATCAGCCAATTTGAAAAAATGAAACGCAGTATCAAGCGCAAACGTAATGCCAAAAAAGTCAATCAAGCTCGCAAAAAAGCTACCAAAGTAGCCAATAAAACCGCGCGCGCTAGTCAGGCAAAGCCCTCGGGTCGCCAGTCGGCGAAACAATCTACGCGAGCGAGTAAAAAGAAGGCAAAACAATAATGGTCGTAACTCTTGGTCAAGCTTCTAACTATTCTGCTAGCCAGGTTTGGCGGCAACTTTTTGCTTGGGGTGGCCAAAAAGATTCCGATCGCCTTCGCGCCGCTCTGGGCAAGCGTTATCATGTACCCAAAACGCAAGTCGCACTCTATCATACTGGGCGTTCTGCTCTTGCGGCGGCTTTGCTGGCGGTAGCGCCTGAGGGCGGGAAAAATGTCATTATCCCGGGATTAACCTGCATTGCAGTGGTGCGAGCAGTTAAAGCGGCCGGCTGCCGACCGGTCTTCGTAGATATTCGGCGGGAAGATCTTGCCTATAATTATGAGAAGCTGGAGCAGACTTTAACAGATTTGGCTAGTGCTGCAAAAACAGCCAAGAAACTAGAAAGAACAGGGAAAAACGCTACCAAAACCACCCTATCTATTGACAAAAATGACAAAGTGTGCTATAATGGAAGTATAATCCTCGTGCAGAACACGCTCGGGATCTCTTGGAATGTAAAAAAGATCGAAAAAATCGCTCAAAAGCACCATGCCCTGATCGTTGAAGATTTGGCGCATTGTGCCGGTCGGTTTTACGATGACGGTCGCGAAGTCGGCACGGTGGGAGCGGCGGCGGCGTTATCATTCGGCAAGGGCAAAGCCATCGACACGATTTCCGGTGGTGCGCTGATCTTACGGGATGGCACGATGCCGCCACTCCCCACCCGAAAGCCGACACTTCGCGACCGTCTTCGGGACCGTTGGTATCCTGTATTTGGTAGTATTGCTCGCGCTTGCTGGCGGATTGGCATTGGCAAATTTCTGATGGGTGCGCTGGTGAAGATCCATTTTGTTCAGCGCTCGGCCGACGCTGAGCTAAACCTCGACCATCGCCTCACCCACTGGCAAGCCAAATTAGCTTTAGACCAATTAAAACATTTGCCACAAACTCCGTTGCGCGATTATCGCCTGGTCTCCCGCCGCAATGACTTACTCCAGCAGCTAGCACAAAATGGCTATTATTTTAACGAAATCTGGTACGACACGCCAGTCTCTCCCGCCCGCTACCAAGCCGAGGTCAATTTTCCCGCCACTACCTGCTCCGAAACCGTCAAAATTGCTCGCGAAATTATCAATTTTCCCACTTGGTATCCCGCCGCAAAATTGACGCAAGCCTATGAGATAGTAAAGGAGTATGAAAAAGATGCTTGACTGGCAAAACATTATTAAAACCTTCCCAGAAGCAAACTTTTTGCAGTCGCCGGTCTGGGGCAAAGTCAATGAACTTATTGGTCATACCGTTATCTGTGAGAAGGGTGAGCTAACCGACTGCGGATTGAGAAACAATGCCGATCCCAAACATACTGCTATTTGCGAAAAAGGCGAGCTGACCGACCAGATTCCCGAGCATTCCGCCACTACTCAGAAAACTCATGGCACTCAGGAATCTCATCGTACTCAGGCTGCCAGCTTAGAAACAGCACGCTCCACTGGCCTCAACAAAGACGCTGACCCCAATCAAGACCCAATTACTGACAAAAAACCAAATCCCAACAAAGATGTAACCCTGAACGAAGACGCAAGCCGTAACAAAAGCCAGCTCCGAAGTAAAACTACATCTACGAGGCGAGTTTTTTGGTGTCAAATGATCGTCAAAGACGCCAAGCGCGGGCGCTATCTCGAAGTACCCGGCGGCCCGCTCCTCGACTGGAATGATCGTGCGCTCGTGGAAGCGGTTTTTGCCAAAATCAAAACCATAGCCGAAGCTCAAAACTGTGTCTTCGTCCGTCTGCGCCCGCAACTTCCTGCTCCGGAATTGTCCAAGCTGGATGGGCTTGGCCTACAAAAGGCCCCGATGCACCTGCATGCTGAGCACACCGTTATCCTGGACCTGACCAAAAGAGCTGAGACTTTGCTCAAAGAGATGCGTCGCCAGACTCGCTATGAGGTGCGTCGCGCCGAGAAACTAGGTCTGACGGTGGATTGGAGTGATACTGAGGCGGCTTTTCAGGAGTTTCACGAGGTGCAGGCCCAAACTGCCCAACGCCAGCATTTTATCCCGCCCGATCTGAAAACCTTGCTAGCCGAACGGGCTGCCTTTGGCACCAATGCCCGCCTCTATCAAGCGCGCACGGCCGAGGGGGCGCCAGTCGCTTATGGCCTAATCTTGATTGATGGCAACGAAGCTGAATATTTTGAGGCCGCCTCCACGGAGTTGAATCATAAACTCCCCGGCGCTTACGCCCTGCAGTGGCAAGTTATCCAGGATTTGCAAAAACTCGGTCTCAAGCGCTATAATTTATGGGGCATCGCCCCAGCGAATCAGCCAGAACATCGTTACGCCCGCGTGACAACTTTCAAAAAAGGTTTTGGCGGTGAGGTTGTAGAATTTGTCCCTGCCCAAGATTTAGTAATTAAACATAATAGATACCTTGTCAACCAAGCAGTTGAGACTATTCGCAAAAAAGTACGACATTTGTAATAAGATTTGTAAAGTGGAGAAAATATGACAAATTCAACTGAAACAGTTTATAAAATTACTGATGCCGACGATAAGGCGCAGTGGGATCAGTTTATTAACTCGCATCCCGAAGCGAATTTTTTGCAGTCCTGGGATTTTTATGAATTTCATCGCAGCCGCGGCAACGCGGTGGTGCGGCGCCTAGCCTGGCAAGATGGCGAAATCGTCGGTGCTTACGCCGGTGTAGTCGAAAATGCTAAGCGAGGACGCTACATGGCGATTGCCGGTGGTCCGATCTTGGATTGGCAAAACCGTGCATTAGTAGAAGCGGTTTTTGCCGACATTAAAGCAGAGGGTAAGAAACACAAATGTGTGTTTGTGCGCGTACGGCCACAGCTCGAACTCTCGGATTATGGCCTGAATTTGATGCAAGAATTGGGCCTCAAGAAATCCCCGATGCCACTCTCGGTAGAATATGCCGGGATTCTCGACTTGACAAAAAGTGAAGAAGAAATCATGACAGATATGCGTCAGCGCCTCCGCCGTGCCTTGCGCAAAGCCGATAAAAATGGCATTACAATTGAAAAAAGCACCAATCCGGAAGACATTCACGAATTTTATGAAATCGAGCTGCAAACCGCTGGCCGACATCGCTTCGTGGCATTTTCTGAGGATTTTCTTACCAAGCAATTTGCGGCTTTTGCGCCGCATGACGAAGCCGTCCTCTATACGGCCAAACTCAATGGGGAGACACTTGCGCAGAATTTTATGATTTTTTACGGCAATGAGGCTTCTTATCATTATGGCGTCTCCTCGGAACTAGGCACGAAGTATTCGGGTGCGCCACTTTTGCATATGGAAGCAATGCGTGATGCCCGGAAGCGGGGAATCGAACGCTATAATCTCTGGGGTATCGTGGACGAAGATGATATCCATCATCGTTTTTATGGCGTTTCGCGGTTCAAACGCGGTTTTGGTGTGGATGAGCTTCGCCATATCCCGGCGCACGATCTAATCTTAAATAAAGCCAAATATGCTCTGGATTATGCCGTTGAGGCTACCCGCAAAAAAGTCCGCCACGTCTAATCAATCAATTCAACTGCAACGTCTAGCCCACCGTTCCGTCCGCCATGTCTAGTCCACCGGTCCTTCCGCCACATCTAACCATTCTCACAAGCGCGTTCAGCCAATCTCGCAGCGATATCTAGCGGAAATTCTTCAGGTCTAAGCCCTTTTAAACCAAGGCACTTTGCGTAAGCAAGATAGCTAACAAAGTCCAAAAATAACAAGAAAAATGCCCGAGCAAAAGCCCGGGCATATAAATAATGAGGAAATAGGTTCAGCGTTTTTTATCTCTTTACGCTCAGGGATTGGCGATCCGCAGGAATCCCCCTAGTCTTTCGCAGAGAGCGGATCAGCCCCGGCCTTTACAGCCTAGATATCGACTAGAAGCGCTCCTCCTGCAGCTGCCGGAAAGGCGACTGACTCGCCGGGACCACCTGGATAGTGATCAGGTTGGTCAGGAACTGATGCAATTCCCGCGCAAACTCCGGCTTCTGAGCCACATCCTGCGCCAAGCCCTGGCCGCTGTAGTAGAGATTTTCCACTTCCTGCCGCAACAGCCGATCCGGCGGAGCCAGCATCATCGTCACGCTGCGCTCGCAGCGGGCCGGAATATTGGCAAGAGTCGTGCGACCATCCACGATCGACCAGAAGAAGTAGCTCGCCTCGTTGAAAGTTTCCTTGTCACTCAGGCGCGCCTCGTCGATACTGAACGAAATGCACTCGCCGGCCGCAATGTCGACCTCTCCCATGGCCTCTTCCCGCAGCAGGGGATCCGCACTGGCCAGGATGCTGATCATTTGCAACAGATCTGGAGCAGCGTTGCCACGGATTTGACCGAGGCTGGAATTGAAAAACTTGCCTGCCATGATTTTTCCTCCTAACAATTGGGTACATATAGTACCTCAAAATCTAGCCAACTAGTAAAACCAGTAGCTCTACCTTTATGATAGCACAGATATCGTAAAAAGTCAAGTCTATTATTTTAGCAATAACGTGATAGAATGAAAGAAATAGGAGGTAAATATGGCGCATATAAAGCGTAAATACATTGATAGTCACTGGTTGGTCTTCATCTTTCAGGGTGCGGTAGCGCTGTTTTTTGGGTGCATTATGCTTTTTACAGCGATGGATTCCTCGGTTAATCTGATTCCTCTGATCGGGCTTTGTCTACTTGTCTTAGCGGTAGTAGAGTTTGCGAATTCCTTGTACCGTAGTCATCACCGTGAGGGGTGGCTGGTGGCGACCATGGTAGCATTGTTCGATGCAATTTTTGGTCTCGCTTTGCTATTCTTGACTAATCATGATATGGTTTGGCATCTCTCAATTTTAGCGGCCTATACCTTGCTGCGGGGTATTTTTGAGATCGTAATTGGTTTTCGTACTACGGTCGATCCTACTGATCGCTTTATTTGGCTGCTCTGCGGTGTGGCGGGAGTCATTTTTGGCATTGTCATCTTCAATTCTGGACATTTGGCTAATGTTGATTTTATCCGTTTCTTCGGTGCTTATATGCTTGTGCTGGGCGTGGGCAGCCTTATCTACGGCGTACACAACCGCGAACAGGGCATTGAAGACCGTAATGCTCGCTCCGAAGCTATCCGTGAGGCACGTAAAGCCAAGCTTAAAACCCCTGCGAAGAGAGCTAGCAAAAAGGCCTAAGGTGTGGTATAATCTAGGTCTAAGGAGATACTAATGAAATATCGTAAACCAACCAAAGCTATCATCACCGATGCAGGCTGTGCTAGCCGTTATTTACCGATTACCAAGACTATTCCAAAGGCTATGTTACCAATTGGTCCTAAGCCTATTATGCAATTGATTGTAGAAGAATGCATTGACGCTGGCATTCAGGAGATTATTATTGTCGTCAGCCCTGAGGGCAAGGCAATTTATGAAGATTATTTTAATAATCCTGCCAATCGTATTAAGAACCAGCTTCATAGCCAGGGCAAAGACCAACGTTATGAGCCTGTGCAAGCTGTTTTAGATTTTCCAAAAATTACCATTATCGAGCAAGATCAGTCTTATCCTTATGGTAATGGCTCGCCGATCGCCTCTGCTCGCCATCTTATCGACGATGACGAAGCCTTTGTAGCGTTGTTTTCCGATGATGTCGTCTATGGCACTTCTGATGTCAAGACTTTGATTGACGCTTACGAAGCACATCCCGAAGCCCAAGCCATTATTATTGCCCAAGAAATGCCGCGCGAAGTGCTAAATCGCTACGGTGTTATCAAGCTGGCTGATCCCGATAAGATGACTCTAGAACGCATTGTCGAGAAACCTGCGATTGATCAAGCTCCGTCCAATCTCACTAGCTACGGTCGCTATCTATTAACGCCAGATGTATTTCAGTATCTAGATCCGAAAAACATCGGTCTCGACAACGAACTCTGGGTAGTAGATGCAATCACGAAGATGACGAACGATGGTGATGTTTTGGTAGAAAAGACCAAAGGTAAGTGGATGACCACGGGTGATCCTAAGAATTACTTCTTAGCGCATCTCGAGTATGTCTTGGATAATGAAGATTATATCGACGAAATAAAAGCTTTAATTGCAAAAAGTCAGAAATAGCGATAATTAAATGGAGGTAGGTGCTATGACGGTAGTAGAATGGATTTTGGTAGTAATATTGTCGGTGACTTTATTTATCTTTTTGATCGCGGGCATCGTTCTCGCTATTAAGCTCATTCACCTC
This sequence comes from uncultured Candidatus Saccharibacteria bacterium, assembly GCA_964444615.1. Classification (GTDB taxonomy): domain Bacteria; phylum Patescibacteriota; class Saccharimonadia; order Saccharimonadales; family Saccharimonadaceae; genus Nanosyncoccus. Next base: position 4,732 of record CAYUHY010000002.1, on the reverse strand, counting down.
ACCGAAGAAGCTCACAAAATCATAGAGACTGGCCAAAGTATCGCCACCAAGGCAGATGATATCGTCGACAATGTCAAAGGCGTGACCTCTGTGGGAGGAATTGTTAAGACTTTTGCAAATCGCGTGATCGAGAAACAGGAACGTCGCTATGCCGCTGAAGATGCGGCCGAAGAAGCTGCTCGTGCCGTAGCCGAGGAGGCGATTGCCGAAGCTACTGCCGAAGAAATTAACAAGACTACCAAAAAATCGCGCAAAACTTCCGCCTAGACGGTCACTTAGCGGTAATTATATTTTAACTTTTCCTAAATTTGCGGTATAATATAACCATGACGGAGGTAACTAAAGCTAACGAACCACTCAAAGTCAGTGATTTTGTGCATCTGCACAACCATACTCACTACTCGTTGCTAGACGGATTAACTAAAATACCAGAATTAGTTAATTTTGTCAAGGAAACAGGTATGGAGGCGGTGGCCGTTACCGATCACGGTACAATGAGCGGTTTGGTAGAGCTGTATAAGACCTGTAGTGATGCCGGAATCAAGCCAATTTTGGGTCTTGAAGCTTATGTAGCGGCACGTCATTTGGAAGACCGGGATCCAGCGCACGATAAGCAGCGCTTTCATATTACGCTACTCGCGATGAGTAACCAAGGTTTTGAGAATCTTTGTCGCTTGATGACAGAAGCAGAAATGTATGGCAAGTATTACAGACCGCGGATTGACCATCGGATTATGGAGGAATATAGTGAGGGAATTATTTGCCTCTCCGGCTGTGCTGGTTCGGAAATATCGGAAGCGATTCGTGCGCATGATGACAAAAAAACCATGGAATTGGTGGAGTGGTATCATAAGATTTATGGCGATCGCTTCTATCTGGAAATGCAAGATCATGGCCATCCCGATTCTCCGACACACTGGGAAGTGCAGACTGAAATCAATAATAGATTGCAAGAAATTTCTAAGCAGACCGGAATTCCGCTAGTTGTCACTTGCGATGCGCACTATTTGCATCACGAAGATCAAGATGCCCACGAGGTCTTACTTTGTGTTGGTACTGCCGCTAACCTCTCTAATCCCAACCGCATGTCGCTCAAAGATTTTGAGCTACATGTGATCCCGCCGCAAGAGATTATCGAGCGTTGGGGCAAAACTTGCCCCGAAGCAGTGCGCAATTCGCGCCGGATTGCCGATCGTTGTAATATCGATTTGCAATTGGGTCGGATTTTGATTCCAAAATTCCCGGTACCAGAAGAAGCTCTGAAAAAACTCGAGCTTGACGATGTAGAGCACGCTACTTCGCAGCAACTTGAGAAAGCCTATCTAGACAAGCTGGTTTTCCAGGGCCTAGTCTATCGTTATTGCGGGTACAAGCTTGAAGATACGCTGGATCTCAAGATTGCCGAGTGTCGCAAAATGCTGGAAGCGGTCGATCAAACGCCAGAGCGTGCCGAGGAAAAATTGAAGATTTTGCCACGCATCGATTACGAACTAAGCGTCGTAGATAAGATGGGCTATAATGGCTATTTCTTAATTGTGCAGGATTTCATTAACTGGGGTAAGTCGCAGCGAATTGTCTATGGGCCTGGGCGTGGCAGTGCGGCTGGTAGTATCTTGGCGTATGCTTTGAGGATTACGGAGCTAGACCCACTGAAATATGATTTGCTATTTGAGCGTTTCTTGAATCCAGATCGTATTTCCATGCCGGATATTGATACTGACATTCAGGATACTCGGCGCGATGAGGTAATTGAATATTGTACGCGTAAATATGGCGAAGGTCGAGTAGGCAATATTGTCACGTTTGGTAAGATGATGGGCAAGATGGCGGTGCGTGATGTGGCGCGGGTGATGGAAGTGCCGTATGCGGACGCTGATCGGTTAGCGAAATTAGTGCCGGATCCTGAGCAGGGGCACCATGTGCCGATTGGTCGGGCAATCAAAGAAGTGCCGGATCTGAAGAATGAATATGAGGCTAACCCAATTTCGCACGAGGTTTTGGATTTTGCCGAGCGGTTGGAAGGTACAATTCGTAGCCACGGTGTCCATGCTTGTGGCGTGGTGATTGCACCGGATGATTTGGTAAAGTTCTTGCCGATGGAAGTTAGTGCCAAGGGGCCGCTGACCACTCAATACCCGGGGCCGCAGATTGAGGAATTAGGCCTACTCAAAATGGACTTCCTCGGACTTTCCAACTTAAGCGTGATTAATAACGCTCTGCGCATGATTCGCAAAGTCTATCATGAAGAAGTGAACATGTATAACTTACCACTAGACGATGAGGAGACTTACAAATTATTGCAACGGGCAGAAACTACGGGCGTTTTTCAGCTGGAATCAGCCGGCATGAAGCGTTATTTGCGTGATCTGCAAGCAAACCGTTTTGAGGATATTATCGCTATGGTGGCCCTTTATCGTCCGGGTCCAATGCAGTTTATTGATAGTTTTATTCGTCGCAAGCATGGCAAGGAGCCCATTACCTATCTCCACCCGGGTCTAGAAAACTCTCTGAAAGATACCTACGGTATTATGATTTACCAAGAGCAGTTCATGCAGATTTCGCGCGAGTGGTGCGGGTTCACCGGTGGTCAGGCGGATACTCTGCGTAAAGCAGTGGGTAAGAAAAAAGTTGACCTCATGAACAAAGTCAAGCCAGAGTTTATCAATGGTGCGATTAATGTAGGCGGCGCCACCAAAGAAATTGCCGAACAATTCTGGGTCGAGCTGCTAGATTTCGCGAACTACTGCTTCAACAAGTCCCACGCCGCGTGTTATGGTTTGGTGGCATATTGGACGGCCTACCTGAAGGCGCATTACCCAGATGCTTTCATGGCGGCACTGATGACGGCGGATATGCGATCGACTGATCGTCTGGCAATTGAGATTACCGAATGTAAACGTATGGGGATTCCAGTACTAGGGCCAGATATTAATGAATCTTATGGTGATTTTGGTATTGTCGGCACGGAGAAGAAGATCCGCTTTGGTCTTTCTGGGATCAAGAGCGTGGGCAAGGCTCTGGTGGAAGAATTTGTGATTCCGGAGCGCGATAAAAACGGACGTTTTAAGAGTGTCTGTGACTTTGCCGCGCGGGTAAATTCTACAAAGTTTAATAAGAAATCTTGGGAAGCCGCGATTAAGACTGGTGCTTTTGATAGCTTTGGCGAACGCAACGATCTCTTATTTAATCTAGAAAATATCCAAGCTTACGGAGCCAAGCGCCAAAAAGACGCCGCTTCTGGCCAAACTGATCTCTTCGGCGCCATGGGCGACGCCGGCACCGTCCCCGAGCCAGAAATCAAAAAAGCTCCGGCCCAAGTTCCCGAGAAAGAAAAGCTGCTCTGGGAGCGTGATCTGATGGGCTTGTATATTTCTTCGCACCCGCTCGATCGCTACGAGACTTATTTTGAAGAGCAAACTCACCCTTACGAATTAGTCACGGCCGAGAATGACGGCAAAGCTGTCGTGCTCGGCGGGATTATCAGCTCTGTCCGCACTATTATTACTAAGAGCAATACGCGCATGGCTTTTGTGAAGTTGGAAAACAAGATTACTGATCAAGAGGTCATTATCTTCCCGAGCCTTTACGAAGAAGTCGGCGCTAAGCTGGAGCAGGATAATGTCATCCGCGTGACGGGTCGCGTCAACGCTAAGGACAAAGACGGCAATATTTCCAGCGATGTCAAGGTAATAGCGGATACCGTGGAGCTGATCGCCGACGAAACTTTGGAAAATTATCAAGCTACCGGCCAAAAACTACCGCTGCCCAAAGACGCTCCTAAGCCCAGTCGCCGGGGTACCTCCCGTGCTAGTGCTGTAGGCGGTGGCGGTTATCGTCGCGGAGGTGATGTGGCGGCCACCACTGAGCCGCCCCGACGCGTTATTACTCCGCCTCACGATCCACGCAAGGAAAAGCTCTATGTCTTAATCGAGAATCCCGCCAACGCCGAATGCCTCTCGGAAATTCGCCATCTCTGTGAGCTGAACCCAGGCGTGCAGGAAATTATCCTCGTTCTCAAAGACAAAGCTGGCAAACGCCCCGTCCGCTTACCCTTTAAGGTAGACGTCAGCGACGAACTCACCAAACCTCTTGGTGATCTCCTCGGAGAAAACTGCATCAAGGTGCAGTAAAAAGCTGGTTTTGGGGATTTTGGTTGCTTCGGGTTGTTTTAAGGTACTGACTATTTTTTTGCGAATTTTTCTTGATTTTGATAGTTTTTGGGCTTCTTTAAGTTTCGATAGTTTTTGGTGGTTTTTTGTAATAATCTTGATTTTGCTAAAAAATGACGATTTTTCGTCAAAAAAGGCGATTTTTGCTTAATTTTTTATGCTTAAAATGCCCGCAGACGCAAATTTTGGCACTTTGGAGCGATTTTCTGCAAAAGTAGGATCCAACGGCGCTTTTAGAATTTGCGACCTTAGCGAGGCTCTAGAGGGGCCATTTTGCCCTTAGAAAGGGAAGATTTTTACCCGAAGTGCAGATTTTTAAAAAACTTTTGCTATTTTCCTAAAAAGTATGATAAAATAGAATTGTTTTGACAGTTTAGTTATAAAAGAATACAACAGATTTATTGTTGTATCTATGATAAAAACGGCACCGTAAGGTCGCATTCATAGATACACAATGTTGTATTAATTGAACTGTCAAAACACCCTTGCGGTGTCGTTTTTATATCGCCTCTATTACTTTTAGATATAATTAACTGACGCCCAAAAGTATATATACATAAAAT
>CAYUHY010000001.1:19212-112917 GCA_964444615.1 uncultured Candidatus Saccharibacteria bacterium | reverse complement strand
TATATAAGAAGAGTTCTTTTTATAGGAACTTATTTCTAAATTGTTTTAATGAGCCCTGTTATTTAATAGGTATGGCTTTACTACGCAAGTGTGATATAATAAGAAATATGAAAACTGCCAGCAAGAAAATATCAGATACACGGGTGGAAATAAAAGTTACATTAGATGCAGCTGATCTTAAAGAAGCTCACGCAAAAGCTCTCGTTCAGTTAGCAGCTAATTTAAAAGTACAGGGTTTTCGCAAGGGCAAAGTTCCTGCCAGTATGGTAGAGAAACACGTTGCGCCTAACGAAATCGCCAACACCACCATGGAAGTAGCCGTTCGCTCGACGATGCCAGGGGTTTTTGCCAAGGCTAAATTGGCCCCCATCTACATCGAGCAAACCGAAGTTACTAAGTATGTCCCAGATGACAACCTTGAGTATACTGTCAAGGCAGAAGTTTTGCCCGAGATTAAACTCGGTGATTTTAAGAAACTCAAGGCAAAATTAGAAAAAACTGAGCCAACCGCCAAAGAAGTAGAAGAAATCGTCGATGGCGTCGCTAGTGCTTATAGCGAAAAGGTAGTCGTAAAGCGTGCCGCCAAGGACGGCGACGAAGTGATTATCGATTTCGTAGGTAAGCATAATGGCGAAAAGTTCCCCGGTGGGAGCGCAAAAGATTATCATTTAGAGCTGGGTTCACACCAGTTTATCCCCGGATTTGAAGAGGGCATTGTAGGTCATTCTTCCGGAGATAAATTCGACCTAGAAGTTACATTCCCTAAGGATTATCCGGAAAAAACTTTAGCCGGCCAGAAAGCGGTTTTTGAGGTCTTAGTCAAGCAAGTCAACGAGATTAAGCTTCCTACCAAAAACGATGAGCTCGCCCAGAAGTGTGGCAACTTCCAGACTATGGACGATCTGCGCGCAGATATCAAGAAAAATATCACCGCTCAGAAACGCCACGTTGCGGTTGAGCGTTATCGCGATGCTCTCGTAGCAGACCTGGTCAAAGCTTCAAAGGTAGTCGCTCCGGAGATTTTGATCAAAGATCAGATGCGCTTCATTCTCGATGATATGCGTCGCAATGCTGCCTCCCACGGTTTGCAGCTCGAAGAATACATTGAGCGCGGCGGCAAAAGCTTTGATGAATGGCACAAAGAAGCTCTCGAAGTCGCAGAGCAGAGAGTCAAGTCCTCGCTAGTTTTGCAAGTACTAGCACAAGAGCAAGGCATCCAGGCCACAGATGAAGAAGTCGAAACTAAAGTCATGGAATTACGTGATCTTTACCAGAAATCTCCTGAAGCCATCAAGAGCTTGAAGAAGCCTGAAGTACGCCAAGACATCAAAAATCGTCTCATCATTGACAAAACTCTGGATTTCTTAGTTAAGTCTAATGGTGGCGAAGCCGAGGCGATCATGAATGCCGATCCGAACGAAAAGCAACCATCTCCTGCCAAGAAGCCTGCCGCTAAGAAGTCTACTAAGACTAAGAAAACCGACCAAAAATAGTCTTAGATAGATTATCACAGAAGAGTCCTTCTACAAGGGCTCTTCTTGGGATCTAAGGCTATGTTTGCTATTCGGAATTAAGCCTAGCCGTCATAAGCTGGCCCAGGAATTTTGTAACTAAGAAAAAGCCTAGGCGCGGAAGCCTAGGCCGGGGGTGAAAGGAATGCTACGTTGGATTTGCTCCATGCTTGAGCGGGACGAGCTCCCACATTGACGTGCGCCGCAAGAAACCGTCGGGATAGTCGAAACTGACCTGAAGCTTGCGCACTAAATCGCTAAGAGTGAGGCCACCCGCCAGCGTATAAATACGCTCCATCTGGGCGTAAAACGGCAGGGCTATCGAATTCTCGAAGTCGCTCAGCAGGTAGAGTTCGCTCCGCTCGTCGCAGAACACATCCGAACGTACGAAAAGGTCCGGCCGCTCGTTCAGAAGCTGTGCAACATCGGCGGTCTCAAACCCAAACTGTACAATGTAGCCGCTCCGGTTGTCCAACCAGGCGGCACGCTCCAGCACCTGGATAGGCGTAAAGCTCAGCAAGGCATGTGGGCTACCTCGGTGGATTAGCTGCAGGGTGTTGACGATTACGAAATTCAGCGGAATTCGAATCATCGACGACACCTCCTTTCTTCAAAATAAATTACTCTAGGCAAAACCCAGCTAGTACTATTATAACGTACAATGCGATTTTTGTCAATTTCTAAGGAAAATCTGGCTTGTAGGCTGTTGGGTATGGGTTTTGGGCGGTTTTTTGGAAAAATGGCAATTTTGGATAGTTTTTATGCTTAATTTGCATTCTAAGGCTATTTAGAGACCCTAGGAGCGATTTTAGCCTCAAAGTGCGATAAGAGCAAGGGTGGGGAATTTCAGGGGCTTCTCGGGCATTCCTAGAAGGTCGTTTTGTAGCTAAAAATCCATTAGTTTGATTTCAGAAACGACCATGTGGACGTTTTATAAGCAAACCTTACAGGGGTAATATCCTCTCAGAAACGACCACTTGGACGTTTCTGAGGACCATTTACCGAGACAGAATAATATACAAAGCAGCTATACAACCGTTTTTGCCTAATTGAGCACCTAAATTTGACTTATTTACTGAAGTTTATTATGATGGATTCCATATAAGTGGTTAGTTGTTTTCGATTGTGCTTTATTTTGCGAACAGATGGCGCGGGCGTAGTAATGGCTTCTCGACAGACCCAGCTGAAGTAATAAAGGATAATGTGGGGCGCCAATGAGTTTTTCAACAGACCTGGTTGGCTAGATATTTAGGTAAACTTATATTTATATGTTAGCTAAACGGTTCTTTTAGTCTGTTTCAAAACTATTGACGCCCCCACTTTTAGTTTTATTTATGGCTCTCGAGGGTTGTTGGGTTTTAAGATTTTAGGAATCACGGGCGATACACCGCACAGCGAATCCGTAGTAACGGAGGTTGCTGTCGGTGCCAGGGTTGACGTTGTTGCTGTCTATGTTCAGGTCGTATGCGTTGTAAGCATCGTACGCCGTACTAGACCACCAGTAGCCGAGGCCAGAACCGTAGTAGAAGGAGCCATTGCTGACGCGCCCGGTATACTTGAAGTTGTAAACGTCACCTTGGACAATTGCTAAGTCACCTGAACCCCAGTTAGTACTACCAGCAGTTGATAGGCTTGAGGTACTAATAGTAAGACCCATGTTACGGAATAGTTTGTAACAATCAGACCAAGTACTTTCTGTATTAGCATTACCAGCACGACCGCCTGTTGGTAAAGTCCAGCCTTTTGGACAAATGGAGGTATTAACATTTTGGTTTTGAGCAGTTACAGAAGAGCTCCCAGCGCCAGCGGTAGCGGTGTACCAGTTGTAATAACCAGATACACCGGCATTTGCTCCATCAGATGATGTTGATAAATAGGAACGATAATTATATTTACTAGTATCATTATTAGCAAAGTCACCTTTACCGGAATTTGGTAATACTATATCACTACCAGAGAAATCTGAACTAGCAGCTTTGAGAGTAGTATTATTAATTCTTAGGTTTTCTGTCATCCAACATCTACCATCCGCAAACTTACGAACTTTGTAAGTTTTATCGGTACCGCTTGGATAAGTACGATCATCCGTGAGAGTGTATTCTTCACTATACTTTTGGCCAGAAATGAGAGGAGTTTTCTCGCACACGCCTGGAGTCATTTCTTGCATGGTAGTGATGCCAGAAAGATCCGGTTCCTTCGCCACACACCGCACGGCAATACCAGCGTAACGGAAGTTACCGTTTGTGCCAGGATAGACAGCTCTATTATCTATATCTAATAGGAATGCATAGCTACCCGTCGCCGTACTAGACCACCAATAACCATTAGAATTATTGCCACCAAGGGAACCGCTAAAAATCCCTCCCGGATACTTGAAATTATAAATGTCGCCCTGGATGATCGCTAGATCGCCCGTGCCCCAGTTAGTACCACTACCAGGCATTAAGCTAGAGTTACTAATCGATAAACCCATTTTGCGGAAGAGCTTATAGTAATCAGACCATGTACTTTCATTACTTACATTGTTCTCGCGCCCACCAGTAGGTAAAGTCCAGCCCTTAGGACAAATACTCGTGCTTACATTGCCAGAATTAAAACTGCTATTTCCAGCACCAGCAGTAGCGGTATACCAGTTGTAATAACCAGTGGAACCGGAATTAGCTTCACTAAGCAAGATAGAACGATATGTAAATTTATTGGCATCAGTGAAGTCGGATTTAGCAGAACTTGGGAGAGTGATATCACTACCAGAAAAATCAGACTCAGCAGCTTTAATGGTTGTACCAGCAATTCTTAAGTTCTCCTGCATCCAACATCTACCATCAGCATACTTAGCAATATTATAATAGTTACCATCTCGCGAATCTAATAAAGTCATCGTAGGTACATCTGTAGCGCCGGCGGCTGGAGTCGGGACTTGGTTGCAGATAGCAGTGTTCATTTGCTGCATGGTAGAGATACCAGCTGCTTGTCCCGTGCTCCAGACGCCAAGTGTCCTTGGTGTAGCTACTAGGCTTAGTGTAATATCCGCTATATAGTGTCCTGGATCGGCATCTTCTGCAAACTTGGCTGCAAAGCCTAGCTTCCTTGAGAATTCTACTCCATAATTACTTAAAGCTGGCGTAGTTAACTTTTGGCTTGTATTAGTACCAGGAAGAGAGTTATATGTAGCACTACTATCCGTAAACCCACTGCCATTATTACTACTATCCCAAGCGTAGCCCCAAGTATTATCACCCATACTACTTGGCGTATTACCACCAGATCCATTAATGGTAGTACTTCCATTTTTCATTGTCGTAGGTCCAGAAATAGTAAGGCTATAACTTTCTATATCTTTTGCATTCACTGATACCGTATTATTCACATATACAGTACTTCCTGGCGATACTGTTTCTGTAAGTTTAGTAGCACTCACCGACAGACCAGCTGAAGTAGCTCTTCCGCTTACTCCTGCATTAGTATCTTCCGTTGCGTAAACGGAATCATTACTATATAGATTTGGTGTAAGCGCCAGAAACGATAAAACCAACAAACTTACAATACTTAAATATGGCAAAGGTCGCAGATATCTAACCACCTTACTAAGCGGAGTCATGACTACACGGCTAGCGCTCGATTGATCGTGTTCCGGATATCTCTGCATTTCACCATAAGGAGTCATCTCTCGGCTGGACCGGGTCCGAACTGCGTAGGAGTTGAGTGAAAAGAAAACTTGTTTCCTTTTCCGAAACGACGCCCGCAGGAAGCTTCGCAGAAGCGCAATCTTTAGATGAGGAGAGGTCCACCGGACGACGTGGGTGAAATGAGAGATATACTTAAAGTTACGAAAGACCCACCAGGCGACGTTGACAGAACTAACGATCGGACTTGCTACATTCTTAACTCTAACGCTAGTAGGTTGGTAGATATCCTCCCTAGCGTTGCGATTAGAAGACTCAACGCCCGCTCCAGACTTCTCACTCATTCCTAGTGTTGGAATACTATGCAGATTATGGCGATTTCCCGACGAATCCGGAAATTCCTTATAATTATTTTTACGTCTTTTGCGTTGCATCGAGCCCTCCTTTTGTAGGCTTTTTGAGATCTTCGCCCTAGGTGACCTAAAAATCCACTAAAAGATTACTAGGGCGGAAGATCATTTGGTATATATACTGGGCGTCAACTTTCATATCGAAAAGTAATAGAGGCGATATAAAAATGACACCGCAAGGGTGAAGAACAAATCGCATTGATAAGCTTTCGCCTCAACAACAAATTGTGATCCTTACGGTGTCATCAACATTGTCGAAGAAAATGCTTATCAATAAATCAATACTTATCAAATATTATGCGATGTTGTTCTTCACTTCTAATTTTATCAAACATTTTCAATTCCACAAGCCTAGATTTTTATACATATTCATTTTATAATAACCGAACTACAATCAAATAATCAAATCCAAGCAACAATCATTATAATTAGCATCATAAGGCATTAAAAAGACCCCTCGAAAGGGGTCTCTATGAAGATGCTAGTTTTGCAGAGTATTATTTAATGCGCGTGCCAGAATGTACACCGGAATATGTGCCAGAATAGGCGAATCCAAGACGGCTCGACGGGATTAGAGCGGCTGATACAGGCACGGATCGGCCAGGCGCTTGGCATCCTGCAGATGCTTGGCGTAAGCCGGCCACCACTTGATAGTGTGAGGAACGGTCGGCAGGCTCGCAGTGGTCTTGGCGCTCACGGCGTTACAAGGAATCAGCAGTACCGTCCGGCTGGACGCGGGCTTAAGGGTGGGGCTTTTCTCGGTGCCCCGGCCGTAGCGTAGGATTTGGCGTTTCGGCATGTCGCGGAAGCAATAGTGACCACGACCCACGAGGCGGCAGACTTTTCTCTTAACTCTCGGCATAAATACATCTCCTAACGTACTAAGTTTTTCACTTTTCGTACCATAAGTACCATCTTAATATATCACAATACACTCAGAAAGTAAAGCGTCAACTCCAATGCTAATTCTAACCCCAATTTCAGCACCTAGCTTCAGCCCAGCACCCCAAATCCCACTAAAAAGCTTGCATTTTTTGCCGGAGTGCGCTATAATGATACAAGAGTTTCAGGCCGCGCGGTAATTGCTGTAGCCAAGCGACCAAATATTATTAATTTATAAGTTAAAAGGGAATTATTGTGCCAACTATTAATCAGTTGATTCGCAAGCCACGCCAAAAAGCCGCCAAGAAGTCTAAGGCGCCGGCGTTGGGTTCGATTGTAAATACACTTAAGACACGTCGCTACGAGCAGGCCGCTCCACTTAAGCGTGGTGTCTGCTTGAAGGTTACCACCAAGACACCAAAGAAGCCAAACTCCGCGCTTCGCAAGGTTGCGCGTGTCCGCTTGACTAATGGTCAAGAAGTCTGGGCTTATATTGGTGGTGAAGGTCATAACTTGCAGGAACACGCCGTAGTGCTAGTACGCGGCGGCCGTGTGCCAGATCTTCCGGGTGTTCGCTATCATATTGTCCGTGGCACTTTGGATTTGCAAGGTGTACAAGGTCGTAAACAAGGTCGTTCTAAATACGGCGCTAAGAAGGGAGAATAATTATGCCACGCAAAGTTACCAAGTCTCTTCAACGTAAAGTTATGCCAGATCGCAAGTATCAGTCGATTTTGGTACAGAAATTAATCAACAAGTCTATGCTTGACGGCAAGAAGCAAGTTGCCGAACGCGCAGTTTATGAAGCACTCGAAGGCGCTGCTAAGAAGCTTAAGAGCGAAGACCCAGTAGAAGTTTTCGAAAAGGCTCTCGCAAACGTTTCGCCGGATTTCGAGGTGAAGTCTCGCCGTGTTGGTGGTGCTAACTACCAGATTCCATTCCCAATCAGCGGTCATCGTCAGCAACACTTTGCTTTCTCATGGTTAGTCCAAGCCGCTCGGGCTCGTCAGGGTATGCCGTATGCCAAACGTCTCGAGGCCGAGATTGTCGATGCCTACAACGAAACCGGCGCTGCTTTCAAGAAGAAAGAAGATTGCCACCGCATGGCCGAAGCCAACCGTGCTTTCGCACACTTCGCCCGCGCGTAGTTTTAGACTTCAGTCAGATTATAAAAATCCCCATTAAGTCATAAATGGACAAAATGGGGATCTTTGATACTTCATTTTTTTATCTCAATCACAATGTTTTAGGCCAGTTTTCTTCCCGGAGCAGCAGATTGATTATAAAACTATAATGCTGTTTTTACCAATAAATCAATAATACTAGCAAAAATATCTGTACACTTGCTCCAATAAGAACTACCAACAATAAAAAGCCCCCGGTTGTGCCGAGGGCAGGTATTCTTCCGCAGCGATGCGGCGGGCTGAATTGTCGGATGTTTGATGCTCGGACCAGTAAGACAGCAGACCAGAGAATTAGTGCAAATCTCCTGAACCGCAGACTAAGGAATTAATGCAAAAAACGCTTCCCAGATCTCAGAATTGGAATCAGTGCAAAATCGCCTCCCGAATCTCTGCCTTATAGATAGCGCGTTCTTCACCATCGATGGTCTTCTCAATGGAGCTACCAAACTCGATCTCACGAAGATGGCTAGCACTTTTTTCTGTTACCGAAAACCGGTCTTTTGTAAGGCTCAGACCGTACTCGCACTTGTCGGAGTCGGAAGGCTCAATTGCCAGATACAGATTCTGTTCTTCATTCATATGAAAACTTATCGAATAATAGGAACTCGGCAAGCCTCCCGCTGCAACTAAAGACTCATGCGTCCAACCGCCGTAATCATCCCTGCAGCATGCCATAAAGTTGCTCAGCTCTTCATTGAACTGATTGTGGAGGTCTAAAGTGAGCTGCCCGTTGGTCCAGAAATTCACCGAAGTAATTTTCCATCCCCCGATACAATTGTGCTTGCCCGACATGAGGCCAAAAACGATTTCTCCGACCAGCTTATCGATCAACTCTCCATTGCTTCCGCTGTTGTCAATGCATTCTACGCGAGCCTGGGGCCAAATCTCTGACACCCACCGTTCATGCGAAATGCCGCTTAACTTGATTTTAAGCCCCGGATACGCTGGGTCGCCGTCGTGAAAAATGAAAGGATCGACGTCGTTCGTGATCCGGTAGACGATAGCTTCGTCCCCGCTAAGACAGTAGGTTTCGATGCGGTTCTGCATCAACATGCAAAACAACCCCTTTCAATATACTTAGGCCGCAGTAATGCGCCTATACTTTCATTATAGCACACTTTGCTCAAAAAGTCAATACTTTTCTAATAAAAATCTTATGCTATAATAGACCTAAGTATATTTAGGAGGTGAAATGGTAAGACTAGCAATAAATGGATTCGGGCGGATTGGGCGCTGTGCGTTCAAAATTGCGTTCGAACGCCGTGATGCTGAGGTGGTTGCGATTAACAGCTTAGGTGATGCCAAAACATTTGCGCACCTCTTGAAGTACGATTCAGCCTATGGCGTCTATGACCATGACATTAGCTTTGATGATAAGCATATTATTGTAGATGGCCGTAAAATTCTTTTCTTGGCCGAGCCAAACCCAGCCAATCTCCCCTGGGAAAAGCTCCAGATTGACACCGTTATGGAATGTACCGGCGCTTTTTGTGATCCCGAGGCGGCTCGCGCCCATCTCAAGGCTGGCGCGCGCAAAGTTGTCATTTCTGCTCCTGCTAAAGGCCCTGGCGCCAAGACCGTGGTCTTGGGTGTAAACGAAGAAGTAGTGACCGCTGATGATGAGATTCTATCCTGTGCCAGCTGCACTACCAACTGCATCGCACCAGTGATGAAAATTCTGGAAGATAATTTCGGTGTCGATAAGGCCATGATGACCACCGTGCATTCTTACACCGCTTCTCAGCGGCTAGTAGATGAAGCCTGCAAAGATTTACGGGAGGCCCGCGCGGCGGCGGTTAATATTATCCCTACTACCACCGGAGCTTCCAAAGCTACCGCTCTCACGATCCCGACCCTAGAAGGAAGATTTGACGGTTTGTCGGTGCGCGTCCCTAATCTCACGGTTTCCCTGGCTGATATTACCGCCATTCTCAAGCGCAATACCACGATCGAAGAGCTCAACGGCGTCTTTGAGCGCGCCGCCAAGGAGCCATATTACGAGGGTATTCTCGACACTACGCGTGATGAGCTGGTAAGCATGGATTTTAAGGGCGATGCTCACTCCGCTATTGTAGATTTACCTCTGACTAACGTGATTGATGGCAATCTGATCAAAGTCGTAGTCTGGTATGACAACGAATGGGGTTATTCCAACCGCCTGGTGGAATTGTCGGTAGATTTTGGTAGATAGGGAATGTCCGAGACCGTAATAGTAGTTAATTTAAGAAAGGCCTGAAATGCAACAGTATACAATTTATGTCGGCGCTGACCATCGCGGATTCGAAAAGAAAAACCAGCTCATAGAATTATTGCAAGGTTGCCACCCCGGTATGGTGGCGGTGCAGGATTTGGGCGCGTCAAAATACGATCCCGAAGACGATTTTAATGATCCTGCGCTAGCGGTAGCGCGTGCTGTCGCGCAGCAGCCCGATCAGCATATCGGTGTATTACTCTGCGGTTCCGGGCAAGGTGTCTGTATGCAGGCCAATCGTCTCAAAGGTGCACGGGCGATCTTAGCCTTTCAGCCCGATGACGCCAGGATCGGTCGCGAAGATGATCACGCTAATATTGTCTGTCTTTCCGCAGACAAGCTCGAACCTGCCGCCATGGAAAAAATCGTCAAAGCCTTTTGCCATGCCCGCCCCAAAACCGCCGCTAAATACGTTCGCCGTATGCAACGTCTAGACGCAGTGGAGGGCTAAAATGGCAATCGTTGTCCCTACTATTACTACTGATAGCCAAGCCACTTACGATGCGAATCTGCTGGCTTTTAGCAAATTTACCAAGCGTGTACATGTAGACGTTTCTGACGGCACCCTGGCTCCCACTAGTTTGCTGCCGCTGGCTAGCCTGCACGGTGCTGAGGGGGTTGCCCTGGACGTACATCTAATGTCGGCTCACCCCAGCGCACATCTGCCAGCCATTCTCAAGCTGAAGCCCTCACTCTGTATCGTCCATGCCGAAGTTACGGATAATATCCCGGCACTTTTTGAACAGCTCAAAAACGCTGGCATCAAGACCGGTATTGCTCTGCTTAAGACTACTTTTCCCAAAAAGGCCCAAGATTTAATTACTCTGGCTGATCATGTGATGATTTTTGCAGGCGAACTGGGCAAGCAAGGCGGCAGTATTGACATGCTGCAGACCGAGAAAGTCCCCCTGGTGCGAGCGATTAAGCCAGAATTAGAAATTGCCTGGGATGGCGGAATTAATTTAACCAATGTGCGTGCAATTGCGCACTCTGGCGTAGATGTCATGGACGTCGGTAGCGCTATCTCTAGTGCTCCAGACAAAGCCGCCATGTATCAAGCTCTGCTCACAGAGTCAGAGAGAAAAGGTGTCTTGGTATGAGTCGCATTCTCGCCGTTGGCGCCGCCGCGCAAAACATCTACATGCTCGATCGGGATGATTTCGAGGGCGTAGAATTAGACGATGGCGTGTCGATTTTTAGCAAAATGACCATTGGTAGCAAAATCGATATCGATAAAGTCTGTTTCGAAGTAGGCGGTAGTGGGGCGAATGCCGCAGTTACTTTTGCGCGCCATGGTCACGAGACGATTTTGATGAGCAATGTGGGTTTCGATGCGGCAGGCGATGCCGTGCTGGCCTGTCTGGATCGCGAGAATATCGACAGTAGCTATGTAGAGCAAATCGACGGCCATACTAGCTGCACCGTAATTCTGCTCGACGTGCGCAACGCTAATAGCACCATGCTCAATTATCGTGGCACCGCCGCCAGTTTCCGCAATTTACACGCCACGGATTTGGCAGATATTCAGCCGGACTGGCTCTATCTGACCAGCCTACAAGGCGACATGGAAAAAATCCTAGAATTTTTCGAGCAAGCACACAATCTAGGCATCAAAATCATGTTTAATCCCGGCGAACGCGAGCTCCAGGAATCGCGCAAGGTAATTGGTTTGCTAGATTTAGTAGATGTTTTGCTAGTCAATAAGGCCGAAGCCGCCCAGCTGGTACCGGGCGTCTTACTCACTGAGCTGGTGGCGCATCTTGCCAATTATTGCCCTACCGTCCTCATTACCGACGGCGTGATGGGTGCTATCGCCACTAATCGTCACGAAACCTATCGCTTAGGCGTCTACGAGCAGCATCGCTTGCGTGACCATGTAGGCGTGGGTGATGCTTTTGGTGCTGGATTTTTGGCCGCTTGGGCTCAAAAGGGTACAACTTTTAAAGCCGCTTTGCAGTTTGCGGCGGCTAACGCTACTAAAGTCGCCCAACGCTACGGCGCTCAAGCCGGGATTCTCAGCGGCACAGAAGATTTGCATCCCATGCCGATTCAGAAAATTGAAGATTTAGCCGAATGGCAGTAAAAGAAAGGAACGAAATGTTTGACGAAGAAATACTAAAACAATTAGAAGCAGCCGATATTGAGCGCGCCAAAGCTTATGCGCGCGACCTCGAGCAAGGCCTCAAGATCGTACGCACCTATCCGCAGGGCGTGACGATTTTTGGCTCCGCCCGCCTAGCTCAAGATAGCAAATATTGCAAAAAAGCTCGCGAGCTCGGTCAATTATTAGCCCAAAACGGCCACGCTGTGATCACCGGCGGCGGCCCTGGCATCATGGAAGCTGCCAATCAAGGTGCTTTCGAATACGGCGGACGCAGCATCGGCTTAAATATCACGCTTCGTCACGAGCAGAGCCCAAATCCTTACCTCACCGATACTCTGCAATTCAAATATTTCTTCGCGCGCAAAGTCATGCTGGCTATGTCCGCCAAAGTTTACGTCCTCTTCCCAGGCGGTCTCGGTACGCTGGACGAACTTTCGGAGATTGTCATCCTTATGCAAGAGGGCAAAATGCCCAAAATGCCAGTCTTTTTCTTCGGCAAAAGTTTTTGGCGCCCCTTGACAAAGTTTTTTGAGGGCAAAATGCTGCCAATGGGCTTAATTTCTGCGCATGACACCAAAATCTACAAGCTAACCGACGACGTTCAAGAAATTGTCAACGCCGCCAACAAGATTGGCCATCCGCCCATTAAGACGAATTATTACGATGGTTTCAGCGCTCAATCTGGCATCCCGTCTCTAGAGGAATGAATTTAGAATCTCAGCGGATTTCGTTGTTTTGGCCACTTAAAATTGGCTGAGATGGATCGGCCCGTAGAAATGGCTTAGGACTGAGTGGCTCGCAAAATAGGCTGAGACGGAGTGAGGGCGCCAAAAGTTAACGCCCATAGCGCAATTCCGGCCGCTACCGAAACATTAAAAGATTCCTTTTGGCCCAACATCGGAATTTCTAGGAAATAATCGACCAAACTACGAATCTCGGGCGCAATTCCGTGGACCTCTTCACCCAAAATTAATACCAAATCCCCATCAAGCTTGGCTTTTTCGCCATTTGCTAAGCTGCCAGACCCCAAAATCAATTGTTTGGGTAATTCCGCCTCCGAAAGATTGTTTTCTAGACCAATTACGGTATATCCTTTCATTATAGCACACCTTAGCCATTTTGTCAATACCATTTGCGCAGAAGACTGCCCAGGCGCAGGGATTTGCTCGTGGGTAGATCCTGAATCCGCTTGCGCAGAAATAGAATCCGGAGCTGTTGGCGTGTAAACCGGAGCTAAATCACCCGAAATGCTCGTATTATCCAGAGAGCGCGTAGGTTCCGAATCCTCTGACCCCTCCAAACCCTCAGCCTCCTCCTTAGCTAAATACACTTGAGCGACTAATTTTTCCGCGCCCAGAGCTGACTTGGCGATCTGGCGATTTAGCTTTTCGCGCAGATGTGGCAATAAATCTGGGTCATCATAGCGCGGCGTGTATCCTGAGTAGGCGATTTTGTCAACCCCCAGCCCCTCGGCAGTGCGCAAAATCGCCCCTACATTATAAGTCGACCGAATATTGTGTAAAACCACTGTAATTGACATAACTATTAACCCTTTAGCACAGAATCCGCGGGCAACACCAAAACTGCGGAAATATTTTACTACTACATATCATCGCTATATCTAAAAGCATCACTATATAAGAAACATTATCATAATTGCTCTGGATAATCTGGGATATTAAAGCCATAATTATGTGGTCCCAGCGTCCGATGTCGCTTCAGCTTGCCGTCTTTGGCTATCCGTGTCAAGTTTTGACAGCAGTTGACAATATGTACATATGGGTCCTGATAACCGCGCTTGTCGCGCTCTGGCTTAGTCATCCGCTCCACCAAAGTTGACTGGATATAATCGCGAATCTGTAGCCGTTCCTCAGGACTACGCTGAGCCATCGGCATCGGCTTCGTGCCCGGCGGCAACATGATTGACGGTAGGAGATCAATCGAATTATTCATCGCCTTGGCCACGCGTTGCGAAATAACCCTCAAAATCGCCCGTGCTCGCTTCACCGTCGGATCGTCACTTTCTTCCGGAAGCATCGCTTGATATAGCTGATTTTGCACGCGGATTTCCGAAAGAATCTGGAATCGGATCATGGCGTTGTCTTTCGGGTCGAATTTCGCATCCAGCGTCTTTCCGCCGATTTTGGTAAATTTCGTGTTATAAGCGATGTCGTCCACCTTGTCGCCCTCAATTCCGATCGTGTAACGCGGTACCAAATCCTGTCGGCTAGCAATGCGATTGCGTACGTAATATTTGATCTGCGAGAACCCAAAAGGCAGTTGCACCTGTGGATCGTTTTGGCAACGGGTAATTTTTTCCTGAATAGTTTTATAGTCGCTACTTACTGTCACATCAAAACCCATGATCGCCCGAATCACCGAAGCCTTTTCTTGTTCTACTTTGGCTGGACGTACAAACTCAATCGTGGCGTAAGAATCGATTCGGTGGCTATAATCATCAAATTCGGTCGTACCAGAGGCATCGACTGTAAAAGGCACCTGCCCAGTCTTATCGGCGAGATTGCCCAGCCAAGCATTGCGTTCGAGACCATACAGAAACATCGTCTCCAGAGCATCAGCCTGACGCTCTGTGCGCGTGGTTTCGCCGGTATCTTTCATCTCATATTCGTGCCGCTTGCGCTCCACATAGGCCCGATCGCGCTCAATCTCTTGGTGCGAATATAAGGACCGCAAAGCCGGCACGTCAAAATCATGCAAATAAAGCCGAAACGAAATTGGTTTCAAGGTTTCCAGTGCGCTATGCCCTACTATTTTCTGTCGCGCAGTAGCTGCTTGCTCGGCCTGGCGTGCCTGCTCACCCCGCATTTTACTGTGTGCAGCCGCCTGCAGGACGCTCTCGCCGGCCACCTGCGCCGTCTGCGCTGGTGTACGATTAGGATTAGGAATTTGTTCGTTATTCATAAGACTATTATAGCATAGAAAAGCCCCGCCGAGGGGGCGGGGAAATAAAGTGCGAGGCGGAGCTATTACTTAGAATGTTGCTAATGCTCAGGTGATGTCTCGTATGTAGGGTTTAGTGCAAGATGACGTTCTCAGAGGTGGTCTCGGGGATCAGCCCGGGGAAAACCCGAAAATCCGGGTCGTAGGTCTGGTCGTGCGGACAGGAGGCGCGCAAAGCACGCACGATCACGTCCAGCACCATATTCAGCGTCTTCTCGCCGTGAGCCATGTGCGGATTCATCATCATCTCGATCACGCCGTACTCGGCCTCATCAACGCGGATGAAGATGTCACTCTGGAGGCACTCCACATAGCGCTTCAGGTCGAGCAGCTTCTGCTCGTCGATATAGCAGCCAGTATTAGGGAACCACACCTGACCGATGGTCAGACCCACCCGCTCGAAGCAGATAAACGGCTCCTGGCAGAGGACTTTTTCGTCGGTTTTCATATGTAGCACCAACCTTTCTATTAAATTGCGACACAAAAACCTGTATAGGACAGATTTTTGGCCTATATCTCTATTGTATCACAGATAGTTATTTTTGTCAATAGTAATTATGGCAAAATATAGTATAATATATAAATTTTAGACCATCAGATCTAAAAAACCGCAAATCAAGCCTCCGTGACCGCTCTTTCTAAGGCGTTATTTCGCTCCCTGAGGGCAGAAGTGTGCTATAATAATAGCTATGGAAAGATATGACCCACTGAAAATTGAACAAAAATGGCAAAAAATCTGGGACGAAACCGAGGCTTTTCAGGCTGGCCCCATTGACGAAACCAAGCCCAAAATGTACCTCGCCGAGATGTTCCCTTATCCTTCTGGAGCGGGTCTACACGTGGGACATGTACGAAATTTCACGATCGTTGATGTCTTGACGCGCTTCTTTATGCAGCAACAGATGAATGTGCTCCGGCCTTTTGGCTATGATACTTTTGGCTTGCCCGCCGAAAACTACGCCATCAAGACTGGCATTTCGCCTCAAGCCGCTACGGCTACTAATATCGCGAATTTTCGCAAGCAAGCTAAGCGTTTGGGCTATGCTGTCGATTGGAGCCGCGAAATCAATACCTCCGACCCCGAATATTACAAATGGACCCAGTGGTGTTTCTTGCAGCTCTACAAGGCTGGTCTGGCTTATCAAAAAGAATCCTACCAGTGGTGGTGCCCAGTAGATCAGACCGTACTCGCGAATGAACAGGTAGAAAATGGCCACTGTTGGCGTTGCGGCAGCGAAGTCCAAAAGAAGAAAATGAAGCAATGGTTTTTCAAGATTACCGATTACGCCGAAGAGCTGTTGCAGGATATCGACCAGCTAGAATGGCCGGATAAGATCAAAACCATGCAGAAAAATTGGATTGGAAAGAGTGAGGGCGCCGAGATTATTTTTGGCGTCGACCAGGATGGCGACAATCTGGGCGATGAGCCGAAAATTACCGCCTTTACAACGCGTCCGGATACGATTTTTGGTGCTACTTTCTTAGTCTTGGCGCCAGAACACCCGTTGATTAAGCAATTAGTGAATGATAATACGCGCGAGGAAGTAGAGAAATATTGCCAAACCGCCATCAAAAAATCCGAAATTGAACGTCAAGAAAACAAGGAAAAAACCGGCGTCTTCACCGGTAGTTACGCTATCAATCCCGCTACCGGTGGCGAAATCCCTATTTGGGTGGCCGATTACGTCCTCATGGGCTATGGTACGGGGGCGATTATGGCGGTGCCGGCGCATGATGAACGTGATTTTGAGTTTGCAGAAAAGTTTGATTTGCCGGTCAAAGAAGTCATCGAGAAGCCCGAGAATAGTGATGACGTCGGCTGCTATCACGGTGAGGGCGAGCTGGTAAATTCCGGTCAATTCAATGGCGCTCGCAGCGAGGATGCGCGCGAACAGATCGTAGCTTGGCTAGAAGAGCAAGGTTTAGGCCACAAGCAAATCACCTACAAGATGCGCGATTGGCTAATTTCGCGTCAGCGCTACTGGGGCTGTCCAATTCCGATCGCTTACGACAAAGACGGCAATCCGCATCCGATTCCCGAAGATCAGCTCCCGGTAATTCATCCCGAAGTAAAAGATTATCAGCCGGACGAGACCGGTCGCTCTCCGCTAGCAAAGGCCGAAGATTGGCTTAAAGTTACCATCGACGGGGAAGAAATGACCCGCGAGACCGACACCCTGGACGGTTATGCTTGCTCTAGCTGGTATCTCTGGCGCTATGTCAGCCCGCACGATGCCGAAGCCGCCTGGGATCCAGCCGCCATCAAATACTGGGCTCCCACCGACATCTACGTCGGCGGCGATCACGCCGTGGCGCACCTGCTCTATGTGCGTTTCTGGTGCAAATTCTTTGCTGACCAGGGTTATTTGCCGTTCCGCGAGCCGATCAAGAAGCTGCTTTATAATGGCTACATCAATGCCCCTGATGGCAAGAAAATGTCCAAGTCCAAAGGCAATACTATCGACCCGCTCGAGGTGATTGGCAGTGGCTATGGTGCCGATACCTTGCGTACTTACGAAATGTTTATCGGGCCTTATGATCAAGATGCGGCTTGGAATACTGAGGCGGTGGGCGGCGTTTATCGCTTCCTAAACCGCTGTTGGACGCTTTGCAAAGGCGAGCTTACCAACGATGGCAGCAAAACCGCCGTCTTACGCAATCGCGTGGCCAAAAAAGTCACCGATGACATCTATCGTAATAGCTTCAACACCGCTGTAGCTGCTTTGATGGAGTATGTGAATGAGCTCTATAAAGTCGGCGCCAGTCGCGAAGATGCGATTCAGCTGGCCAAGATGATTAAGCCCTTTGCGCCTCACCTTGGCTGTGAACTTCTAGAACACCTCGGCAGCGATGACGAATGGCCGCGCTGGGACAACGATCTGCTCGTAGAGGAAAACGTCGAAGTAGTGGTACAGGTGAATGGTAAATTGCGCGCTCGTCTCAGCGTCTCCCGGGATGCGCTCGGCGATGAAGAACAGCTCAAAACTCTCGCCCTAGCTGATCCCAACATCCAACGTCATACCACCGACAAAGAAATCCGGAAGATTATTATTCCAAAAGGCGCTAAGCTGATTAATATTGTGGTCTCATAAACCTGGCCATAGCAGTATCTGGCAGCTCAGAAATGTCTCCTGGCTCAGCCCTGCCTGGCATTATTAGGACAGTAGCTGCTGGCTGTGCGGGGTCTGCCCATCTAAATTGTAGGCCCAACATCACATTGTCAGAGCAATAGCTATTAAACCAAAACTTAACCTCCGGATTTCGGTCCGGAGGTTTATGTGGCTAAAACGGGCCTCCAGGAACAATGCATATTTCCGTAGATAGACCCGGAGAAGTTTCAAAACTAATAAAAAACGGCCCTTTCCATACGGAAGGGCCGTTAGTGGCAAGTTTATGGTGATAAGGTACAATGGCGTCGGCGACGCCTATTTTGTTTGCCGGCGTTCGTTGCCGGCCTGTCCAAATCTCCTCCGGCCTTTCGACCGTCCGCTATCCCGTAGCACTATAAGTGCATAGAAATAACGACAAGGGTATTTTGGGTGCTGCAACGGCAGCGACGGTGTTTTACTTGGATGCAGCTGCGAGTGCTTCTACCTCGCTCAGGGTAAGGTAGCCAGTGACCACCTCGTCGCGAGTGTAGGTAACAGCCTTAGTGTTGGCGTTTGTCATGGTAGTGAGATAATTCACCGGGATCGGATCACGCGGCGCGGGATTTCCGTTGTCGACGTTGCCGGGACCAGTGATTGTCTGATCATGGTGACCAGCGCCCATACCGGAACTTTCGTGTACTTGCAAAGCGGCAACAGTCGGCTCTTCCGGATAATCACTCCGCACGGGCTCTACAGGGTTATACGGTCCGGTGCCGTCAGTCGGCAGATTAGGACCGCCACCCACCTGGGCATTGCCGGTGTTGACGGGGTCTTGCATTGGATCATTGGTACCAGTGCTATTGATCGGAGCCATGCCGATAATCCCATTCGGGATGGTGTTCGGCACAATCTTAGTGCTGTCGTAATGGGATGTCGCCGTAACGATGAGGCAGAGCAGGCAGACAAACGATGCCGAGATCCCGGTCACCAGATCGATGCGGACGCGCTCCGCTCCTGTTCTCCAGGAAAGATGGTTCTCGTTGCTGTTTTTGTCGTGGTTTCTCATTTCTGAAACCTCCTTCATAGATTTGGTGGTACAGAAGAAAACCTCGCATTTTAAACTTGCCATATTAAAGTGCGAGGTGTACTTTGTATCACCTTATGATTCCATTGTAGCACACATTGCGAAAAAAGTCAATACTATTTTTCCACTTTTTATCAAAATAATCAAGCATTATAAAATCACAAATCAACCCTCAATATAATATCTAACTGAGGTCAGCACACCATATTTAACCACAAAACCCCTCAAAACACCCCTATTATACCAAAAAACCGATATTATATAGTGATTTTGCATAATTTACAAAAATAAGCATAAAGTGTATTGACAAAATATACAATCTGTGATACAATGGAAGCATAACCTGAAAAGAACACAGGTTGTAGATTAAGTCGGCGGTTGAGAGACCAGACTTAATCACAAACTAGGGAAGCTAACCAAAGCTGAACTGGTGGGTAATAAGTTAATAAAGGAGAATAACAAATGCGTAAAATTACTAAAAGCTCTCTGGCTCTTGTAGCTAGTGCTGCGCTGGTGGCAGGCGTTTCGATAACTCCGTCACTCAGTTCAGCTTGGGGAGATAATGGTGAAGGCCGTAGAAGCTACACCATTAACCAAATTAACTCTGGAATTTTAGGTGATAATATTACCTTTAACTCCATTAGCAATAGTACAATTGGTGACGAAAAGAACTTCGTCGGTGCCCGCGTAAATACTGGTATTAACGCCGGCGCAGAAAACAATTGGCACGGTAATGATATTACTGTGCGGGATGGTGAGGAATACCTGATCCGTCTTTACGTACATAATAATAACCCTAATGGCGCAAAGGCTGTATCGAGGAATACTCGTGTCGCGTTTAACTTGCCAACCTCTTCGAGTAAGCAAGTACGCGTAAACGGTTATATCTTCTCCGATAATGCCACTCCAAGCCAATATTGGGATTATGTCAACTTTAACAGTGAGACTCCATTCCACCTCGACTATGTCTATGGCTCAGCTTTGCTGGAGAATAATGGCATTGGTGCGAATGGTGGCGTCAAGTTGGGCGACGAAATTGTCACCCGGGCTGCCTCCGAAAATGGCGTCCAGATCGGTTATGATCGACTTGACGGTAATATTCCGGGCTGTTATCAATATGCTAGCTATGTGACGATTCGCGTAAAAGCCGTTTTTGATAGCGACTATACCATTATGCAAAATGTACGTTTAGCTGGTACTAGCGGTTGGGGTAATTACAACGTCAACGCGCAAGTTGGTGACCGCGTAGAGTTTCAATCTACTTACACCAACACTGGTACGGAACGTCAGGATAACGTCATGATTCGCACGGTTTTGCCACGGAATTTGCGTTATGTTCCTGGTAGCACCAAACTTTACAACTCTGTGCATCCGAATGGTGCTACGGTAGACCAAGACGATATCATTGATCGTGGTATTAATATTGGTAATTACAATCCTGGCGCCAACGCCCACATTCGCTTTACCGCGGAAGTGATTGACAATAACTTAGAGTGTGGTTCTAATACTTTGGCAGACTGGACTCAAGCTGGTGTTGGTCAAAAGACGATTCAAGATTATTCTACCGTGATGGTAAATAAAGCTTGTACTATGCCTGATGTCCAGGAGTACAAAGTCCGCATTAATTACATCTATGCGGAAACTGGTGCCGAGGCCGCTCCATCGTATAGCGAAACTTTCCGTGCTGGCGATCCCTTTACGGTACAATCACCACGCATCAATGGTTACACTGCCGACCACGCCGAAATTAGCGGTCGCGTCGTAAATAGTGACCTTACTTACACCGTACGTTATAGCCAAATTCCGGCTAACTACGAATTACGTATCAATTACGTCGACGAAGATGGTCGCACCGTGTCTAGCCAATATCGTGACACTTTGCTAACTGGCGCTAGATTTACTGTAGCCTCTCCAGCAGTCGAAGGCTATACGGCCTTGACTCCAGTAGTAGAAGGTACGATTACCGATCATGACCTAGAGTACACCGTAGTCTATCGCAAAGACGCTGAACAATACCGTGTGCGTATTCATTATCGTTATGCTGACGGTACTGTAGCCGCACCAGACTACAACCAAGTCTATGCCGATGGTACTGAGTTCTCAGTCAACTCTCCAATCATCAACGGTTATGAGGCTGACTACTCTGTGGTGAATGGCAAAATCGACAAGGCAGATTTCGAATGGACAGTTACTTATGTAGCCATTCGTAACACCGAACCTGAACAACCGGAACCAAGCGATCCTATTGTGTCGGATGTGGACTTACCACATACTGGTGCTAGCGATCTCGCTGGTAGCGCTCTCGCTGTCGGTGCCTTGATGACCTCTACTGGTTATTATGTAGCTAGCCGCAAAGCTTTACGCAAGTAGACAAAACTAGCTCAAAGCTTTACATAAGTAGGCAGAACTAGCTCAAAACCCGCAAAAAGTCCCCAGCAATGGGGACTTTTTGGAAGATCCTAACCTTACAGTTAGGCAGAAAAGCTACACTAAAGAAGCTTCTATGCTGCGAGTTCTTTTGGCTAGACTTTTTCTTCCAAACTCTTGCCCATAGGCAAGCCTAATCCGCTGTAACTAAATTAGGACGTTTGGTTACCCGCAAAAATATTTACCAGGACGAAGTTGACGATCGCGAAAGCAAGCAGTGCTACCACGAGACCAACTACGCCATATAAAATAGTATTACGGGCTTTCGTAACTTTGGCGGTATCTCCTTGGGAGGTCACAAAACCAATACCACCGAGGATGATAATAGCGACCGCCAAGAAACCGACAATGCCGATCACGACATTGATAGCGGTATTTAGTGTCGTATTAAGATCCTTATCCTTAATCTCTACATCTCCAAAGCAATTAGCAAAATCGCTTTCCGAATGACCGTCCGCACACCTTACAGCATAAGCTGATGGCGCCAAACCGGCAATTCCTACCATCCCACAAACGGTAACAATCGCCGCGAGAATATTTACAAACATTTTCTTCATATTATCTTATAGTTACCTTTCTCTGATGAAATCTACCCCTATCATAGCGTATTTTGCTAGCTTTGTCTAGATGTAAACCTCGAAAAACCATCTGGAGTAGAAAATCTGTGTTTACTGTGCTGCGAATTATTAAAGTTTAGCGTCTAGATGTAATCCGAAGCTTAGAAATACCTCGAATTTGCCACAAGACTATTGACTTTTATACTAATGTGTGATATAATAAGAAGATAGGGGCAAAATTGCCTAAAAAGTGTCTTGTTAAACCGGGGTTTTTATGCTAGAATTAGATATAGATTTTATATTAAATAGTAAGGAGTATTATGCCTGAACCTAAGAAACAGAGTAGTCCACGCAAGACCGGGCTCCGTCGTAGCCACTTGCGTCTGAAGTTGGCGCGCGCCGTTAACCGCACCTCTCCAGTCAAGGTTTTTGAAACTGCTAAAAAGACACCAAATCTCAAAGTCAAGACCGTCAAGCCAGCCACTGACCAGACCGTCAAGCAAAAGAAAGCCGCACGCAAAGCTGCAGCTAAGACGAAAAAAACTACAACCACAAAAATCACTAAAAAGACTAAATAAAGGGTAAGGGATATGGCTAGTAACCGGCACTTAGGTAGAATTATTGTTTTACAAAGTTTGTATGAATTTGAGTTTCGTACAAAGGCTGGTGATAGTACGGCCGAAATTGATGGTATTGTTGCCAAGGATATTGAGCCTTACGCTAAGGCTCTCGGCGACACGCAGTTTGTTTATGAACTTGCGCGAGGGGTATCCGGTAAAATCAACGAACTAGACGAGGCGTTGCAGCCGATGGCTCCAGAGTGGCCATTGAATACAATTGCCGCAATTGATCGCAACGTACTGCGGATTGGTCTCTACGAGCTCAAACACCGTGGAGACAGCGTACCGCCCAAAGTCGCCATTAATGAAGCAGTTGAGCTAGCTAAAGAGTTTGGGGCGGATAATTCGTCAAAGTTTGTTAATGGTGTACTTGGTACTGCTTATCGTGAGCTTTATGGCGATGAGCTGAAAAAAGCCCAAAAGCCGCACGCAGCACCGAGCCAAGATTCGAGCCAGCTAGCACAGTCGAATATCCCAGAGGAGCAAAATGGCGAAGAAAAAGCTAAAGCAGCGGGGGGTACAGCAGCGTAACTTCGCGCGGTCGAGCAAAGAGCGTAAATCGCCTACTCCCGAGTCAGTTGCGCAGAAACAACCACCACAACCCAAGGTGCCAGAGGCCTTACCGTTGAAATCGGAACGTATTTCAACGATGACGCGTCTGTCAGCTCGGATGTTTAAGAAGCCAGTAATTCAAGAAGTGGTGCGGGAGCCGACTGCAGGTGGGATCGTTTTTCGGACCGGTCAGGACTCAAATGATATCGAAATCTTGCTGATCCAAGATTCCAAAGGCCGTTGGACAATCCCCAAAGGTCATATCGAGTCGGGAGAAAGCGCGCGTGCCGCTGCAATTCGGGAAATTGGTGAAGAAGCCGGGCTTTTTCATATTGATGTGCTACTTTGGCTGGGTAAGATCCACTTTCAATATCGGCGCGTTGACAAATTAGTCTTGATGACTACGCAAATCTACCTAGTGCGTGCCACCGATCAGGCCGAAATTCCGACCAAAGAGCAATGGATGCGTGGCATCAAATGGTTTAAGTACCAAGATGCTCTCAAGGCGATCGAATACGAAGATATTGAGAAGCTAATGCTAGTTGCAAAGAATAAAATAAGACAGGGAATATAAGGATGAATAAAGAAGAATATCAAACCTTTGCCCGAGAAAAGTTGGGGTTTGAGTTTAATGACATTGATTTATTGATTACGGCATTGACACACCGCAGCTATGTCAATGAACATCGTAGCACTACCACCGAGCACAATGAGCGTCTCGAATTTCTAGGCGACGCCGTGCTGGAGCTGGTTTCGTCGGATTTTCTTTTCCGCACTTTTAACGAACCGGAGGGAATTATGACCGCCTGGCGCTCCGCTTTGGTGCGCACAGAGAGCATCGGTGAAGCCGGTGAAGAGCTGGGCTACGGACCGCTTGTACGTCTATCTAAAGGCGAGAAAAATGGCTCCGATCGAGCTCATGCTGTCATTATGGCAGATTGTTTTGAAGCTGTGATTGGTGCCATTTACTTGGATCAGGGTTACGAAACCGCCAAAGCTTTTATCCATGAGCATATTTTAGTCAAAATTGACAAAATTTTGGAAGAGGGGACTTGGCGTGATCCAAAATCTTACTTGCAGGAACTTGCTCAGCATCAGGATGGTGCCACTCCGGCCTACCATGTTCTAGAAGAAGCTGGTCCAGATCATGACAAGACCTTTAAAGTTGGAGTTTTCGTGCTCAGGCAGCTAAAAGGCATCGGCGAGGGGCATTCTAAGCAAGAAGCTGAGGGTCATGCCGCCGCCGAAGCCGTCAAAAGCTACCTCAAGGCGAATCCGGAGCTTCGCCAACGCCCACTGATGAACCGCCGCTAAGGAAACTATTTCTCGCCCTTGATTTTTTAGAGAAAGCTTGCTATAATCAATACAAATAAAGTAAAGGAGAAAAATGCTAGCGATTCGTATGCAGCGTAATGGCCGGACACATTTACCAGTGTACCGGATAATCGTCCAAGAAGCGCAGCGCCACCCACTTTCGGGTCGTGTTGTAGCCGAGGTCGGTAATTACAACCCCGATACCAAAAAAGTGGTTTTGGATAAAGAAAAAGTTGAGTTTTATCTTCAGAATGGAGCTCAGCCATCTAGCCGTGTAGCTTTCGTGCTCAAAAAAGAGGGTATTAAGTTGCCAGATTGGTACAAAGAACCCGCCCAGAAGCATGCTAAGGCCAAACACGCCGACAAATTACGCAAGAACCAGCCCAAAGAAGAAGCGGCTCCTGCGGCCGAAGAATCTACCGAAGCTCCTGCAGCTGAGTAAGATTTGCAAAATACCTCCAAGTAATCTGGAGGTATTTTTATCTTTGTGGGGTCTCAGACAAGGATGGTATGGTTGGTTGCGAGGTGTTTTAAGATAAAAGGGTTAACGCTATCTCGGAATATTAGGAAATATTTTCTGGCGGGGTATTAGTAGCGAATTTCATAACAAAGCGCGAAGATTTCATAAAAATAGCTAGATATTTTTAACGCTTGTGATATAATGGTAACATATTCAAACATAAACTGGAGAACTTATGGCAACCATTGACCAACAATTTGTCGAATATATCGTAAAAACCCTCGTCAACAATCCAGACAAAGTCGTTGTTGACCGCGAAATTGATGAACGTGGCGTATTGCTCAGCCTTAGCGTAGACCCAGAAGACGTTGGGCGGGTAATTGGTAAGCGTGGAGCGACCGCGCAATCAATCCGGACCTTACTTCGGGTGCTTGGTACCAAAAATGGTGCACGTTATAATCTAAAAGTCGTTAATACCGATGAAGAAGACGGTGGCAGCCATCGTCGCAACGACAGCGAGACTATTACCGAAGAAACTGTCGAAGAGACCGACACGAACGGTGGTGAACTAGCTGAGAAGACTCGGGCTGAATTAGCCGATCTAGACGATTTGGAAATCTAATTAGCATTCTACTGGCAAATACCCTCGAAATTCTAGAGGGTATTTTGCTTTTTAGCTGAATTTCTGGTGACGATGTAGATAAATGTCGGGAGCTACCAGAAATAATACAGACAAGTATTAGAGCTTCCCGGAGACAATACGCTCGGTACGGAAAACCGCTGTAAGTATATCAAATGCGAGGGTAAAAAGACTAAAGTCAAACCATGCCTAATCAATAGACGTGCCCAAGAAAAAGGGCCCTCGCTGTGAGGGCCCTAGGTACTGTATCTGGTAGCTAGGAAAAGAGACTGTCTCGACTATGAATCGCCAGCCATTCCTCTAGTGGCGTGGCTTCATAGCTGAGCTCAAAGGTATCCGCAAAATCCTCCAAAAATAGGTTGGTAGTGACGTGGCTGGTAACTCCGAGATCCGGAAATTCTTTGGCGCTCAAAAAGCCTTTTTCGACCGAATCCTCTCCATTATACAGAAAACTATTGCAATAGGAGTTAACTGATTCGGGGCTCGGCCAGCCTTGTGGCGCCGCCAGCGTATACACGGTGTCCTGACTTACTACGATGCTGTATTTGGGCTTGATTGTCGCCGTCGTCACTAGGTCGATCGTAGAAAACGGTACATCAATTGGATGATTATGCACCAAAGTAAACTGTTGGAAATTCAACAAACCCACAATTGTCGAGTAGGTATCGTTAAAATTCACTTTGTGAGCATTTTCCTGCGTCGTTTCGCAAAATTTAATACCCCCCAGTCCAAACTCGGCTTGTACCTCGTAGGACAGACCGCTTACGTTCTCTACGAATTCGCCTAGCCTGCTGCCATGATCGCTTATGGCCGACAGCCGGAAACAAAGTAGAAACGAGCCGTAGCAAAGGATGTAAAACAGAATTAGGCGCAGGGGAAATTTTACTAAAATCATCCAGACCGCCCGATCCAGCCAATCACCTTCATTGCTCGCGGTCGTCGGATTAGAAGCTTTTTTGCCGTGGTGAACCATGCGTTCAACCCCTTTCTCAAGAATTGTTGAAGACTAGCTATCAGATATAGTACAAAAAAGAGCAAGAGTAAAATACCCTCTCTTACCATTATAGCACACAAAACGATTTTTGTCAAAGGTCGGGGCGTATTTTTGGCTAAAACTTGGTGTTTTACTACTGAAAACGAGGATTTTTCAGTAAATGTTGTGAATTTTACATAGAAGTTATCCACCATTATAACAGAGGTAAAATTGAAAAATGTTGTAAAAAATACATAAAAATTATCCAAAATTATGCTTGTTATTATGTTCATGGTAAGTTATAATAAGAATAGTTCGAAAGAACATAAAGGCTAACTGCGAGCCAACATAAAAAGTTGAGAGCTTATATGTTCAAAAAACCACCCACCCCAAGACGGGGCAACGGAATTGAGAGCCGTTGAGGGTGGTTTTTTGGTGGAATGTCATCCTTTGCGCCAAAGAATACCAGATTACCACTTAGCCGCACAGGGTGGTTTTGGTGGAACGCTACCAAAAGCACCTGTCAAATCCGAAAACTTCCACTAATCCAAAAACCCGCACCAATCTGTGAACTCCCTCCAACCCGCAAACTCGCGCCGAACCGAAAAATCATCAAAAATTTCCTAAAAATAGGCTTGAAAAAATTCACAAAATCAGTTAAAATGATACGAAGAAGTAGTGTGTGATATTTTGGGCGTAGTAGTACGCAATTGTATTGGGGTTGGCGGCCTTGTGCATAAAATATTGCAGTAATCTTCGGCGCTACAGGCTCAAATTCCCACTTCATTATCTTATGACTACTAATTAAAATTCGTAAGTCAAGAATATAGCAGTGAGAAAATGAGTGTGACTCGCTCGGCGAGAGATTATTAACACTAAACTAAGAGAGGAAACTGTGAGCAAACCATCAACTAATGGCGACCGCGTGTTTTTCACGGAGGGCGACCAAGCACTTCCAATCCCAGATTTAATCGCCCACCAGAAAGATAGCTGGAACGATTTCGTAAAATCTGGACTTCGAGAAGTCTTTAACGAACTAAATCCGATCGACGACTACAACGGAAATAAGTTGTCCTTAAGATTTAAAGATTACTATTTTAAGGATCCGCTAGAAGATGAAAAAACTGCGAAGCTGAACCTCTCAACTTACGCTGCGCCACTGCATGTCCAGGTAGAGCTGAAAAACAAGGTCACTGGCGAGACCAAAGAGCAAGATATTTACTTTGGTGATTATCCGTGGATGACGGATCGTGCGACCTTTATTATCAATGGTACCGAGCGTGTGGTCGTGTCTCAGCTTGTACGTTCGGCAGGTGTATTCTTTACTGCGGACGAATCTAACGGCAAAAGGTACTACGGCGCTAAGGTGATTCCTGGTCGTGGTGCTTGGTTGGAGTTTGAGACCGCACCAAACGGTTGTATCAGCGTAAAAATTGACCGTCGTCGCAAGATTCCGGTTACAACTTTCTTGCGTGCCCTTGGTCTAGGTGATGATGAAAAAATCCGCCAGACTTTTGAAGATGTTGATACTGGTGCTATCGGCTACATGAATTCGACTCTCGAAAAAGATACCACCAATAGCCAGCCGGCGGCACTTTTGGAAGTTTATCGCCGTTTGCGTCCTGGTGATTTGGCAACCGTAGAAAATGCGAAGTCGATGATCGAGCATACGTTCTTTGATTATCGTCGTTATGATAGCTCGAGAGTTGGACGTTATAAGCTGAATCAACGTCTAGGCTACGATACGCCAAACGACGAGAAACACCGCACTTTGCAAATGAAAGATCTTGTGGCGATTCTCAAAGAAATTATTCGCCTCAATAATACCCAAGAACCGGCCGATGATATCGACTCCTTGGCTAACCGCCGTGTTAAACTAGTTGGCGAATTGGTGCAACGCCAATTCCGCTTGGGTATGTTGCGCCTACAACGTAATATTTTGGACCGGATGTTGATGGCCGATCCAAAAGAAGTGACTCCAGCGCAATTGTTAAATTCACGTCCAGTTGTGGCTGCGGTAAAAGAGTTCTTCTCTAGCTCACAGCTCTCGCAGTTGATGGACGAAGTAAACGGGTATTCCGAATTAGCGCACAAGCGTCGTCTATCTAGTATGGGTCCTGGTGGTTTGACTCGTGAACGCGCGGGCTTCGACGTGCGCGATGCTCACCCAACTCATTACGGCCGTATTTGTACCGTAGAGACGCCAGAAGGTGGTAACGTGGGTTTGGTGCTCAACTTAGCCACTTATGCTCGCGTGAATGAATATGGTTTCATCGAAGCTCCTTACCGTGTGGTTAAAGATGGCAAAGTAACGGATGAAATTGTCTATGTTGATGCCGCTCGTGAAGACAGCATGGTTATTGCTGATGCCTCGGTCAAGCTGAACGACAAAGGCGAGTTTGTCGAAGAATGGGTGTCTGCCCGCGTGCATGGTCGCCCAAGCCAGGTAATGTCAAGCCAAGTTACGCACATTGATGCTGCGCATAAGGAAATTTTGGGTACTTCTGCCAGCTTGATTCCATTTGTCGAAAAGAACCGCGTTGACCGTTCCTTGATGGCCTGTGCAATGCAGAAACAGGCCGTGCCATTGCTAAAAAATGATTCGCCAATCGTAGGTACTGGTATCGAACATGAAGTCGCTATGAATACATCTCAGGTTACAATTGCCGAAGATGATGGTGAAGTGATTCGCGCTGATGGTATTGCTGTAGTAGTTAAGTACAAAAAAGCTGGCACCAAAGAGTATAAACTCGAACATTTTGAAAAGACCAATGATGATCGTTGTTATAATCAGCGCGTCAAAGTCGCTCGTGGCCAAAAAGTCAAAAAAGGCGAAATCCTCATTGAAGGTGCATCCGTTCATGATGGCGAATTGGCACTTGGTAAAGATCTGCTCGTCGCCTTTATGCCTTGGCGTGGTTACAATATGGATGACGCGATCGTAATTTCGCAACGCTTAGTCGGTGATGATTCACTTACTTCGATCAATATTAAAGATTTCGATGTGGAAGTACGCGAAACTAAACTTGGTCCAGAACAAGTTACCCGCGATATTCCAAATGTGCCTGAGCGTAGTTTGCGACATCTTGGTGAAGATGGTATCGTCGTAGTCGGTTCGGAAGTGCAACCAGGCGACATCTTGGTCGGTAAAATTACTCCAAAAGGCGAACAAGAGCTTAGCTCAGAAGAGCGACTTTTGCGCGCGATTTTCGGTGAAAAAGCCAAAGATGTGCGCGATACTTCTGTACGCATGAATGGTTCTAGTACAGGTAAAGTCGTAGGTGTGCGCATCTATACGCACGAGCAGGGTCACGAGCTCAAAGCTGGCGTGATTATGCAAATTAAGATCTATGTCGCTGAAATGCGTAAAATCAGTGTAGGTGACAAGATTGCTGGTCGCCACGGTAACAAAGGTGTGGTTTCTCGGATTTTGCCAGTAGAGGATATGCCATTTATGGCTGATGGTACGCCGATTGATATTTTGCTTAGTCCGATGGGTGTGCCAAGCCGTATGAATCTCGGTCAGTTGTTTGAAATTCACTTGGGTATGGCTGCGCGCGCACTTGGTTACGAAGTCGCAACACCATCATTTAACGGTGTTTCGGACGAAGTTATTTCCGAACAACTCGAAAAAGCTGGCTTTGCCCGTGATGGACGTGTACAGCTTTATGATGGTCTCACTGGTGAACCATTCAATGAGCGCACTTCGGTTGGTGTCATGCATATGCTGAAATTGCACCACATGGTAGAAGATAAGATTCACGCTCGTTCTACTGGTCCATATACGGCAGTTACTCAGCAGCCACTTGGTGGTAAAGCCCAGAATGGTGGTCAGCGCTTCGGGGAAATGGAGGTATGGGCTTTGGAAGCTTATGGTGCTGCCACTGCCTTGCAAGAAATGCTGACGATTAAGTCTGATGATGTCTACGGACGTGCCAAGGCGTATGAATCGATTATCAAACGCGAACCA
Source organism: uncultured Candidatus Saccharibacteria bacterium (assembly GCA_964444615.1). GTDB lineage: Bacteria > Patescibacteriota > Saccharimonadia > Saccharimonadales > Saccharimonadaceae > Nanosyncoccus. The sequence goes on along the minus strand of CAYUHY010000001.1, from coordinate 82,305 downwards.
ATCGAGGGTCCAAAATTACCAGAAGGTTTCAACGTTTTGGTCAAGGAATTCCAAGGTTTGGGTCTCAAAGTAGACTTATTGGATCATGGTGTATCTACTGATGCTGGTGAAGTAATCGAAAAGACTTCTCGCGAAATCGAAAAGCAACGTGATGATCGCTTGATTTATGCGCAGCGTGGGGTACAACAAGAAGAAGTCAACACTATGGTGGACTTAGATGAAGAAGATTCAAAAGAAATGCTCGATGATATGGGCGTCGAAGTAACAGACGCGGACGTTGTCGATGGTGATGGAGAAATTAGCGAAGATGATCTCGAGATGGATCTCGACGATAGTGGTACGCTAGATCTCGGAGAGGAGTTGTAAAATATGGCTTGGATGGATAACTATATTAGTGCGAACGATTTTGATTCGATTCGTCTAAGCGTAGCCAGCAAGGAAGATATTCTGGGCTGGAGCTACGGTGAAGTTCTAAAACCAGAAACTATTAACTATCGTACACAAAAACCAGAACGAGATGGTTTGTTCTGCGAAAGAATCTTTGGTCCTGTCAAAGATATTAATCCGCATGACTCTAAGCTCAAAGGTGTACGCTCACGCGAAGCAGCTGTAGACAAAGAGGGCAACCTTGTTACCAAATCTATCGCTCGCCGCGAACGTATGGGTCATATCACTCTCGCTGCACCGGTTGCGCATATTTGGTTTATGCGCGGTACCCCAAGCGCACTCAGCGTCTTGCTCAATCTTACGGTAAAAAATATTGAAAAAGTTGTTTACTTTGCATCATATTTAATTATCGAATCCAAAGACGAAGAAATTGCCCAAAAACTTGAAGATCTCGAAGCTGCCACCGTTGCTGCCCGCGAAGCAATCCGAGTACGCTACGAAAAAATGGCTGAGGATGCCAACGCCAACGCTACTGCTTTGGCTGATGAACAGGCAAAGGAAACCGAGGAACTAGAAAAAGATTACTCGATGCGCAAGAATGCTCTCGAGAGTTTGCAAAAAGGCGCCGTTATTACTGAGCAAGCCTATCGTAATTTACCCGAAGAATATCTTGATCTCGTAGAAGTAGAGATGGGCGCACCTGCTATCGCAAAGTTACTAGAAGAAATCGACCTTAAAACCATGATTTCTGAGCTCCGCGAAGAAGTAGAGGAGACCAAAGGCCAAAAGCAAAAGCGTCTCATGAAGCGTCTGAAAGTGCTCGAGGGCATGGAAGCTGCTGGTATCAAACCTGTAGACTTAGTACTCACAGTTATTCCAGTGATTCCTCCCGATTTGCGTCCGATGATCGCTTTGCCTGGTGGTCGTTTCGCCACATCCGATCTCAATGATCTTTATCGCCGCGTGATTAATCGTAATAACCGTCTCAAGAAATTGATTGAATTAAATGCGCCAGCCGTGATTCGTCATAACGAAATGCGTATGCTGCAGGAAGCAGTCGACGCATTGATTGATAACTCAGCTGTACACGGTAGCCGTAGTGCAAACGCGCAGAACGGTCGTCGCAAACTAAAGAGCATCTCTGATCTCTTAAAAGGTAAGCAAGGTCGCTTCCGCCAAAACTTGTTGGGTAAGCGTGTTGATTACTCTGGTCGTTCGGTAATTGTGGTTGGTCCTACTTTGCAGCTTAATGAATGTGGTTTGCCAAAACAAATGGCTCTAGAATTATTCAAACCATTTGTAATTTCCTGGTTAATTGCTAATGACCATGCTGCTAATATTCGTGCCGCAACCCGTCGCATTGAGGCTGGTGATGCTGTAGTCTGGGATGCACTCGATGAATGTATTAAAGGTAAGTACGTGCTCCTAAACCGTGCTCCATCATTGCACCGCTTGTCAGTACAAGCCTTTCAGCCAAAGTTGATTGAAGGTAAGGCGATTCAGCTTCACCCATTGGTTGCTTCCGGCTTTAACGCCGACTACGATGGTGACCAGATGGCTGTACATTTGCCGCTTTCTGATGCCGCGCAGGCCGAAGCTCGTGAATTAATGTCTGCCGGTAAAAACCTTCTCAAACCAGCCGATGGTGCCCCGGTACTCGCGATTTATCAGGATGTTGTGCTTGGTATTTATTACTTAACTTACGATAAGCCTGGTACTGGAACCGACCAAGTTAAGCCGTTTAGCTCAGTCTATGAAGCCGAAATGGCTTATGACCAAGGTTTAATCGCTTTGCAAACGCCAATTCGAGTCTTTGCAAAGGGCGAGATTCGTAATACTACGCTGGGTCGCGTGATTTTCAATGAAATTTTGCCAAAAGATTATCCTTATGACGATTCTGTTCAAACTAGTAAGCAATTGAAGAAAGTAATGGCAGACATCTTTGATCTTTATGGTCCGGAGATGACAGTAAAGACTGCCGATGCAGTTAAAAATCTTGCCTTTGAATATGAGACAATTGCTTCCGTCTCTACCGCTAAAGACGATTATCCAACTTATCCAGAAATCGAAGACTTTATCGCCGAGGGTGATGCAAAGACCGCTTTGATTCAGGAACAATTTGACCAAGGTCTCGTCACTGAAGAAGAGCGTCACAACCTTACCGTTGCAAACTGGCGTGATATTGATAAACGCATTTCTGATTTCTTGAAGGATCGCTTGGCCGAGATGGATACCGATATCGCCGTCATGGTGAACTCCGGTGCTCGTGGTAGTGTTTCCAACATCAAACTTGCTTCTGCCGAAATCGGTATCATGGTGGATATTAACAACAATGAAATCGAGCTTCCAGTTAAGTCTAGCTACAAAAAAGGTCTTAATACCCTAGAATCCTTTATCGCTACTCGAGGCGCTCGTCAAGGTCAGGTTTCTACGGCCCTTCGTACCGCAGACTCTGGTTATCTTACCCGTCGTCTCGTCGATGTGGCACAAGACGTCTTTACTACCGACCAAGAAGCGCCAGATCCAGGTTTCGATGTCTATCGTAACGAATCGGAATATACCGGCATTGGTTTTGCTGCTCGTATCGCTGGTCGCTATACTGCCGAACCCGTTCCTGGCTACATTGATGCGGATCAATTAATTACCAAAGAAATGGCTGCTCAAATCGAAGCTGACGAAAAGATTGAATCAGTCAAGATTCAGTCTGTCCTCACTACTACCGCCGTAGACGGTATTCCACGCAAAGCTTATGGTGTCGATATGTCTACTCGTGTTTTGGTAGAGCCAAATCAGCCGGTAGGCGTAATTGCTGCTCAGTCACTTGGTGAGCCAGGTACGCAGCTGACGCTTGATACTAAGCACGGTTCTGGTGTGGCAGGGTCCGGTGCAATTGCACGTGGTCTTCCGCGTGTAGAAGAGCTTCTAGAAGCTCGCGCACCAAAAGGTCAAGCTTTCGTTTCTCCAGCCGACGGTACTGTGACAATTATCGAAGAAGCTAATAAATACATCGTTACCGTTACTCCTGATACTGGCGATACTATGCGCTTAGTCTTAGATGGTCGCAAGCCACGCATCAAAGATGGTGCTTCTGTCAAGGCTGGCGATGTAATTGCGGATAAAGGTGAGGGCGCTGAGCCACTTATCGCTCCTGCTGATGGTAATGCTCAACTTACCGACGACGCGATTATCGTCGTCGCCGAAGCAGGTGCCCCCGTGAAGATTGAAGTACCAAGTGATGCCGAAATCCTTGTCAAAGACGGTGACCGTCTCAAGGCTGGCGATCGCATCACGACTGGTTCTTTGAACTTGCAAGATCTTCTCAAATACAAAGGCGCTGAGGCTACAGCTCGCTATATTATGAACGACGTTATCTCTGTCTACGCTGCGCAGGGTCACGAAATTTCTGCCAAACACTTGGAAATTATCGTTCGTCAAATGTTTAGCCGAGTAATGATCGAAGATGCTGGTGATTCTGGCTTTGTATCCGGCGATATCGTTTCCAAGGCTGCAATTATGGCAGAGAACAAACAGCTTGAAGAAGATGGCAAACAACCAGCCACTTATCAAAGCTTGCTGCTTGGTATCACCAAGGTTTCTATTTGGTCTGATTCGTTCTTGTCGGCCGCATCATTCCAAGATACTACTCGCGTTTTGATCAACGCTGCTATCAACGGCCGCGTCGACCGTTTGAATGGTTTGAAAGAAAACGTCATCATTGGTCGCAAGATTCCAGTTGGTACAGGTGTGAAACCACTTGAAATTACCGAAGAAGAAACGGTAGAAGTCGAAGCTGCTACCGAAGACGCTGAAGAATCCGAACCATCAGCAGAAGAAGTTGCGGAATTGTAAATCATTCCTCGATCAATAAAAGCTCCTGTCGATCGGCAGGAGCTTTTATAATACAATATTTTCGCGTACCACGAAATGCTACTTTGATAAATTTTTAATAAAGTCTTCATAATATTCTGCGCGCACTAAATCGCCATCGTCCAATGCCTCTTGATGCATCTCGCGAAATTGCTTAATCAACGATGTGTGATCTTCATCCGACAAATCGGAAATCTCCCCCGAAATATTAAGTATCTTATCTTCATTCATACTATATATTATATACTAATCATCACTAGATTCTGCATCAAGCCGATTACCACGGTTTTGCCGACAATGTCTTGCAATATAAGTAGAGCCATTTTTGATATAAGATTTTACAAAAGCTTCCGCAAAAGTATCGTATCCAGAATCGCACTCTTTACTTTCTAAAATTTCTTTTATATCCATTGGCAAGCAACTAGTAATGTTATCATAGTTGATCACTAAATAACCGCGCAGATACAAGTCCAGCTCCCGAGTTGCCCGTTTGATTTGAGCCTTAGACATTTTCTGAGGATAATTCTCTAAAACATTCAAAGCATAAAGTTCGTTGTCAATTCTCAAAATCTCTTCAGTACGATATTCGAAGTCGGCGTCAATTATATATGGTTTGCACAAATTCACAAAGCCGTCCCAACATTCCGGATTTTGAAAAAGATAATAAATATTTCGAATTAAGTCTAACAAATCTTCAAGGAATAAATCTTGTATGATTGAATGCAAGATTACATCATCCATCAACAAATCTTCTAAGTGATAAAACTCAATTGTATTTTTGCGAAAGATAAAATCATTAATCTCCGACACCATCATATGTAGATCATAAACTGAAATATCTTTGGCATGTTTCACGTATTGATGAACATATTTTTGGTAACGTGCATCTAAAATTTGATAATACACCACACCAAAAACTATAAATTGCCACTTTTCTTCCTCGCTTGCATATGCCAAATCCAAAATACTACCATCATTAAATCTTGCCTCAATATCGGGATGTAGACTACTTATATGAATTGAGTCACAACTTAGCCACATATTATTAAAAATGTTATGATAGCGGATTAATTGTGAAGCGGTAATGATAGACTTTTCCAACTCTTCCCGTTCGTTCTGATTATTATGCAAATAATCGCGCAGAAAATCGTTTACAGAAGGATTGATCACGCCAACTTCTTTTTTGCCATCATAATCATAAAAAGTTACGCAAGAAGCACTCAACCGCTTAATTGCTAAATTATATTGATTAATTGTATGATCGATATTGGGAAGTTTGGCAATCCTAGCATTAAAACATTTTTGCAACAAATCTTCACTGATATGTGTATCGGTCAAAGAAAATAATGTCGTCAGCAAAATTCGATCCGTATTTTGCAAACGCTGTTCAAACTCATTCAACCAAATCTGTTCCGGATACCGCAGTTGTTCCAAACAAAAATTACCATACTGCTCAGCACTAATACTTTTAAAAATTTCCGAACGCGTTACAAAATCAATAATACGCGGATTAAAATTAGTATGAGTAAGAATTTCGGCAATTTGTTCTGCCTTGAGAAGATTAAACGATTTAATTGCTAATGGATTTTGCAAAAGATGATTGAGAAAAATTCGTAAACGCTCTGCGTAGGTAAGTTGTTCGGTCGTCAAAACCATAATCGGCAAATGTTGGTATGCAATAGCTGTAGTAAAATTATCACTTTGATATTTTACCTCATTATAAATTGTGACACGAGAATTAAGCAGCAACAACTTATTCGGATTAACTTTTACGAAATTTAATAACGCTAAAAGTTCACTCGCTTGCGAACTTTTCAACTTAAAATAACATTGACCAAAACAATCATCCAGAAAAATTACTTCCTTCAGCTCTGGATTCTCCGACAATGATTTCTTAAATTGGCCAAGATTAAAAGTATCCGTCGAATATCTAACTTTGTATCCAGAATTCGCAAGTTTTGCAATTATCATTTCGCAAGTCGTGGTTTTACCTACTCCCGGTAGTCCCAATAACAACAAAGCATGATTCTCCAGTAACTGTTCATACGCTTGAGTATAGGAATCGGTGTATACGTAATAATTAGACTTTAATTTAATGCGCTCAAGTAAGTCTTGTGCATCAATCCAAATGTCTTTAGCAAAATGTTGATCTAAAATTATCCCTGCATTCAACCATAGCTGAAAATACTTTCTAAACAAATCGCTATTTTCCTCAGCTAAAAGAAAGTTATTTAATTCCTCTCGCGTAATAATATTAGCTGGGGAAGACATATAATCTGCAAAAAGTGTGTAAATATCTTGAATATTTTTCTGTGATAAAGATAATGAGGTGACAAGATAATATTCCTTGGGTGCTAACTTTTTGATTTTTGGTAATTCCTCCCGCATTGCTCGCACTAAATCAGCGGGCCGCGAGTTTACATAATGTTTTGCTTGCATGATGATGGTGTTGGAAAGATCTGAATTAGTGGCATCAACGCCTCTATCCTTGCCAGAGCGAAATACGCGCAGAGGTTGCCCCAACTGGCGCGATAAGATATCGCTAGCCAAACGTTCAAAATCTAAATCACTCAAATTCTCAAAACTCAACATATCTATTATAGTAATAATAACATAAATAGGGATAAAAAGATAGTGCGCCGCCAGTATCACTAAGAAATAAAAATCCCTTATCGCGACATAACTTACAACGTTTGATACAATAGAATCCAGAAATAACTATATATTACTCAAGATTTTGTAGTATAATAGTCCTATGGAAGTTAATCAGGAAACTATTGCACACTTAGCGAAGCTTTCGAGCTTTGCCTTGACCGAAGAAGAAAGCACTCGCTTGCAGGTAGATATTGCGGGGATTGTAGATTATATTTCTCAGCTCGATGAGCTTGATACTGATGGTATTGAACCGACTTATCAAGTCTTTGAGATGGAAAATATTTGGCGTGAAGACGAAATTTTACCACAAGAAGCCGATGGTGAAACTCTCCTATCCTTGACCAAAGAAGTAAAAGATCATCAAATTGTGGTACCAAAAGTATTGTAGGTATTAGAGGAGAAGTAAAACATGAAAACTGCGAGCAAAGAATTGAGTGCGATGTCGCTAGTCAAAGACGCACTAGCCAAAGCACATCAATACCAAGAAGAATATCACATTTTTAATTTTATTAATGACACTGAGGCTATCAAAAAAGCTGCCGAAATTGATGAACGCATTAAAAAAGGCGAAAATGTTGGGCGACTAGCTGGCGTACCTTTTGCTTGCAAGGATAATTTCTTGGCACCAGCTGGCGAGACTACTGCCTCGGCCCTTATTCTCGAAGGTTTCAATAGTCCTGTTACGGCCACTGCAGTACGTAAACTGGAAGACGAAGGCGCAATCATGATCGGCCGTACTAATTTGGACGCATTCGCGCATGGTTCTTCGACTGAAAACTCTTACTATGGCCCCACCAAAAACTCCAAGGATACGACTCGTGTAGCGGGTGGTAGTTCTGGCGGTTCGGCGGTAGCAGTAGCGCTTGGTATTGTACCTTTTGCTACCGGTACTGATACTGGTGGCTCGATTCGTCAGCCTGCCTCTTTTAACGGTGTCTATGGCATCAAACCAACTTATGGCACAATTAGTCGTTATGGTGTGGTGGCTATGGCTTCAAGTACGGACTGTATTGGCTTTTTTGCCAATGATCCTGATGATTTGGATCTGCTCATGAGTATTACTGCTGGTCAAGATCCGAATGATTTGACTACCCTGCCAGACTATTATGGCAAAGAAGAATATTTTGATGACCCCATTAAGAAAATTGGCATTATCAAAGATTTTGATAGTGACGTCGTGGATTCAGAAGTTCGAGCTGCTCTCGCGCAAACTGTCGCTAAACTGCGCGAAACTGGTCACGAAATTGTCGAATTAGATATGCCGGCGCTTAAATATGCTTTGGCAGCATATTATATTATTGTACCGGCCGAAGTCTCCAGTAATCTTTCTCGTCATGATGGTATTCGTTACGGCTATCGTAGTGAAAAGAGCCAAAATTTAGGCGAGCTATACGAAAATACACGCAATGAAGGTTTTATGCCCGAAAATAAGCGTCGCATTATGATTGGCAATTTCGTTTTGTCATCTGGGTTTTATGATGCATATTATCTCAAAGCTGCCAAAGCTCGTACTCTCATTATTAACGAATACGAAAAAGCTTTTGAGCAATGTGATTTTATTTTGTCACCTGTCAGCCCTAATCCGGCGTTCAAAATTGGGTCTAAGGTAGACGATCCGGTTGCAATGTATCTCGAAGATATGATGTCGGTATCACTAAACTTAGCTGGCGTACCTGGACTCGCGATTCCGGTAGGTGAAACTGCCGCAGGATTGTCGCTGGGCTTACAGTTGGTAGGTCCGCGCCGTAGCGACCAAGCCTTGCTGCGTTTTGCGAAACAGATGCGCGATGGTTTTGATGTCAATCATCACACTGATTTGACCGGCGTCGATCCAGAGCTGAGCGCGGAAAATCGCGTCGGCTCTACCGGTGCACGCATGAGTTCAGCAGTGAATGATGCGGAAATAAGTTCAGCTACCAGTATGGAAAGCGGGAGGGATTAAATAAATGCCACAAATGATTTTCTTAGTAATTGCAATTGTAGCTGTTGCGCTGCTGGCGCTAGTTGCAATGATTCTAACTGGCAAACGCCGACACGAATTTAACGTTCAAGAATATCAAACCAAGTGGCTGAAAATCGAAAATAGTCTAGAAAAAAATGATCCCCGCAGCTATAATTTCGCCGTACTTGAAGCTGACAAACTATTAGACAAAGCCCTAATGGAAATGGGGCTGCCGGGTCAGAGCATGGGTGAGCGCCTCAAAAAAATCGGCGACAAAATGCCAGACATTAATCGCATCTGGCAGGCGCACAAATTACGCAACCAGATTGTGCATGAAAGTGATTTTACGGTAAACTACAATCAAGCACGACAAGCGTTAATGATATTTCGGCAAGCGTTAAAGAATCTAGGAGCAATTTAATGACAGAAAAAGTAAAATATATTCCAACTATCGGCATCGAATGCCATGTACAACTTTCTACCAAAACCAAGTTATTTTCTGAAGTAGATAATGATGCGCGCCAAAAGTTACCAAATTCTTGTGTGTCGCCAGTCGACTATGCTTTGCCGGGCATGTTGCCACGCTTAAACAAAATGGCGATACGCTATGCAGTGCGAGCGGGTTTGGCACTGAATTCCGAAATAAATTTAGAAAGCCGTTTTGATCGCAAACACTACTTTTATCCAGATTTACCAAAAGGTTATCAAATTACACAACTCTACTATCCGATTATTGGTGCTGGTTATGTAGAATTACCGAGTGGCAATAAGGTGCGTATCGAACATGCTCACCTTGAAGAAGATGCGGGCAAGCTTAGTCACGAAAGTGGTGATAGTTTAGTCGACCTCAATCGCGCCGGCACACCACTAATCGAAATCGTCTCCATGCCAGATATTCATTCTGCTAGCGACGCACGCGAATATGTCAAAGAGCTTTGGCGCCTCATGACTTACGCTGGCGTTACCTTTGGTGATTTATATAATGGCAATATGCGTTTCGATATCAATACTTCTGTGGCGCCAGAGGGAAGCGAAGTGCTTGGTACGCGCACAGAAGTAAAAAATCTTAATTCTTTCCGTAGCGTAGAGCGGGCAGTAGAGTTTGAGATTAAACGTCAAATTAAACTGCTCGAAAAAGGCGAAAAAATCAAGCAGGAAACTAGAGGCTGGAGCGATGCTACTGGCGAAACTACTCCACAGCGGGGTAAGGAAGAAGCTGCTGATTATCGCTACATGCCTGAGCCAGATATTCCGCCGATTCGTCTTGCCGCTACTATTATTGATGAAGAGCGTGCTCAACTACCAATGATGCCGTCAGCTTATCGAGCGCGTTTTAAAGAAATTTTGGGTCACGATACAGTAGAAATCTTACTTGACTATCGTCATCTTATGGAAAAACTTGCCGAACTTGATGATGACAAAGCTGCTAAGAAAATTGCCAACCTCTTTTCGTCGGTACTTCTCGCCGAAGAAAATGCCAGCCTTTTGAATGATGAATTGCCGAGCAAGGAGCAGCTACTAGACTTGGTAGCTATGACCGAAAAAAGCGAATTATCTAGCACTGGTGCCAAAGAAGTTTTCTTAAAATTCTTTGATCCAGAAATGCATTACAAAGATACCAAAACCATTGCCAAAGAACTTGGTGTGACTCAGGAAAATGATCTTGGTGCCCTTGAGCAAATTGTTGACGTAGTTTTGGCAAAACCAGAAACCAAACAAGCTCAGGAAGAATTCAAGGCCGGTCAAGAAAAAGTCCTCGGGTTCTTAGTTGGTCAAGTTATGAAAGAATCTCACGGCAAAGCCAACCCCTCGGCCGCCCAAGACATTTTGCGTAAAAAACTACAAGCCTAACTGATTTTGCTGCTGACCGAGTATGCCGCATTTTCAGGATTTTGCTACTACTAAAACTTGGTTTGAGACTCATGTAACGCTTTTTGGTCAGCCTTATACATTGGATAATGACCAAGCCAAAGCAGTTTTTGATCATCATAAAAATACCATTGTCACTGCTCGCGCTGGCTCGGGTAAAACTCGTGTAATCGTTGCCAAAGTTGCATTCCTGGTCGCTACTAAGCAATGTCGGCTTTCCGAAATTGCCGTCTTCATGTTTAATCGTACCGCTGCTGCAGAAGTTAATGAACGTATTGGCGCGGTAGAGATCGATGGCGTCAGCTTGCGAGATTTAAATCAGGGCAGGGAAATTAGAATTGCTTCAACTTTTCATAAATTCGCTCTTGATACTGTCAAGCGTAGTGGCGAAAATCCGCAAATAATTTCCGAATCCGAGCATGAACTACTTGTCAAACAATCCGTGCGCAAAGTTTTGCAAAGCGAGAACCGAAAAATCGCGCCACCAGAATATACCGAAATTCTACGTCTAGCCAATGGTTTTATTGCTCGAGCTGGTCAAAAGTTTGCTGGCGAAAGTGGTCTTAGCGAGCTATGTGGCGCAGTAGAAACCTACATTGCGCGTTACGAAGATAATAATGAATATCAGTATAAGATTTACCTGCATAAAACTTGCTTGGCTGCTTTTCAGGAATACTTGCTCGCGCTTAATTATCCGCAAATTGATTTTAATATTTTGATGTCGCGCGCCACCCGCATTCTCCAGGAAAGTCATTCTGCAACTAATTCCGCCTTGTCCAAAGTTAAAAAACTCAAATATATTATGGTGGATGAATATCAAGACTTTTCCTATTTATTTTTTAGTATTATTATGGCCATGCGCAGTAATTGCCCTGAGGCGCATCTTTTTGTGGTAGGTGATGATTGGCAGGCGATTAATCGTTTCGCCGGTTCTGACGTAGACTATTTTATTAATTTTCAAAAATATTTTCCTGAGGATGTAATTAATATTCCGCTTAACACTAATTATCGCAGCGCCAAGCGCATTGTCGAGAATGCTAATAAATACATGCTCAAAAACTACAACCCAAAAGCCGAAAAAGCAATCCCTTTTAGCAAAAAATCAGGAAAAATCATCCGTGTCAACCCACAGAAGACTAAATTTGACAATTCCGACTTATACGAAGATGGCTTGGGCGATGCGAGATACTTAATGGCTCTCGCGAATGTCTGTCAGAAAACGCAGCCAGTGTCCAATCAACCCAAAAGTCCCTTCCAGTATGCTGAGGCAGCGCGCCTACTAAAGACGGTGCTGAAAATTATCAAAAAGCACCGCAAAAAATCGATTTTGCTATTACATCGTCATAATTTTACCTCTTGTATTGGCGTAACTCTCGAAAATTTCCTCCAGGCACTGGAGATACTTTTGCTCGAACAAAAATTACTAACTACAGAACAATTTCAGAAGCAAATCCGTGGCATGACAATGCATAAGTCCAAAGGTTTAGAATCCGAAATCGTGATCATTTTGGAGGCCAATCGAGAGATGATTATGTCAAGTCATCCGCACGCGACAATTTTTGAACTATTTGGTGACACTCTTGCCAATGAAAAAGCCGATCAACAGCGCCTATTATACGTTGCCATGACGCGCGCCAAAGAGCGACTATATATCTTAAGTAGTGATAAAAAGCCCCCGATTTAAGTATTAACGAAATAATATAAGCTGAACAAAAACGTTTTAAGCTAAAACTAGCAAAATCCTCTAGGATTTTTCGCGAATTTATGATAAAATTAAGAAAAGCCAGTTTCTCGGAGGCGTTTTAAAGTGTTGAGTTTTATTAAAACGAGACGCAGGTTTGAAACGCGTATGGATTTGGTCAAAATTAATAATTTTTAAAGGAAAACTTTCATGGCAAGTGAAGCTACAGATTTAGCAAAGCTCCGTAATATTGGTATTATTGCCCATATTGACGCGGGCAAGACTACGACCTCAGAAGCGATTCTATATCGTACTGGTCTCAAACACAAAATTGACCTTGTTAAAGGTGGCACGGGTGGTGCTACGACCGACTGGATGGAGCAGGAAAAGGAGCGTGGTATTACGATTACTTCTGCGGCCGTCACGGTTTATTGGAAAAATCATAAAATCAATATTATTGATACCCCAGGGCACATCGATTTTACGGCGGAAGTAGAACGCTCTCTACGCGTCTTGGATGGTGCTGTAGTAGTTTTCGATGGTAAGATGGGTGTTGAGGCGCAGTCAGAGACAGTTTGGCGCCAGGCTACCAAATACGGTGTTCCACGCATTTGTTTTGTTAATAAAATTAACCAAATTGGTGGCGATTTTTATAAATCACTCGACAGTATCCATAAGCGCTTGTCTAAGAATGCAGTGGCGATTCATTTGCCAATCGGCTTCGAAAAAGACATTTGCGGTATCGTCGATCTCGTCGATATGAAAGCATATACTTACAAAGATTATGCTGATCACGAATTAACTGTTGGCGAAATTCCTGCCGATATGCTCGAAAAAGCCAAAAACGCTCGTAGCCTCCTGGTCGAGGAAGCAGTACAGGCCGATGAGAACCTCATGGAAAAATTCTTCAATCAAGGCGAAGAAGCCATTACCGAAACCGAACTCAAGGCTGCTTTGCGCAAACGCGTCTTGGATGGCGACTTCTTCTTGGTCACCGGCGGTGATGGTCGCGGTGTAATTGTAGAAAAAGTCCTCGACCTCGTAACTGATTACTTGCCAAGCCCACTCGATCGTGATCAAGGTCAAACTGTCGGTATCGATCCTAAGACCGGCAACCAAGTGGTCCGCAAAGCCAGCGATAGCGAACCTTTGACCGCACTTGCCTTCAAGATTGCTACTGATCCATTTGTAGGTAAGTTGATCTTCATCCGCGTTTACGCTGGTAAACTTAAATCTGGTGATACCGTCCTGAACGCCACTACAGGCGACAAGGAACGTGTAGGCCGTATCGTGCGTATGTTTGCTGATAAGCGCGAAGAAATCTCGGAAATTACCGCTGGCGATATCGCCGCCGTGGTAGGTATGAAAGAAGTTACTACTGGTACCACGATTTGTGATCCTACTCATCCAATTCATCTTGAAGATATCACCTTCCCAGATCCTCCTGTATCAATCGCAGTTGAGCCAAAAACCAAGTCCGATCAAGAAAAAATGGGCTTAGGCTTGCAAAAGTTAGTCGAAGAAGACCCAACTTTGCGCGTTCATACCGATGAAGAGACTGGTCAGACTATTATTTCTGGTATGGGCGAGCTTCACCTCGAAATTGCCATTGATCGTCTTCAAAAAGAGCACGGCGTAGAGGCTAACACTGGTGCCCCACAAGTCGCCTATCGTGAAACTATTCGTGGCAGTGCAGAGGCTCAAGGTAAACACATTAAACAGTCTGGTGGTCGTGGTCAGTATGGTGATGTTTGGGTTAAATTTGAGCCAAACGAAGCCGGCAAAGGTTTTGAATTTATCGATCAGATTAAAGGCGGCGTGGTTCCTCAAGAGTATCGCAAACCAGTCCAACAAGGTATTGAAGAAACCCTTAATGGCGGTGTCATCGCTGGCTACCCAGTTGTAGATGTCAAAGCCACACTTTATGATGGTAGCTACCATGATGTCGACTCTAGCGAACTTGCCTTTAAACTCGCTGGTAGCCTAGCTACGCGTGAAGGTATCAAGCGCGCTAATCCAGTATTGCTCGAGCCAGTCATGAAGCTAGAAATCACCACTCCAGAAGAATTCATGGGTGATGTAATCGGCGATATTAACTCTCGCCGTGGCCGTATTGACGCAATGGAAGATCTTAATGGCGGCGCTAAGCTTATTAAGGCTTTTGCTCCACTTGCTAACCTCTTCGGCTATACTTCCGATCTCCGCTCAATGTCACAAGGTCGTGCTGCGAGCTCTATGGAACTCTTCGGCTACGAAGAAGTTCCGCCAAATGTAGCCAACGAGATTATCGAGAAGCGAAACACTAAAGCATAAGCTCGTTTAACCTTTGCAATAATTTAATAAAATAGCCTTTCGGGGCTATTTTATTTTGACCGTAGGTAATGATAAATAACACTTGAAGCGCAAACTTTGAGGCATTCCAGTAAACACTTGTGGCAAAAGCTGCAATTTAATGATTTTTAAGCTATAATAAAACTAATGCAAAACAAAATTTTACGCGCCAATCGAATTTACCCATGGCTGGCCGGCCTGACTAATAATTTAGTTTTCTATATCGTAATTAACACGGTTTGGCTTACTAATGTTAAAGAGTTTGATGCTACGCAAGTCGTTTTTCTGGAAGTTTGCGTCGGTTTGGCAGTGCGTGTAATTATGTCGCCGGTGCTTCAGCTTGCGGAAAGAATCGGCAATACTTGGTCTATGCGTCTAGGTGTAATTGCTTTATTTGCAACCAGCATTTTGTTGACTTTTGGTACCGAATATTGGGTTTTTATGCTCGCTATGGTTTTGCAAGCTTTTGCAGTGGTTCTAACCGCAATGCGCGATGTCTTAATTCAAAATAACCTTAACTATCTTCATCAAGGCAAGGAATATATCCGGATTTCTAGCCGTGCCCATCTAGTTTACACTTCTGCCACGTTGATTGCTTCATTATTGGTAGGCGTATTTTTCTCCGAATGGCAAAACTTACCCATGCTACTCGGAATTGTTATTTGCGGAATTGGCGTCATATTGTCATTCTTTGTCTTTGATGTCGAAGATCGCATAGAGCCTAATCATCAGTCAACAACCGCCGAATCCAGCCAAACCGAATCCGAACAAAAATTAGTTCTGCCGCATCCGATCAAACTTTCTCTTACGATTATGATTTTTTGTGGTTTACTTTATTGCGTTGTCGATCTTGCGCAGACGAACAGCAAATTATTGTTGCAATATCAGCTCGAAGGTCAACTCAGTGTCGACCAAGTGGTTTCTTATTTAGGTTTGGCGTGGTTTGTGTCGCGCATTCTTCGGATATTGGTAGATTTGATTTATCCAAAAGTTCATCAAAAGTTTCAGAGCAAGGTCGCCATCGGGCTAAGTTTTTGGGTCCTCATTTCCATCATTCTGATTTTGACGGGATTTTTCTTGGAAACTGATTTTGTGCCGCGCATATTGCTGATCACGAGTGGTTTCATTCTGCTCCCGGCCGTGCGCGATCCTTTGCATATATTTTGCCAAACAGCTTTACTAAACAAAACTCGCAAAGCTGATCGCCGGGACGCTTTAGTTTATCTTGTCGTGATGCAACAGGCCGGGAAGTTTTTACTCGGGCTTCTTATCTCCGCAATTCTACTATTTTTGCCGATACAATACGCGATTATTCTGCTCGGCATCGCAAGTTTGCCAGTGATTGCGGTTGCTTTTCGCCTCAATCGTTTGCTAAAGTCTAAATAATAAATTTTACATCAAAGCTGTTTTTAGCTCCGGAAAAAGACCATAAAGATTATAGCCTAACATCTGATCAATCTCTGCCTTCAAGGCCAAAGCTTCGTTCACAAAGTTTTGCGTATTTTGATATGTGCCGTGTCGAGAAATAATATTAATCATTCTTTGCTCCAAGGTTAAAATATCAAAAAAGCACATTAAATCACACAAACTAATAATTTTTTCCTCCAAAGTAAATTCGTGCTGAGCAATAAAATTTGTCAAAAATTGACATTTATCACTTTCGGGTATTACATCCGACAAGCTATCCATAAATTCTTTACTCGGCAAAAACTTCGGATCAAAGACCGACCCGCTCAAGGTAAAATTAGCATCATTCTTAATGAAAGAATGCGTCAAACAAATATTGCAATACTCATCCGGATAATGTTCACGCTTCAAATCAGCGTAGCCTTTTAATAAATGACCAATAAAATTGTAGAATCCATCAAGCTTACCAATATCATGAATTCGACCCAAAATAATAATTCTTTCAACATCCAAATTTTGCCCTGCTTCATTGAGCGCCTTTGCAATTCGCCCCGCAGCCTCGCCCACACTACGTCCATGTTGGATTAAGTGAGCATTAATCGGATTATGGTTTGCTTTTTCCAGCAAACCTGTCAACTTTGCATTCGTATTATTCATAAATATTTTGTAATTAGTGTTGATATTCAAACATACACGCCATATTATATCACAAAACACCCTCTATATCTAGGGGTGGAGATGATTTTTCTAAAAAACGAATGCTTGTGCTTGTTGTTTGCTTGACAAGTATGATACAACGCGCAGGAGCATGGGCGGCTAGAGATTTTATAAGTACAAGCGTAAAAGGGTGTGGAATTATTGATAGGCGAAGACTTGTGCTTGAAAATATTAAGTAAAACACAGGAGGTAAAAATGGTACAAATATTTTGTCTATTTTTAAAGCTGGTGATTACTACTCTAGACCATAAGAAAAACAATTGCCAACAAAAAAACATTATCGTTGATGTAGATATTAATATCATCACCAACGATAACAACAAAACCTATTTCTAATATAGCTTATAATCGTGGTTATGTCTAGACTGGATTACTAAGTAGTTTTCCACAGCCCATGCTTTTTGTGGTTATCAAAAATAAAAATCTGCAATAAACGTGCATATATGTGCTATAATGAAAGAGTTACAACAATCTGAAATTATTTAAGTGAACTAGAAATATATTTTGCTAGTTGTGAATTTCAAACGGCACCGTAGGGTAACTATCGCCGTTCACAACTGCAAAGTTCACTGAACAGATTGTTGTAACACCTCTACGGTGTCGTTTTTATTATAAACTTCATAGTAATTTAGAAACTCTATTACTTATATTCTATTTTACTTATAGAATTACATAGTAGAAACGTCATGCCGTATGTATATATACTAAACCAAAAATCTAATTAGTTTTACTTCTGAACTATTTAGGTTTTCCAAAATCCACAAAAAGGAGGGCGTGATGCAACGCAAAAGACGTAATGTTAACTTTGGTAACTTTTCCAAATCTCCAGGAAAATACCAAAAGAAGTTTACTAATTCTATTACTAAATTAACTCTTCATAGTATTCCAGCTGTAAGAATGAGTGAAAGTAATAAGAAGTCTAATGCGCGTATCAAGCTTTGTCCTATTTGTGGTAAAGAAGATATCTACCAACCTACTAGCGTCGTCTGGTGGCGCTCTCCGAATCGAATCCCCTCACTGCGTTTCGGGGCCGTGATTCGGACCCGCGCCAGCCAGGTAGTTATGACTCCGCTTAGTAGGTTGGGTAGATATCTAAAAATCCCAGCATATATTATGTGTATACTTTTGCTGAGTTTTGTGGTGAGTGATATGATGAGTGGATTTAATGGTGAATGTTACGCTGCGGTAAATCCTACTGCTTCTCTCAGTGTTTCTAATCCTACTTTATCTACTACCATAGCTCCTGGTGATACGGCTTATCTTAGTAGTAATGTTACTTATTCTGCTAGTGATATAGATAGTTATACATTACAGGTATCATACGCGAATGGATATAATAGTCTGAAGTTGGATGGAGGAACTACTACGCTTACTGGTGCTAATGGGGCTAAGGGTCTTGTTCTAGCTGATAACTCGTGGGGGTTTGCTTGGACGAGTAACATGGAGAATAAAGTTAGCTCTAATTCAGTATTAAAGTATTACACTATGCCTGCGTATGGTACTAGCGGTAGTAACTTAAGTACGGGAAGATTAGAAAGTGCTTCTAATCTTACTTCAGTAGGTAATACTACTTTATCTTCTACTACCAAACGCATAGTGTTTGCAGCTAAATTCGCCGAGAATAATACTAATTCTGGACACTATAAGACTGGCGTACAACTAAGTATGGTGGCTACACCGAGAAAACTCACGCTTGCGGATATTAACAATATGCAGGACGTAACACCAAATATTTGTACTAATACATCTACCGGTACCACTTACACTCTTAAAGACACTAGAGATAATAATTCCTATACTGTGCGTAAGTTTGCTGATGGCAGATGCTGGATGACTAGTAATTTATTACTCAAAGGTAGCCGTACTCTTACTTCTGCTGATTCTGATGTAACTTCCAGTTATATTCTACCTGCACCAATAACTTCACTATCTAGTACAGATTTCTCAGATAGTAATTATTATGTTGCCCAATCTTACAATACAAGTAGTGCCAATTCCGGAAACACTGTATACTATTCTTGGACTGCTGCTACGGCAGGAGCAGGTGCTAGTAGCTCATTAAGCTCGGGTAATGCAAGTACTAGTATTTGCCCTAGGGGCTGGAAACTTCCATCAGGAGATACGGATGGCGAGTATAGGGCATTGGCTCTCTCTGAGTCTTTGTACAATGAAGCTGGTACTATAAAAATACAGGATCTGCCGTATAATTTTAAGCATACTGGTTTCGTTAGGGATGGTAGGTTTAGCTTAGGATCTAGTTACGGTTTTTGGTGGTCTAGTACGGTAAGTAGCGCTGAGTATGCATACTATATGGAGATAAAAGATGGCGATGTACCACATCCAGGTACGGTAATAGACAGTCGCTATCGTGGTTTTGCTGTGCGGTGTATCGCCCGCAACTAATTTCTAAACCCCTCGAGAGCACAAACTAAAACCAAATGTGGGACGCCAATAGTTTTGAAACAGACTAAAAGAACCGCCTAGCTAGCATATAAACGCAAGTATAAAATAATATGTAGCCAACCAGGTCTGTTGAAAAAACTCATTGGCGCCCCGTATTCTTTTTCCTTTTTCAGCCGGGTCTGTCGAGCAACCATTGCCGCGCCTTCAGCATGTCTTAACTGTTGTCACGACCGGGTCTGTTTAGAAACTTCAAGCCAGTCCCATCAAGAAAATCCTATATCTTAAAACCTAACAAAATCAGAAATTAGCACATTCTCCTAAATAGTGTTATAATACTACCAAATGCAAAAGATTTTGATTATAGAAGACGAAGAAATGATGCGTCTGCAATTAGCAGATTTGTTGAAAAGTTCTGGCTATATTGCTGAAGTTGTGCCAATTGATAAATATAACAGCGATAATCTTGCTAAGTTAGTAGATGATATTATTCAGCATCAGGCCGATTTAATTTTACTCGATATTAATCTCGGCACGATCAACGGAGAATTATTGCTAAAAACTTTGCGTACCAAGATTACAACACCAGTGATCATGCTCACGAGCAGCAGTTCGGAAATGGACGAAGTGCTATCTATGAGTTATGGCGCTGATGATTATGTGACTAAGCCCTACAATCCACAAATTTTACTATTGCGCATTGCGGCGATTCTTAAACGTCTCGATGGTTCGCTAGATAAAATCATCGATTTTCATGATCTCAAAATCGATCTTGCGCGCGGCGTCATCGAAAATCATCAAAAACGGATTCTCCTGACCAAAAACGAAATGATTATTTTGGGTCATCTTTTGAGCAGTCAAGGTCAAATTGTGACGCGCGATGATCTCATGACTGATCTTTGGAATAATCATGAATATATTAATGATAATGCCTTGACGGTTAATGTTAGTCGTGTACGCGCCAAGTTAAAACTGCTCGGTCTCGACAATGCAATTGATACCCGCAAAGGTTTGGGCTACGTTTTGTCATGAAAGCTATCAAGGCACGAGACCAAAAATCTAACGCGGAACTATTTGAAAAAGCCAGCTTTAGTAGTTTTCTGCGTGACAAAATTTGCATATTACTTCTAGCTTTGATGTTTTGGATTATTGCAATATTGTTTTTAGCGGCTTTTAAAATTCCGCCTACTTTAATTTGCTTCCTAAGTATTCTTAGTTGGAGTTTTGTGATTTTGGTCTTTGCAATTGAATTTTTGCGTCGCCGAAATTTTTATCGTAACTTTTTGCAGAATCTTGCCGAGCTCGACCAAGCTTATTTAGTTTTAGAAACGATTGAACAGCCAAATTTTTATGATGGCAAAATCTTTTTTGATGCTATCTACGAAATTAATAAATCAATGGAAGAAAATATTAAAAAATATCATACTCAATCTCGGGAATTCCAAGAATATGTCGAAATGTGGATTCATGAAGTCAAAACACCACTCGCTACTTTATCCTTGCTAGCAAAAGATCCCAAAAAGAACGAACAAATCAAACGTTTGGATGATTGTGTAGAACAAATTTTATATTTGTCACGCGCCGAAAACGCCGAACGTGATTATATTATTAGTGCTGTGCCGCTCACAAAAATTATTGGTGCAGTTGCAAATCGTAATCGAGCGATGCTACAAGCGCGCAACATTGATTTCGCAGTCGAAAATGTTGATCACAAAATTCAAACAGATGGAAAATGGCTCGAATTTATGCTCAATCAAATTATCGCTAATAGTGTTAAATATCATAGCAACAAGATTGTCATTTCTGGTAAAGCCGAAAAGAATAAATTCATTTTATCAATTTGGGATAATGGTATTGGAATTGATCCCAAGGATCTGCCCCGCGTTTTTGAAAAATCTTTCACCGGCGCCAATGGACATAATACTAATAAATCTACCGGCATGGGACTCTATATTGTCAAAACCATGTGTCAAAAATTAGGGCATCAGGTTGCGATTAACTCGGTCAAAAATCAATATACCGAAATTCAAATTACCTTCGATCAAAACAAATATTATGATGTCGTATCATAACTTCAAACCTTGCAAAATTGTAAGAAACTTGTAACGCCATAAACACGACAAAAGCAAACATCAAAACTATAATACCAATAAGGAGAAAGTTATGAAAACAATTCTAGAATTAGAAAAAGTTGAAAAATATTATGGCAGCCGTTCTTCACTGACCAAAGCAATTGATGATATTTCTTTTACGGTCGAAGAGGGTGAGTTTGTCGCAATTATGGGTTCTAGTGGTTCTGGCAAAACCACACTTCTCAATGTCATTTCTACTATCGATCGCGTTACGTCCGGACATATTTATGTTAATGGCGAAGACATTACGGCATTAAAAGGCGAGAATCTCAATCGTTTCCGTCGCGAAGAATTAGGTTTTATTTTTCAAGATTTTAATTTGCTCGATTCATTAACGGCTCGTGAAAATATTGCTTTAGCACTTTCGATTCAAAATTGTCCAGTTAGTGAAATTGATGAGCGTGTCAACAAAGTTGCCAAAGAATTAAATATCGAAAACGTTTTGGAGAAATTCCCCTACCAAATGAGTGGTGGCCAAAAACAAAGAGTCGCCTCCGCGCGTGCCATTATTACGAATCCAAAATTAATTTTGGCTGACGAACCTACTGGTGCCCTTGATTCTAAATCATCTCGCATGTTGCTCGAACAATTTGAAACCCTCAATGAAAAATATCAGGCTACGATTTTAATGGTCACGCACGATGCTTTTGCTGCGTCTTATGCTACGCGAGTAATTTTTATTAAAGACGGTAAAATCTTTAATGAGCTGCGCAAAGGTAACGATACGCGCAAAAAATTCTTTGATGCCATCATTAATGTCATTACTTTACTTGGCGGAGATTTAAGCGATGCTTTATAAAGAAAATCGGAAATTAAAAAAATTTATTCAACCAATCCCCAATCTAAAATCGTGCGAAAACTTATTATTAAAAAATAAACAAATTTTTGTGCAAGTGATACCAGCACGAAATTACCGTATTTTGGACGAAAATTTAATTTACAAAAAAATTTCAGCTCGCGAAGCAGGAGAAAACTAACATGTTTGTAAAACTTGCTTTTAAAAATATTAAACGTAGTATCAAAGATTACGCAATTTACTTTTTTACATTAGTTTTGGGCGTGGCGATCTTTTACATTTTTAATGCCATCGAAAGCCAAACGGCAATGTTAAATATTAACGAGTCGTTATACCAAATTGTCGATATGATGACTACTATATTATCTTTCGTGAGTGTGTTTGTCGCATTTATCTTAGGATTTTTAATTCTGTACGCTTCGCGATTTTTAATTAAAAGACGTAGCAAAGAATTTGGCCTTTATCTCACGTTAGGTATGAGCAAACGCAAAATTTCGCAAGTCTTGTTAATCGAAACTTTCTTTATTGGTTTAATTTCTCTTGCTGTAGGATTACTATTAGGAATTGTTATTTCACAATTTACGAGTGTGATTGTAGCAAATTTATTTGAAGCCGACTTAACTAATTTTACTTTTGTCTTCTCAGCTTCCGGCTGTATCAAAACTTTAGTTTGTTTCGGGATCATTTATTTAATTGTAATGATTTTTAATACAGTTAATATTAATCGTCAAAAGTTAATTACTCTACTTTCTGACGGACGTCGCAGCGAAAAAATTAAAATGAAAAATCCTTGGCTTTGTACAATTGTTTTCGTGATTGCAGTAGCGATGTTGGCCTGGGCCTACTATGCCGTGACAGCGGGTGTAGAAGATATTTTAATGAGTACCGAATATATGGTTTGGCTGATTCTTGGTACTGGCTGTATTGCGACATTTCTACTTTTTTGGTCATTGTCTGGACTTTTACTACGCATCTTTATGAACTGGAAAAAAGTTTATTATCGCAAACTTAATAGTTTCACGTTGCGTCAATTTAGTAGCAAAATTAATACCACAGTAATGTCGATGACGATGATTTGTCTCATGCTCTTTGTCACGATTTGCGTATTTAGTTCTGCCATGTCGATCCGTAATTCTATGAATGAAACTGCCAAAGCCAATATGCCTGTCGACGTTGAGTTTGAAGAAGCTTATCGCGTCAATAATAACGACAATGGTACTTTGACAATTACCGTAGATGATGAAGAAGAATCCGATGGTCTGGATGTTGAAGAATTTTACCAGTCCAAAGACATTGATCTCAAAGATATTTTTAGTAGTTATACAAGTTATACATTGTATACTCTGCCGGAATGGAATTTAGAAAAATCTTTGGGCAGTGTAGCTGCTGAAATGAAAACTGAATATCCAATGATCTATTATGATCGCGCCGAAAATATTATGAAGCAAAGTGAATATAATGCTTTGGCAAAGTTATTTCATAATCCTGAAGTCGACTTAGCAAAAGATGAATATGCTGTAGTTGCAAATTACCAAAGCATGGTGGATATGCGCAATCGTGGCTTAGCTACCAATCCGGAAATCAAAATTTTTGGTCAAACTCTCAAACCGAAATACCAAGAATGTCTCAACGGCAAGTACGAGCTCTCGACTACATCTAATGATAATGGCGGATTAATTATAGTACCTGATAGTTTTAAATTTACGGGTGAAAAATATACCACCAAACGTTCCGTCGCGAAATATACTGATAAAATGGATCGTCGCGAAGTTGATAAGATTATCGAGGGGACTTGGAAAGATGCGCTGAATGAGGGTGAAAAAGTTTCATTCTGGGTCCAAACACGCAGTAACTTAATCGACAATGGCGTAGGGCTTGGCGCAATGGTAACTTTCATCGGCTTATACTTAGGACTCACGTTCTTAATTTCTAGCGCTGCTGTCTTGGCGCTGAAAGAATTATCCGAAAGTAGTGATAACAAAATGAAATTTGAAATGTTACGCAAAATCGGTACAAGTGAACAAATGATTAATCGCGCCTTGTTCTGGCAAATTGCTATTTTCTTTGGTTTTCCTTTGGCGATTGCAATCATTCATTCCGTGTTTGGAATTATCTTCTGCAGCTATATACTCGAGGCCTTTGGTGGAATGAATTTAATAACTTCAATCTTAATGACAGCAGCTTTAATCATTGTCATTTATGGCGGTTACTTCGTGATTACTTATCTATGTAGTCGTAGCATCATTCGTGAACGTCGCATCTAATTATTTCCACACGACATCGCACGTATTTTCTCTCACGATCTTTCGAACGCACTTTAACAAAATTTTCGACGCATTTTTCAGTACGATTTATTAAAAAACTCTGGAGCTTTTGAATATATAGTGGTATAATAAAGCCTATGGAAATAGCGTTACTGCTTTTAACGATTGTCGCGGTGGGACTGTTAGTCCTACTTTTGTTGCGCAAACCTGCCGCGCCGGTCGTTGATACTTCAAAGTTAGAAGAGCGTTTGATTCGTGTTGAAGCTGAGCTAGATAAGATTACCCCGAAGATTGAAAACGAATTTCGCGACAACCGCAAAGAAATTTCCGATAATCTGCAAGGCATCCAAAAAACCGTCGATGTCCGCGTCAAAAGTTTACAAGACGACAACGCCAAAAAACTTGAGGAAATGCGTATGACGGTTGACGAAAAATTGCAGAAGTCAGTCGAACGGCGTTTTACCGAAAGTTTCAAACAAATTTCTGGCCAGCTTACGCAAGTTTACCAAGGTCTGGGCGAAATGAAAACTCTTGCTAATGGCGTAGGCGATCTTCGCAAAGTAATGGAGGGTGTCAAGACTCGTGGTATTTATGGCGAAGTTCAGCTCGGTAATATCATTTCCGACTGCATGGCCAAGGAACAATATGAAGAAAATATTATTACCAAAAAGGGTAGTAATGATCGCGTAGAGTTTGCTATCAAAATGCCCGGCAAAGACGAAACCACTGTTTATCTCCCGATTGATAGTAAGTTTCCGATCGAAAATTACGAACGTTTGCTCGATGCTTACGAAAACGCTGGCAAAGCAGAAATTGAATTACATCGTAAATCATTATCTAATGATGTCAAAGAGCAAGCCAAAAAGATTTCTGGCAAATACCTAGATCCACCACTCACCACAGATTTTGGCGTGATGTTTGTACCGACCGAAAGCCTCTACGCAGAAATTTTACGCATTGCCGGCTTAAGTGACGAAATTCGCCAGAAGCATAACGTTATTATTGCCTCCCCCTCTACATTACCAGTGATTCTATCTGGCCTCACTATGGGCTTCCGTAGTGTAGCAATCGAGAAGCGTTCCGCCGAAGTATGGCAAACTCTCGGCGCCGTCAAAACTCAATTTGGTAAATTTGGCGACTTACTCGCTGCCACCAAGAAAAAATTAGAAGAAACTGCAAACAAAATTGGTAGTGCCGAAGTTACATCACGCCAAATCGAACGCAAATTAAAATCCGTGGAAAGTTTACCAGAGCAAGATAGTGTTAAATTAATCGGCGATATCGAGGTATAAGATGCACAAAATTAAAGGATACAAAGATGAATGGCGTATACAAGAGTATCTTTTGATTACATTTTTCATCAGTTGGCTAAGCTGGGGGATCTTAATTCTATTAACCGCGCTTAATATTACTAAATTCGCGGATCCGCTCAGTATGGTATTTTTCATTATTGGTGGATTTGGCCCTACTATCTCGGCGATTATGTGTATCGATGGCAAAATAAATCCTAAGAAGATCCTTAATTTTATTTTTGAGCACAAATCTAAAGCCTTGATCTACTTTTTACTTTTTGTAATTCTAGAGTGCGCCGTTATTATGCTTTCTACTTCTAATACGAATCCTGCTACCCCCATCTACGCACTACCAATCGTTTTTATAGTTTCGAGTTTGTTTGGAGGTGGCAATGAAGAATTAGGTTGGCGGGGAACTATGCAACCATTGTTAGAACGTGTCTTGGGTCAGAAAATTAAAAACCCTGTTCTAAATTTTGTAGTTACAGTTTTACTAATTGGTGTAGTCTGGGCACTTTGGCATCTACCACTCTGGTTCGTGAATGGATCTCCGCAGCAAGCCTTGCCATTCTTCTGGTTTGCACTGGATGCTTTAATACAGTCAATTATTCTTGGTAGTTTATATCACCGTACGGGCTCTGTCTTTTACTGTATGCTTTTGCATGGTTTGATTAATACTCTGCTAGGCTTTTTCGTAGTGGAGATCAATTGGATTTTGATCTTAGGTTATCTCATCGTCACCATATTAGCTATTCTCATTGCAGTGTTGCCAGAAATTAAAAAACCAAAAAGTAAGGTTACATCTTAATGGCAGTTGCTGGTAATATTGCAACTTGGTTTTTGGTATTCTTAACTTATTCAGTATTGGGCTGGGCTTTAGAAATGGTCGCAGTGACTTTTATGATGCATCGCAAAGTTACTAATCGTGGTTTTTTGATTGGTCCAGTTTGCCCTATTTATGGTTTTGGTGCAATTTTTATGACCCTACTACTAAGGAATGTAAATAATCTCGTGGCCATTTTCGTGGTCGCAGTTTTGGGTAGTGCACTTTTGGAATATTTCACTAGCTACGCCATGGAAAAACTTTTTCGCGTGCGCTGGTGGGATTATACCGAAAAACCTTTTAACATTCGCGGTCGAATTTGTTTGGAAAATCTTTTTTATTTTGGAGTAATGGGGATTCTAGTCGTTAAGCTAATTAACCCAGTTTTATTCGGATTCTTCGAAGCCATTACTCTAAAACCGCGCATTGCAATCGCTGGCGTACTTTTGGCGGTGATGGTAGCTGACATCGCACTTTCGCTTTGGTTAATTATCGTCTGTCGTGTTACGGTGGGTACAGTAGAATCCGACGCCACTGAAGAAATTACTGAGCACGTTCGAGAAATCTTAATGGACAAAGGCAAACTTAATCGTCGCTTGGTTAAAGCCTTTCCTGAGATGCAGGCCAAAAAGCATACCCCGCGTAAGAAAAAGTCTAACAAAACTACTAAATCATCCAAAGCCATGCCAACAAAATCCACATCCAAAACTTCTGCTCCTGCAAATTGTGAGTCTACAAAATCCAGCTCGTAATAAATAATAATTGTGTTATAATACGAAGTATGTATAAAAAGTTTGTAGAGTTTTTGGCCGATAAGAAAAGAATTTGTATTATTCAAGCCGAGAATCCCGACGGAGATTCTTTGGGCTCAGCGATTGCTTTAGATTATATTTTGACGAAAACCGAAAATCATCTTTATTGCCCTGTTGATATTCCGAAATATCTGCATTATTTCAAAGATTGGTCGCGCGTCGACAATGAGTTTGATTATCGTGCCGACGGATATATTATTGTTGATACTGCTTCTAGTATTCTACTCTCCAAACTGCTAGAAGATGCAGCAATCAAAAACTGTCTGTATTCTAAACCAGTACTCGTAATTGATCATCATGAAACCGAAGACGATCTTGAATTTCCGCACGAAGCAATTATTGAATCATTGCCGGCCTGTGCTGATTTGATTTATAAAATTGCCACTGCGAACCAACTGCCCATTAGCAAAGAAGCTGCCGAAGCTCTGTATATGGCAATTTCTTCTGATACCCTTGGTTTAGTGAGTGCAGGTGTTACGGCGGATACGATGCGGGTAATGGCCGATTTAATCGAACTTGGCGCCAATCCAGCCGAACTCGACGAAATGCGGCGCGAATATATGAAAAAATCTCCTCGCATTTTGGATTACAAAGCCGACCTTATTAAACGCGTCGAGTATTCGCTTGACGGCAAACTTGCTACCGTACATATACCATTTGAAGAAATCCAAGAATATTCTGATGAATACAATCCTAATGTTCTAATTATTGAAGAACTCCGCTTAGTTTCTGGTGTCGAAGTCGCTATCGCCATAAAAACTTATCCAGATGGCAAAATTACCGGCAAGGTCCGCAGTAGCAAACCAGTTTCCGAACAAATTGCAGGATTTTTTGGCGGAGGCGGACATCCTTACGCAGCGGGTTTTCGTACTTACGATATGAGCTATGATGAAGTGGTGGCGGACGTCGTAAAAATTCTGCCCGGACTTTTGGCAGAATACGAGGAAAATAATCATGGTGAGTCAAATCTATAACATTGCCACTTGGATTTATCATAAATTCTTCCATGTGCCTATCCGGTTAAAGGCTACTTACGATAATAAACGTAAAAATGCCAAAGTGACCGTAATCTTTCTTCATGGTATCAGTGCCACCTCTCAAACTTGGCTTACTACTCTGAAAATTTTTAATCTCGATCCCGAATTAGACGAGGTCCGCCTGGTAGCACTAGACTTACTGGGATTTGGCAAATCACTCAAAGCCGATTGGCTCAAATATAATGAAGCCGAATATTTATCCGCTTTGCACTTAGCAATCAAAAAGATCAAACCACACGGAGCTATCGTCTTAGTCGGTCACTCTATGGGTTCGCTAATTTGTGCTGATTATGCCGTTAACTACCACAAACCTTTTCCAATTCGCGAAATGATTTTAGTTTCACCACCTGTGTTGATGGCAGATGAATTAGCAAAATTGCCCGACAAAGCTTATTTAAAAACTTACGGTTCGCTTTATCAAATCGCCACCGACGTACCAGCGGCCGAAGTAGTAGCAAAAATCGTGCAGAAGTTTAGTAGTTTTCGTAGCGATTATTTGAAAACAAAAGCTTTTCAAAAATCGATGAAAAATATTATCCTCAATCCACATAATTACCAAACTTTTGTGAAAATTCATATCCCAACTTTAATTATTCATGGTCATTTTGATCCTCTCGTGATGAGTTCTAACTTAAAACGAGCTTTAAAACATAACGAAAAATATCTTCATTATACTAGCGTAATTGGGCATCATGATATATCCGCCGGAAAACGTGCTAAAATATTATTAGAAATTAAAAAAATACTAAGAGAAGAGAGTGTGAATGAGGCTGTATAATACTTTATCCCGCAAGGTAGAAAATTTTAATCCGTTTAATCCTACAGAAGTTAAGATTTATACTTGTGGCCCTACAGTATATAGTCAGCCGCACGTTGGTAACCTCGCATCCTATGTTTATTGGGATTTGTTAGTACGCACTCTTCTTGCCGAAGGTTATGGAGTGAAGCGCATTTTGAATCTTACTGATGTCGGCCATCTTACTTCCGATGCCGACGACGGCGAAGACAAAATGGAAAAAGGTGCACGCCTAAGTGGCAAAAGCGTTTGGGCGGTTGCAGAATATTATATTGATGCTTTTCAAAAAGATTTTCGTGCGCTAAATTTAACCGAGCCCGCTGTATGGGCTAGAGCTACGGATTATATTCATGAAGACGAAGAAATTGTCAAAATCCTAACTCAAAAAGGCTACACTTATGAAACCAAAGACGGCATTTATTATGATACGAGTAAATTCAAAAAGTATCCCGACTTTGCTAACCTTGATTTAGATAATCTCAAAGCTGGTGCGCGCGTAGAATATTCCGAGGAGAAAAAACATCCTTCTGATTTTGCAGTTTGGAAATTTATCCAACCTGGCGAAAAACATGCTATGCGTTGGAAATTTCTCGATCGTGATGGTTACCCTGGTTGGCATCTTGAATGTTCTACCATTATTCATGCTGAACTAGGTGAGACTATCGATATTCATACCGGCGGTATCGATCATATTCCAGTTCATCACACCAACGAAATTGCCCAAAGTGAAGCTGCCTTTGATAAGCAACTTGCGAAATATTGGTTGCATTGTAATTTCTTAACTGTCGATAAGCAAAAGATTTCTAAATCACTCGGCAATATTTGGACGATTGATGATCTAGGAGCCAAAGGTTATAGTGCAATGGATTTCAAAACTTGGGTTTTGCAAGGTCATTATCAATCGGAGCGTGATTTTAATATGGAAAATTTGGCCGCCGCCAGAGTTCGTCGCACCAATTGGCGTAATCGCATTGCTGAATGTCGGCAAGGCTTTACTAGTACTTGTGATTGTGCGCCAATTTTGGCAGCGCTCGGCGATAATCTTAATTCACCTAAAGCCTTTGCTCTCATCGAAGAATCCGGTAATGCGAATTTAGAATTCTGGCAAAAAGTTGATCAAGTTTTTGGTCTTGATTTGATGGATGACTCGCCGGACATTGACCCAGAAAGCTTACATTTAGTAGAACTCAGAAACGATGCAAAGTTAAAACGTGATTTCGCTGAAGCGGATCGTTTGCGTGATGAATTAGCTACGCGCGGCTTTACAGTCAAAGATACCGCGAACGGTCCAGTCTGGCAATATATTTAGCCGAATCAAAATCGTAAAAGTATAAAACTATGGTAAAATATAAAGATGAATAAGGTCATAGAAGTAAAAGACTTAGTAAAGGTTTATGGTAAACATTCGACTGCTTTTGAAGCGCTCAAAGGTATCAACTTAGATATCAATGAGGGCGAATCAGTTGCCATCGTAGGCAAATCTGGTTCTGGTAAATCTACACTGATGCACTTGTTAGCATTATTAGATAAGCCAACTTCCGGCACTATCAAAATTGATGGGATTGACTCTACGAAACTTAGTAATCATGAACTAAACAAATTACGAAATCGTACTTTTGGCTTTGTTTTTCAACAATTTTTCATGAATCCAAATGATACCGTTTTGGAAAATGTTGTTTTGCCTCTCAAAATTGCTGGAGTTGGCGCACGCGAACGTCATAACTCGGCAGAAAAAGCTCTTACTACGGTGGGATTGGAAGATCGCCTCCGCTTCAAGGCTAATGATCTTTCCGGCGGTCAGAAACAACGTGTCTGTATTGCCCGAGCAATCGTAAATAACCCCAAAATTTTATTTGCAGACGAGCCTACGGGTAATCTAGATTCTGGCACTGGTGAAAAAGTGATCGATCTACTTTTTGGTCTCAACAAAGAAAAAGGTGTTACGCTCATTATCGTCACGCATGATGAAGATTTAGCAAAACTTTGCGATCGTCAAATTCGTATCTCGGATGGTGAAATAGTTGCTAATGTCGATGAACCGCAAGGAGAATGGGTTGATGGTAAATGGAAAATGAAAGTTCCGGCTGAGGAGGGCAAAAACTAATGAGTATTTTTGAAAGCATCTACACTGCAAACCATAATTTATTGCGCAATAAAGCGCGTACGCTTTTGACCATTTTAGCCATCTTCATTGGCAGCTTTACAATTGCACTCAATAGCGCTATTAACACGGGTGTCGATAAATTTATCGATGATCAAACCGCTAGCTTAGGCGGGGAAGATTACCTCATGGTGATGCCGGAGGGTTCGGTTGATGCTATGAGTGCCATGATGATGGGTAGCAGCAATAGCGAGCCTCGCGAATATGATCCGAATCGCGTTATGACCGCTTTTACCAAAGAGCAACTAGAAAAACTCAAAAAAATTGACGGTATCGATGCTGATAATATTTATGTTGCCAAACAAATCCCTACCGAATACATCACGAGCGACGAAACTGATAAAAAATACGTTATCACAGTGGGCGCAATGCCACCCGGAGATTTTAAAATTGCTACCACAGCCGGAGGCTTGCCAAATCGCGATGCCAAAGAATACGAAATCACGCTCGAGCCCGGATATCCCAAAGCTCTAGGTTTTAGCTCTGATGAGGATGCTATCGGCAAAACTGTCCAGCTCGCCGTGATGGATGCTGGCACCAAAAAGCCGGTAACTTTTAAAGCCAAAGTTGTCGGCGTTCAGGCCAAAGGTGTAGTGGCAGTTAATGGGTCGATCATCAATCCCAGTTTAGAAGAAGCTATGTATGATGTTGTCACTAAATACTATCCTGCCGAGCAAAAAGAAACCGCCTACGCCGTGCAAACTCGTTTTGATAATACTAAATACACCGAGCAGGAAATTAAAGATTCGCTCAAGGAGAATGGCTTCTATGCGCTTACCGTTTCAGATTTAATGGGCGCCATTCATACCTTCTTTGATGTCATTATGATCGTCTTCACGATTTTTGGCGGTATTGCTTTGCTGGCGGCAGCAATTGGCATTATCAATACGTTATTAATGTCTGTAGAAGAGCGTACGCGCGAAATCGGTCTCGACAAAGCTCTTGGCATGTCTTCGGGCAAAATTTTCCTCAATTTTTCCTTGGAAGCAATTGCACTCGGTTTTTGGGGATCACTGGCGGGCGTAGTATTAGCGCTTGGTGTAGGTAGTGCGGTCAATTTTGCCGTTCATCAACCCGGAGGCTTTCTCGAAGTCTTCCCAACCTTTAACCTCTTCACTTTTACGCTCAGCAACATGCTGCCGATTATTGGCGTAGTCATGCTGATCGCCTTTATTGCTGGCACTGTACCAGCTTGGAAAGCCGCGCACAAGAATCCGATTGACGCTTTGCGATACGAATAATATATCACCAGATGAATAAATAATAACCAGAAAACCCATTTTAAAGTTAAAAATGACCAAAAAACCAGAAAAATATATCACCGGACGCATAAAAATTGACAAGTTAATCCCAGGCGGTCAAGGTTTGGGCACGCTCGAAGATGGTAAGAAAATCATGCTCTGGAATGTTCTGCCGGGAGAAATTGTTACTAGATGTCAGATTACAAAAGACAAATCTAGCTATGCCGACGGTATTGCTTTAGACTTTGCCGCTACTTCATCGCATCGCATTGCACCTAAAGATCAATGCTATTTAGCGACCTCGCCCTGGCAAAATATGGATTATGATTACGAATTAACGCAAAAACATGAATTGCTCCAGGAAATCCTGCGTCAGCAAAAAGTTTCTCTAAATGAAATCAATATTGAGCCGGTCCATACTGATGGTCAAGATTTTCATTACCGCAACAAAATGGAATATTCGTTATACTATGATATTGCACAAGGCAAAATTTTCCCTGCTATGCGTGTACGTGGTTCGCATCGCAAATTGCCACTCACTACTTCTAGTATCGAACGTCCGGAAATTTGGGCCGAAGCAGCTAAGATTATCGCTGGTCTCAATCAGCGTCAAGAAGATGCGCGGCGCTACCAATCGTTGTTACTGCGCTGTGACCAGTCCGGTCAAATCAGCGGCGGGTTATTAGAAAATCATCAGCCTCACCCGCAATTTCCCAATCTCACCGATACAATCTTAGGGCAAACTTATACCTATTCGCCAAACGGCTTTTTCCAAATTAACTTACCAGTTTACGAAATGGTCCTCACTGAAATCGCAACGTGGATCGATCGTGAAAATGTCCTTGATTTGTATGCTGGCGTTGGCACCATTGGACTATCCGTGGCGCGCGATCGCCATCTTACGCTGGTAGAATGTGATAAATCGGCTTACCGTGAGTTAGAAAATAATTGTCGCCAGACTTCAGCGCATCCTGTCTTAGCAAAATCAGAAGAAGCTTTAGAATATATTGAGCCAGATCAGATTGTAATTATCGACCCGCCACGCGCAGGTTGTTTCCCGACCGTGATAGAAAAATTTCTTGAAGTTCTCCCGGCCAGAATCATCTATCTCTCCTGCAATCCGGTTACGCAAGCGCGTGATATCGCTGCCTTGTTGGAAAAATACCAAATTCTCAAGATCGCTCCGTACAACTTTTTCCCGCGTACACCTCATTTAGAAAACTTAATTATTTTGGAGCGCAAATAAAATATGCCCTTAAATCAAGAACAACAACGTGCAGTAGAATATCTGGATGGTCCGCTACTAGTTTTGGCGGGACCAGGCACCGGCAAAACCCAACTTCTCTCTGCCAAAGTCCAATATATTCTCAAAAATGCTGGCGGTATTCAGCCCGAAAATATTCTTTGCTTGACTTTTACCGAAGCCGGCGCTCAAAACATGCGCGACCGCTTGCAAACGATGATTGGCAAAGAAGCTCTAGATGTTAATATCTTTACCTATCATGCTTTCGGTTCTAATTTGATGGGGCGCTACAAAAACTACGCCGAAACTTTTGACCGCAAACTCGACGCTCCGATTGATGAAACCATGCGTTATAAAATGGTGCATGACATTCAGCAAACTTTACCAGCCATGGATATTTTGCGGAGTGCCGAAACTGCGCAAATTATCGAAGTAATCAGCAAAGCTAAGGACGCGCGCTTGACCGCCGCCGATTTACTAAATATTGCCGAACGAAACATTGCTGATAGCAAAGAACTGAGCGAAAAAATCTCGCCCTACCTCTTAGCCCTTAAGCCGCGCGAGAAATTTGACGTCGCCTTAGCTAATACTTATCAGCCCATTCTGGAGATTTTGCTGGCGGCGAGTTCGCCTGAGCCGATTGCGCGCAATACGGAATGTCTAGCTAATATTCTTGCCAAAGAGCTAAATCAAGTTATCACGGCAGCGACCGCCGAAGAGCGACCCAAGACCGGCGATCTCAACAAATGGCGCAACAATAATTTCGAAAAAGCTTTGGCCGATCCACGCGATCCTAATTCGGTCCAATATCGTCTCAAAGATCATATTCGCAATAAA
The DNA here is from genome assembly GCA_964444615.1 of uncultured Candidatus Saccharibacteria bacterium. Taxonomy (GTDB): domain Bacteria; phylum Patescibacteriota; class Saccharimonadia; order Saccharimonadales; family Saccharimonadaceae; genus Nanosyncoccus. The sequence goes on along the minus strand of CAYUHY010000001.1, from coordinate 47,615 downwards.
AAACTCTATTCGCTTGCTCATATTATGGCCAAATATGAAGAAAAATTGGCTCAAGCCGGATTGTTTGACTTCAGTGATATGATTGAATGCGCAATTGATTTTCTCAAAAACGACCGTGGCTTTCAGATGCAAATGTCGGAAACTTTTCAATATATTCTACTCGACGAGTTCCAGGACACTAATGTTTCGCAGTTTGAGCTGATCAAACTTTTGACCGATTATGAAAAACCCGTCGTCATGGCCGTAGGGGACGATGATCAAGCAATTTATGCTTTTCAGGGTGCGAATTATTCCAACTTGCGCGAATTCCAAGATTATTACCAAGCCGAAGTAATTACTTTGCTCGATAATTATCGTAGCACTGGGGAAATTCTGGATTTATCGCATCGGCTAGTCGACCAAATCGATGACAGTTTTGCCAAAAACTATCAAATCAACAAAACTCTGCGTAGTATGAAAGACCAATGGGCTGGAGCTCAGAATCTACCTCCTCGAGTTTGCCGTCATGAATTTCCGGGCAGCGTGGCAGAATATTATTGGATTGCCGCCGAAATTCGTAAATTGCTCGATGCCGGCGAAAACCCTACTGATATTGCCATCATTGCGCCTAAACACCGCAACCTCATGGCTATTTTGCCGTATCTGAAAAATCAAAATATCGACGTAACTTACGAAAAACGCGACAACCTTTTGCAAGATGCAAAAATGAATATGATTATTACGCTTGCCAAGTTCATTCAGCGGCTTGCTTCCGTGGAGCAACCGGTAGAAAATTTGTTGGAAATTTTAGCTTTTGAATTTTGGGAATTGCCTGCCGATGTCGTGCTGCGTGCTGTCGAGAAAAAGTGGGGCCAAGACAAAACCGTATTAGAGTATCTAGCCGGCGATCCGCAGCTCGAGACAATTGGGCAATTTTTGGCAAATTTGACTTTAGAGGCCAAGACCGCGCCGCTCGAGCTGTGGCTAGACTATCTCATCGGCACCAAACCAGTGCGTAATACTACTTCGCCGTTTCTGAGCTATTACCAGCAACGCCTCACCGAATCGGAGCTGTTAGAATTTTATGAAAACCTTGAAGTCTTTCGTCAAAAAGTCGTAGCGCATCTGCATAATTCTACTACCGACAATACTGACAGTACGCCAAAACTTGTCGATTTTGTCAATGCCATCTCCGATTTTGAATTTGCTAAAACGCCGATTATGCGCACTAGTGTTTATCGCGATAGTGGCAAGGCTATTCAGGTTATGACGGCGCACAAAAGTAAAGGCCTTGAGTTTAAGCACGTCTTCCTCGCTTCTGTCGACGATAGCGCTTGGGGTAAAGCCGAGGGCAATAACAACCAATTAACCCTGCCCAAAAATGTCGCCCACATTCGTCATACCGGTATTACTGATGATGAGCATCTGCGACTTTTCTTCGTGGCTGTCACTCGCGCCAAGGAAAACCTCATCATGACCAACTCGCGCGCCAAAGCCGACGGTAGTAATATTGCGCGCTTGCGTTATCTCAGTGAAAGCAGCCGTGATGACGAGCAACAACTTTCACCATTTTTGCGCGAGCCGCTGCGTCAAATTACTATGCACGAAGATGACCTTTCGACTTTGGAAAAGATTGAAACTTTGCAATTAAGCTGGGTTTCGGCTTACCAAAAGCTGGTTCCCGATACCATGACTTTTTTGCGCGAAAGAATGCAAGATTACCGCTTAAACCCGACAGATCTCACCAGCTTTGTAGATATAGTCTATGCGGGTCCGCAGCAAGTTTACCAAAACAAAATCCTGCGTGCTCCCGGCGAGCCGGCGAATATGGCAATTTGCTATGGTAATTTAATTCACAAAGTTTTCGAGCAAATCACTGCGCAAAAAATCGATGACACTGCCGCTATCGAACTGTTCCGCACCGAAGCCAATAAAGCAATTTTGCCGGAAGATGAAAAACAACTACTGCTCGAAAAAGGTGAGCACGATCTCAAAATCACGCTCCAAGAATTTACCGACATTCTGCGCCACCAGCATGCCAAAGCAGAGGTTGATTTTGGTCACGAACACATCCATCTAGACACAATTCCGCTCACAGGTAAAATTGATCATCTGGAAATCAATCCTGACGCCAAAACCATCGAAGTCTATGATTTCAAAACCGGCAAGCACTATGACAAAAAATGGAATAGCCAGCCCACTCTCTTTAAGTATGCTTTGCAGCTCGGTTTTTACAAATTGTTACTTAATCGCTCGCCCGCTTACGCCAATTATCGCGTCACCAAAGGGCATATTCTCTTCGTTAGTCCTGATCAAGACGCCAAGGTTTATGATAAAATTTACGAATACAATGAATCGGACGAGCAATTGCTAAAAAACTTAATTCACGCCGTATATAACCAAATGCGAAGCTTGGCCTTCGTCCAAGATGATGAACTATTTATCCAGCCTGAAAAGTCGAACACTATGAAGCAAGTCTTAGCCTTTATCGACAAAATTATCGCCAAGGATCACGAAAACAGCGAGGCATAATACCCTACTTATAATGTAGCACAGTCTGAATATGAGGCTGGCACCCAGCACCCAGCCAAAGCATAATACTATACCTATAATGTAGCCCAGCCCGTATACCAAGGTGCTACTACGTCGAAAAACTATTGACAAAAAGCACTACCTGTGATACAATAGAGATAAGTCAACCCTAGTTGGCTAGTATGCTAGTGTATAAGTACCTTTAGGAATTAGTCTCTTAGAGAAAGGAAGTGTGATTTTCTTGCAGAAGTTTCTCACCTCATAGATGTCTGTAACCGGTTTGCAAATGCCTTATTCACAAAAATCTGCTCGTGCCCGCATAAGCATTTATATTGAAAGGGGGATGCAACTTTGGGCTTCTTTGATGATGTTTTTGGTTTTGGCAGTGGCTCTGATTCTACGGCTGACTCCGGCTTTGGTGGCCTGTTCGGCGGTGGCTCTCACAGTGATCCCGCTCCGCTCTTCGGTAGCGATCCCGGTGAACCAATACTTCCGTTTGGCTCCCAGGCCCGCGGCTACGGCGGCAGCTTTTTTGGCAGCGTCAGCGACGCCGAGAAGAGCAGCCTGATGGACAGCGGCGTGATCGAAGATCCGGATACCGGCTACGTTGGCACTCCGAGAGAAATCTACGACCGCTACCTGCGCGAAGGTCGCTCCACCAAGCGCTTCATGGAGCGCTTCCGCAAAAACAAAGGCTGGTGAACGCCAGCATGAACAGCATTCGGGCGCCTCCCGCCCAGAAGACCTCGAACCTCTCTGCGGTAACCAGCGTAGACCTCTAATTCCTGCACCTTCTATGGGCGGCTCTTCGGAGTCGCCCAGTTTTATAGCTAAACACTATACTGCTAATGAGCTCTTTAGCTAAAACAACCCGTCTCTAATCATCTTTATAACCAAAACATTCCGCTATCCACCATTTTTACGACGAAGCGCCCTACCATGACTCTATGACCAAAAGGCCCAAAAGCCACCGAAAAAAATATTGCCTCGCAGCATCAAGCATCAAAAAGCCCCGCCAAACGACGGGGATTTTCTTAAACAGAATACCAAACTATTTAGCTTCAGCGCGAGCTGCTTTCTTTTCGGCTTCTTTCTCGGCCTTCTTGGTCTTATTACCAAGCGTAGCACGAAGCTTCGCGGCACGCTCTGCACGAGCCTTGAAGCGGTCGACACGACCCTCAGTATCAATAATCTTCTCTTCACCCGTAAAGAATGGATGTGAGGCAGAAGAAATTTGCACCTTAATCAAAGGGTATTCTTGACCATCTTCCCACTTGATGGTTTCTTCGCTAGTAGCGGTAGAACGAGTCAAAAACTTAAAGTCGGCGGCTTCATCCATAAACACAACATAGCGATAATCTTGTGGCTGTGTAACTTTCTTACTCATAACTGCTACCAATTATAGCAAAGTTTTGCCAAACTGTAAACCCTGTTTATGTTCTAATTTACAAAATAGTTGACGGCTATACAGAAGTAAGTTATAATTAAAGAGTAATTATATTAAACGAAACAGCTATGGGAGGTTTCCTGATATAATTGGTCGCTCAGCATGAAAGCGTAGGCAAGCTTATATCATTTCCTATAGCCTAAGAGAAAGGACACCAAATGACTGTTGAAGTCGATATGAAAGAATTACTAGAGGCTGGTGCGCATTTTGGCCACAAGACTAGCCGCTGGCACCCAAAAATGGCGCCTTACATTCACAGCAAGCGCCAGGGCGGACATATTATTAATCTTGAGAAAACTGCCGAAGCCCTCGAGCAAGCTCTCCCCGAGCTCACCAAGATTGTCGCAAGCGGCAAAAAGGTTCTGTTCGTTGGTACCAAGAAGCAGCTCAAAGATATTACCAAAGCTGCTGCCGAATCCGTGAATATGCCCTACGTGACTGTACGTTGGGTAGGCGGCGCCTTGACTAATGTCGACACCGTAAATCGTCAAATCAAAAAGCTCAAAGACCTCGAACGCCGCATGGCTTCAGGTGAGCTTGAAGCACGCTACTCTAAGCTCGAAGTACAACGTTTCCAAGAGGAAATCGACCTCCTCAACGAACGCTACGGTGGTATCAAAGAAATGAACGAACAGCCAGCAGCTTTGATTGTAGTAGATGCCGTTCAGGACAAAAACGCTATCAAAGAAGCCAATACTTTGAAAATCCCAGTATTCGCTATCACGGATACCAATGTCGATCCAACCAATATCGACTATGTCATCCCAGCCAACGATGATGCTATCAAATCTGTACAGTTGATTCTGGATTACTTTACTGCTGCCATCAAAGAAGGCGCGACTAAGCAAGAAGCCTAGCTATAGAATATAAGCATCATCTAGCAAAAATTTAAAAAGGAGGAATGTGAGCAAAGAAGAGCTAAAAGAGAAGGCTGGCGAAGTAAAAGCCATCTCCATCGAACTAATTAAAAAACTCAAGGAACTTTCTGGCGTAGGTTTGACTGATGCTAAGCAAGCTTTGATTGACGCCAAAGGTGATTTTGACAAGGCTTTGGAAGCCATGCGTAAAAAAGGTCTCACCAAAGCCGAAAAACGTGGTGATCGCGAAACTCGCGAGGGGATTATCGAATCTTACATTCATGATGGACGTCTCGGTGCCATTGTAGAAGTAAACTGCGAAACCAGTTTCGTAGCTAAGACTCCAGAATTTAAGGAACTTGCGCATCAAATCGCTATGCAAATTGCATCGATGAATCCCATTTACGTTTCTATCGATAATATTCCTGAAGATGTCCTCAAAGCTAAGAAGAAAGAATTTGAAGAAAAATTCCATGGTCCCGAAAATATGAAAGACCAAATCATCGACGGTCAAGTCAAAAAGGCTTTCTCTGAGCAAGTATTGATGGAACAGCCATACATTTTGGATGATAATCTCACTGTCGCTCAGTTCATCAAAGAAGCTATTGCCAAGACCGGTGAAAATATCACCGTACGTCAGTTCAAACGCCTTGAGCTTGGAGTAACGGAGTAAACCATACGATCTGCCTTACCGATCTGGTAGGGCAGATTTTGATATAAAATTATTTAGGAGAAAAGAATGTTTGATAGTAGTGAATATCGACAAGCCATGGATGCAGCGGTTGCACGTTTTAACGCAGAAATGAAAAAGGTTCGTACCGGGCGCGCACACCCGGATATGCTCGCCAGCGTTAAGGTAGAAGCTTATGGTCAATTTATGCCGCTCAATCAAGTAGCTAATGTAACTACTGCAGACGCTACACTTTTGCAAATTACTCCGTTTGATCCTAGCACAATTCAGGCAATTTCCGCCGCCATTCGCAACGACGCTGCGTTGGGGCTCAATCCTTCCGATGATGGCCGCGTGGTAAGAGTTCCAGTGCCGCCATTGACCGAAGAACGTCGCAAAGAAATTGTCAAAAATGCCTCTAGCAAAGTAGAAGACGCCAAAGTTGCTATTCGTAACGTCCGCGAAGATGCTCGCAAAGAACTCAAAAACGCCGAATTACCAGAAGATGTGAAAAAACGCGCCGAAAAGGATATCGACGGACTAACCAAAACCTTTACCGACAAGATTGATGCCGCGTTCAAAGAAAAATCCGCGGAGATTATGTCCATCTAATGTCGGCTACCAAACTTAACCATCTCGGTATCATTTGTGATGGCAACCGCCGCTGGGCGCGTGCTCGCGGTTTGCCTACTTTGCAAGGTCATCTCCAAGGTTTCAATAAAATTGACTTAATTGTAGAAGAACTTATTCCTACAGAAGTAAATTTTGTCTCTTTCTTCGTCTTTAGTACGGAAAATTGGGATCGCTCCGAAGAAGAAGTCGCCTATTTAATGCGCCTACTGCGCGAGAAAATTACATCTTTCACCAAGAAAGCGCAACATAATAATTTGCGTATTGTCATCATGGGGCGCCCAGAACCAGTTGCGCCAGATTTATGGCAAAAACTAATGGAAGCTGAAGCTAGTACGAAAGATAATACTGGCATGACGGTATGCTTCTGCTTTAATTATGGTGGACAATGGGAAATTGTTGACGCCGCAGAAAAAGCAGCCCTGGCTGGAGAGACTGACTGGAATCCCACCAACTTTCGTAAATATCTCTATCATCCCGAAGTGCCGGATTGCGACTTAATCGTGCGTACTAGTGGCGAAGAACGTATTTCTGGCTTTCAATTATGGCGAGCGGCGTACGCTGAATTTCTCTTCCTTAATAAACATTTTCCCGAGCTCGAAGCCAACGATGTAGCAGAAATGATTACAAATTTCCATAATCGTCAGCGCCGGTTTGGTAAATAAACCTAAATCAAGCTAAATCCTACTATCTTTGCGGTGCAAGCTAGTAAAATTTCTGATTGTCCAGAAATTCTCAAATCAAAAAACTTACATACATAAAAACAAGTTAAATATTAGGATTTTAAGAATAATTAAATAAAGTATGATATTATAAAAATATGAATATTGTTTTTGGAATCATTATCGGCCTTGTAATTTTGATGTTGCTTGTAATAGCACACGAATTCGGACATTTTATTATGGCGCGAAAAAACGGCGTCAAAGTAAATGAATTTGGCATCGGTTTTCCGCCTCGTGCAATTGCCTGGGTAAAAAAAGAAGTAGAAGTCGATGGTGAAAAAAAGTTAAAATGGGTACGTATTCCCAAAGCAGATTGGGAGAAAAAACAGGATAGTTTAATTTTTAGCATTAACTGGCTTCCAATTGGTGGTTTCTGTTCTCTAGACGGAGAGTCTGCCGCTGACAAACGCAAAGGAACTTTTGGTGCCGCTAGTTTTTGGGCTAAGACCAAAATCCTCTTCGGCGGCGTAGCCATGAACTGGTTGGTAGCCTTTGTAATTTTGACTATTTTAGCTTTTACTGGTATGCCGGAGCTTATCCCTCATCAATTCTATCTCGGGCAAGATGCACAAGAAACCTTCAAAACCAGCAGTATCGTCGTAAAAGACGTGCTTAAAGATTCACCTGCTTCTAAAGCTGGCTTTGAAGTGGGCGACATCATTCTAAAAACCGGCGACAAAGACGCTACTTCTTCTAGTGATGTTATCCAATATGGTAAAGAAAACGCCGGCAAAACCGTAGAATACCTCATCGAGCGTAATAGCGAACAAAAGACTTTAACAGCTGAGCTAAACAAAAGCGATGCTGAATATGCTTTGGGCGTTAGCATGTCTGGTTTTGGGCAAAATTTCATCAGATCGACCTGGTCTGCGCCGATCGTTGGTGCTGGCCTTACCGTCCAGCTGACCGGCGAAACTTTCCGCGGTCTCGGTACCTTAGTCTGGAATTTGATTTCTGGTGTCGCTCGACAATTTAGCCCTAATGATGAAGTGCGCGAAGAGGGAAGAGTTGACATTGGCACTGCTGGTGAATCCGTATCTGGCCCGGTTGGTATTATCGGTACTATTTTCCCGGCTTTTGCTGATGCTGGCATTGCTAATCTTGCTGCTCTCACTGCTATTATTTCGATTTCCTTGGCCTGTATGAATATTCTGCCAATTCCAGCCCTGGATGGTGGACGTTGGCTCCTGATTGCCATCTACAAGTTACGTCGTAAAAAACTCACCAAAGAAACCGAAGAAAAAATTGTTGCGCGCGCATTTATGGTTCTCTTTGGTCTAATCATACTTGTCACCATCTTAGATATCATTAGACTATTTTAGGACTGCGCTATGACTACGGATAAAACAAAATCCATTCCTGCTCCAGAAACTACTAAATCAGGAAACACAGTAAAAACCTCATCTCAGCCACAGCAAAAGCCCACTCATCACATCAGTAAATTTGATATTTTCTTCAGTATTTTTGTGGTCGCGTGGACCATTGTTGCTAGCGTTGGTGCCCAGTTTATCGTGGCATTTCCTATGTCGCTGCTATTAAAAGAATCTCTCGCCGAGCCGGGTTGGACATTAGTTTATTATGTGCTAACTTATCTTCTCACCTTAGCTTTGGTGATATTATTCCCGCCTCAAGTTTTAAAAATTTACAACAAACAACATCGCCAAGCGAAAGTCTCTAAAACTCTCGAAAAAGACCTCCAAACTACTCCCAAAACTCTCGGTCTGCACAAACTACCGACTTTTGTGGATATTGGATTAGCTCCTGTAGGTTATGTGACGTATTTGGTGATTGCTACAATCCTCACTACTTTGATGAGCGCATTCACCTGGTTTAATGCCGACCAAGCCCAAAATGTTGGTTTCCAAGAATATTTATCCGGCATGGATCAAATTTTTGCCATGCTTTCTATCGTCTTCGTAGCACCAATTGCCGAAGAAATTGTTATGCGCGGTTGGCTCTATGGTAAACTCCGCCGTAAATGGAGCTATCCAGTTGCTATGCTCATAGTATCACTCGCTTTTGCAGTTTTGCACGGTCAATGGAATGTCGGCGTTAGTGTTTTTGCACTCAGCATTGTCTTATGTACTCTCCGCGAAATCACCGGTACAATTTGGAGCGGTATTTTACTACACATGCTGTCTAATGGTATCGCATTCTATATATTATATATAGTAAGATAATTCCCGAACAGCAACCTCTAAAAATCATACTCTACACCTTGATTACTATAAAGTGTGGTATAATATAAGGTATCATGCGTTTTAGTAAATCATTTGTCAAAACTTTACGTACTGCGCCCAAAGAAGAAACTGCGCGTGGTGCTCAATATTTAACCCGCGCGGGTTTCGTGCACAAAGAACTAGCCGGAGTTTATGATTATCTTCCTTTTGGCTTGCGCGTACTCGAAAATATCAAACGCGTTATTCGCGAAGAATTGAATGCGCTTGGCTGTCAAGAAGTGCAGATGTCAACCTTACAATCACCCGAACCCTGGAAAAAGACCGATCGTTGGGATATTGAAAAAATGGATATTTGGTTCCGTACCAATTTAGCGGCCGGCGGGGAACTTGGTCTAGCCCCCACTCACGAAGAGCCGATTACCGAGCTCATGAAAACTTATATTTCTAGCTACAAAGATCTGCCTTGCGCTGTCTACCAAATTCAGACCAAATTCCGCAATGAGCTGCGTGCTAAATCCGGCATTATGCGTGGTCGCGAATTTATCATGAAAGATCTATATAGTTTTGCCGCTACACCAGCCGAGCACGACGCTTTTTATCACCAAGCTGAGCAAGCTTACAAAAAAATCTATGATCGCTTAGGCATTGGCAAAGACACTTATCAAACCTTTGCTAGCGGTGGCGTATTCTCCAAATATAGCCACGAATTTCAGACCATTATTGGCGTAGGTGAGGATACGATTTACTACAATGCGGACAAAAGTGTCGTTCTAAATGAAGAAGTCTTGAATGATGAAGTTTTGTCCGAATTAGGCGTCAAACGAGAAGAATTGCAGTCTACACGTGCAGCCGAAGTAGGAAATATCTTTACTTTGCAGACCAAATATTCAGAGCCACTCGATCTCAAATTTACCGACAAAGACGGTCAACGTCAAACTGTCCTCATGGGCTGCTACGGCATCGGCGTCTCTCGTCTCATGGGTGTAATCGCCGAAAAGCTTGCTGATGACAAAGGTCTGGTCTGGCCTGCAGAAATCGCCCCATTCCAATATTATCTCGTCAGTATCGGAGAAAAAGCCGCGCGCTTAGCCGAAGATTTGTATAAAGGCCACGAAGAAAGCGTGCTCTACGATGATCGTGATCTACGTCCTGGTGAAAAATTCGCTGATAGTGAATTGATTGGCTTACCTTTCCGCATTGTGATTTCGGACCGTGGAATTGAAAATAACCAAATCGAAGTCACCGAACGTGCCACTGGCGAAACTCGCACCTTCCAAATGCAAGATTTTTCGCTCGAAAACCTTGACTTTTGGCAAGATAAGTAATAAACTGTATAGTGATTATGAAAAAGACGATTAATTTAACCAAAGCCGGGAAGGCTGATTTAGAAAAAGAATTAGAAGAACTTAAGGCTCAACGTCCTGCTATCGCGGAAAGAATTGCTACTGCACGCGCCTTTGGCGATCTTTCGGAAAATCAAGAATATACGGACGCCCGAGCTGAACAAAAGAATGTTGAAAATCGTATTCTCGAAATTGAAGAAATTCTCAAAAATGCCGTCTTAATTCGTAGCAAAAATAGTGACAAAGTTATTATTGGTTCTACCGTTGTGATTACCATGAATGGCAAAGAATTTACTTACACTATGGTAGGCCCAGTAGAAGCCAACCCTCTGGAGGGCAAAATTTCTCACGAATCGCCGATGGGCAAAAATCTTTTGGGTCGCAAAACTGGCGAAGATTTTGAGTTTAATGGTAAAAAAGTCAAAATCAAAAGTATTTCCTAAAGATCTTCGCTTGATTATCTGCAAACTCCCGGTAATTGCTGGGAGTTTTTAGGTGATCCATATTCAATGCCAGATAATCTAGACATATACTCGGGCAATCTTTACTTACTTATGAGCAATCATGTTAAAGCCGCTCACTAATTACATAAAATATTTAACTAATTTTACAAATATGTGATATAATAGTACAAAAGAACAAAAATAATGTTCTGAACTAATATTACATAATTATTATTGATAGATTAAAATTACAAAAAGGTGGGCAATGGAGAAAACATGCAGCCCATATTATATAAGAAAATCCAAAAGTTAATCAAGACTAAACAACTCACGTCTTTGACGATTGATATTTTCGATACAATTCTTTTTAACGATTATTGGCCAGCGGAATTAAGAATCTACGACCTAGCACGCAAATGGGCGGCCGATATTTATCGTCTTACTACTCTTAATCTCCGTGCTTATGAGTTATTCGACCTATATCAATTTGCTCAAGAAGAGCTTAGCCGCACTAATCATTCTCCACGCATCGACCTTGCCCTAGATATCATGTTAGACATGATTTGTTTGAAGCACAAAGCTACGCTTAGTAGCGAAGAGCGCCTTAGTTTGCTCGCGGCGATGATTGCCACCAGTCTGCAATTCAAAATTACTAATGTTCGCCCCAATCACAATCTCATCGCCCAAATCACTAATCTCAAGCAAACCAATCCCGATCTCAAAGTTTATTTCCTGGCTGACAGTTGCTTCTGCGCCACGCAAATCAAAACCATGCTCGAGATTCTCGGCATTAAGATTTTTGATAATGGCATTACGTCGAGTGATCTCAATGCCGACAAAAACAGCGGTGCTATTTATGAACAACTTGCTGCCGAATTTACCAATTTTGACCTGGCACATAATCTTCACCTCGGCGACCACCGCGTGCCAGATTACTTAATGCCGATCCTGCATGATAGCATTGCTATCCACTATCGCCCCGTACGCATGCGTGGCCTAAGGACTTTAGTAGGAAAATCCGCCTTGCGAGTTATTCGTTTCCAAGCTAATCGCCAGGAGCGCAAAAATTTCACCACTAATAATCCAGAAATCACTCTAGGCGACGGCTGGCGTAAATATGGCACTATCAAAGGGGAATGGCAAAAGCTGTGGGGCTGGCAAGTAGTAGTACGCGCGCAATTAGTGGCGGAACAAAATTATTTACTCGCGGATAATCTATCAGAACTAGAAATTAACTTCGCCGAAACACCAAATGTCATGCCGTCTGCACTAAATCAAACTTTGGTCGTGCGAGCGTTCGTTTGGCTCCTCGCCACTTTTGAAACTACGCGCTGGAATGCGCCTAAGCTCTTACGGCTAGTAGCAAAAGCAGCCAACATCACCAAACGTGAGCAACTTTATCAAATTTGCTTCGGAGATGATGCTGTATTTAGCCAGCTGGCTTTAGAATCTCATACCACTGACGAATTTTATCAAGAGTTACTCAATGAAGTCAAAAATGGCGATGCCGAGCTGAGTAAAAATCTACGCAGTAGCTACGAACAACTAGTGCAATATCTCCCGCGTAACGAAAAGAACTGTTGCGTAGTAGTAAAAAATAGTGATCAGACCACCATGCTCTTTCGTGAGTTTGCCCGCCTGCATGGTGTGGACAATGAAATTTCTGAATGGATCTTGGATGCTGATGGCGCGCTTAATCAAGCTCAGTCTCAAGTAGAAACTCAAATCAATACCAGGCGAGCCAAGTATGTGCAACGTGGCGAAAAGAATGCCGCTACCTTGCTCGCTCAGACTCAACTCAATTCTCACACTTATACTCAACAAATTCTCAAACCACGGCTAAAACAAATCGTCAAAAGCTTGCAGTAAGAATTTTGATTCTGGTGGGTGAGCTACAGACAAAACTAAGCGCCCAGGGGACTTTGGGCGCTTAGACTATTTTATTGCTCTCGAGGGATTTATATAATTAATTGCGGGCGATACAACGGATAGCTCTGCCATTGATGCGGGTACCACTTAATTCAGAATAATAGATATGATCACTCATTACATCTAAGGCATAGGCATAAGTAACATCGCCTACTGTACTAGACCACCACTCGCCGCGACTGTCACCTCTATTAAGTGAACCGCTATAGATGACTCCAGTATACTTGAAGTTATAAGGCGAACCTTGAACCTTAGTAGAACTCACGTTACCCGTTGAAATGCCAGAATATGCAAAAAGCAAGTAAAAATTATTAGCGTATTTGTCAGAGCCACCCATAGGCAAAGTCCAGCCTTTAGGGCAAATGCTAGAAGCTGTATTTTGATTGTCAGCAGTTACAGAAGAATTCCCGGCCCCTGCTGTAGCAGTGTACCAGTTGTAGTAACCTGATACTCCTGCATCAGCTTCAGAAGCGGTAGATAAGTAGGAACGATAGCTATATTTACTAGTATCATTATTAGCAAAGTCTGACATTGAAGAATTAGGTAGAGTAATTGAGCCAGAAGTAAAATCAGAATCGGCTGCATTAATAGTTCTATTATAAATTCTAAGGTTTTCTGTCATCCAACACCTGTTATCAGCAAATTTTCTTACTGTATAGGAATTAGTATCTCTAGTATCTTTAAGGGTATAAGCATTACTATAAGTTTCTCCAGACAAAAATGGCGTTTTACTGCATAGCTCTGGTTTCATTTCTTGCATAAAAGTGATATCCGACAAATCTACTGCTTTTCTAGGTGTGGCGACCATGCTGAGTTGTACGCCAGTTTTATAATGTCCGGAATTAGTATTATTCTCGGCAAACTTAGCGGCAAAGACAATGCGTTTGGTAGTAGAAGCTAAAGTAGTATTTCCTGCGGAAGTAAGATTAGAGGCTGCTTCTAATCTTCCGGTACTTAGATTACTGCCATTAGTACCATAAGTTGGTACAGTATAGTAAGTAAGTCCTGCATTAGTACTGGTATTGTTAGTAGTATTATTAGTCCAAGCAAAGCCCCAAGAGTTATTAGTGAGACTACTTCCTGTCTTACCTCCTGCACCAGAAAGCGTAGTAGTACCTCCATCCAGTTTTAGACTATTATATCCATTAGCATATGATACTTGTAGCGTATAACTATCTATATCACTAGCACTATAGGTTACATTACTACTAAGATAGGCAGTATCACCAGGAGCTACAGTAGCAGATAAAGTTGGATTAGAAACACTTAGGGAAGCAGTAGGATTAATAGCAGCGTAACATTTATTACTAAGTAAGGAAAAGAAAAAGGTGCAGATGCTACACAAGGGAATCACTAATCTTAAATATCGATAGCGCGATATACTTAAGAATTTATATTGATAATTGTGTAGCATCGAGCCCTCCTTTTGTAGGTTTTTACGATCTTCGCCCTAGCTAACCTAAAAATCCACTAAAAGATTACTAGGGCAAAAGATCATTTGGTATATATACTGCAATGCCACTTCTATGCAACTGGTAGATTAGTATTATAAATAAGTAATAGAGTAATACTAAAATACAAAAATGGCACCGCGAGGGTGCGAAATAATTTAATACAGGGCATACGCTCTTCAAAAACTATTTATGGTCCTCACGGCGCCATTATCGTTTTTGAAGAGCATATATTATATACACACAAAATATGCCTTAAATTGTACTAAATTATTTCGCAATACTATTATACCGCACTTTTACACTTTTGTACAAAAATCATCACTCAAAAATTTCTCAGTTTTCCACAAGACTCTTATGGAACATCACAAAACTGCCAAACTTACTTATCTTTATGCTCAATCCACTTCCAAGCTACATCACGCGTAAACAAAGCTTTTAGCGCACAAGGTACATAACTCAGTAAATAAATTGGATTAAAGAGAATCGCCTGCAACTTAATTCTGGATGTGAAACGCATCTTTTCGCGCCGGATCATCACCACCGTAATAATCAACAATATAATATATACTACTACAATCACGCCGAATAAAATCCCTAGGATCACTCCAAGCTGTGGCGCCCGAAAAATCCGCACAATATCATCCAGCAGTAACAAAATAATCCCCACCAGCGCCCAAATAATTGGCTTCACACCAATACATTCTTTGACTACACTACCATCATTATTAGCATGGCCACGTTTGCGCATCAAAGGTATATACTGATGGCGCGCGGAAAAATAACCCTTAATCCAACGCACGCGTTGATCTACTGTCTGCTGATATTCCGTAGGCTGTTCATCGTAAAAAGTCGCTTTCTCATTATAAAACGTTGGAATATCATGCAAAATCGCATAAAGTGACATCTCATAATCTTCCGTGAGACTATGAAACGGCCAGCCTTGCCATGCTTCTACTAATTTGCCATCAATAAAACAACCCGTCCCAGAAAAAATAATATTCGCCGCATGTCGAATCCGATTTTTATTGCCTAAAGTATTAATCATCGTAAAAGTCAAAGCCGACACCGCCGCAATCACATTGCGATTATTATTCTTAGCGCTGCGATAACCAGTAGCCATTTGATAACCGTGCGCATAAATCTCCAACATTTGCGCGAGATAACTTGGCGCCAAACGATTATCAGCATCAAAAATAAAATACAAATCATAATGATGCTGTTTCAAAATTTGCTTCACCGCTTCGTCCAACGCATAACCTTTGCGCTGTCGCTCGGGATGCTTGCGCAAAATCACCGTTGCACCATATTTCCGACAAATCTCCACCGTAGGATCATCCATACTTTCTACAATTACATACACATCACGCATCGGCACGGTAATCGTCTGCTCTGTAATACTTTTTAGCAATCCTTCTATCACCGCACTTTCATAACGCGCCGGAATCAAAAAAGCAAATTTAGGTTTCTGGGTACGTTTCTTTAATTTTAGTCGGTTGCGTATCAGAGCGCGATTTGCATACAACGCCAAAAATCCGCCATATAATAAACACAACAATCCGATGATACTAATCATTCGACCTCACCATATTCGGAAAATACTTTTGCAAAACCTCATCACCATAATACTCATCATAAAATTCACCAATCGGCGTGAACGGCGGCAGATCTTGATGACGTAAATTTTGCCGAATTATTGCCGTCCAGGAAATCAAACAATTCAGAATCATAAAAACTAACAACACCCAAAATAACGGCGTACCAATGCGCGCCGGAATTTTCTCTACCAAATCAGAAATAAATGGATAAATAATTTTCACTAGCATCAGCCCCATCAAGCCCCACACCACCATAATCGGGATCGTAGTGCGCCCTTGCAAATTCAGCCACTGCACACTGTAATCCCAAGAAGTCGTACCGGTAAACATTTCCTGCAAAAAGCTCAAAAGATATTCCACCAAACCACCCAACAACGCCGACAAACCAAAAATCTGCCAACTATTATACTTGCGCCGCAACAGTACCCAGCACATCAGCGCCGCTCCAAAACCATAAATCACGTTAAACGGACCATAAATCACGCCTCGGTGAATCATCCAAACTCCCGTACCCGTCTCTAACCAGCTCCGCACATAAATCAAAATATCTTCGTATATCGCTCCTAGCAGCGACCCAATCAAAAAGATGAAAAAGAGTTTCTGAAAGCACAAACCCTGCGCAAACTTTGCGCCGGTTTTTACAGTTACTTTGGGTTCTGAAGAATCTGGATTGTTTCGTATGGTATGTTTATTGGAGTTAGTGCGCATATGATGATTTTCCGACAAAAATCTACTAGACTTAAGCGAAGATGCAGCAGGACCATTCTTTTGCGAGAGTTTATTACGTTTAGCTCTACGCGAAGCTTTACGATGCGCAACTTCAGCCGCATACGGATCTTTACCGCGCGCAGCACTAGCAGCTGAAAACTTACCTGTATCTACAGAAGCTTGATTCTGTCCTGAAGTTTTATGTGCCACACCCTTTGTTTTACTCATCGTTGATCCTATTTTGAAACGTTAAACCGAAACTCCACAATATCGCCATCCTGCATCACGTACGTCTTACCTTCCGTGCGTAGCTTACCGGCGGCTTTGACCGCCTGCTCACTACCAAGAGCTGCCAAATCATCATATTTCATCACTTCTGCCGCAATAAAACCACGCTCAAAATCACTATGAATCGTGCCCGCTGCTTCCGGCGCAGTCGCACCTTGCTTAATCGTCCAGGCATGAACTTCTTTCGGACCGGCCGTCAAGAAACTCTGCAAACCCAAAGTCTGATATGCCGCTTTGATTAATTCCCCCAAAGCATCTTCTTCTACGCCATATTCCCGCAAAAATTCTTTGCGCTCGGCAGCACTCATGCCCGACATTTCCGCTTCTAGCTTCGCATTTACAAACACTGCTTGCGCTGGCGCCACCAGATTACTCAATTCTTGCTTTTGCGCCTCATCCGTCAAACCCCGCTCGTCAACATTAAACATATAAATCACTGGCTTCTCGGTCAAATAGGGAATTTCCATGCCAGCAGCATCCTTGGCATTAGCTTTTTTGCGCTTCGCCTCGACTTTTTCTTTAGTCTCTAAATCTGCTAATTCCAGCTCTGTAGTAATCACATCAATATCATGCCGCGGATCCTTGGAACCCTCCGCCCGGATCACATCATCATCCTGAAATGCGCGCACCACATGGCAAATCACCTGACACTCACGAATATGCGCCAAAAACTTATTGCCTAGCCCTTCACCTTTTGAAGCGCCCTCTACCAAGCCTGCAATATCTACAAATTCAACCGTCGCCGGTACTACCTTCGCTGCATTATACATCTCAGCCAAATGGTCAAGTCGTTGGTCCGGCACCGGCACAATCCCCACATTAGGCTCTATCGTAGCAAAAGGATAGTTCGCCGCCAAAGCCCCCGCGTTCGTCAAAGCATTAAACAAAGTGGATTTACCGACATTCGGAAGACCAACAATTCCAATCTTTAAGTTCATACTATATATTATATTACAAATCCGCCTCTCCGGCAAGAATCCATATTAAAACAAGGTCTCAATCTTTCAAAGTCTTTGCCAAAAATTCTCACGTTATGTTAAAATAAGAATATATGAAGTTCAACAAGGGTGGAAACGAGATTGTTTTACTGTGGCCAAAGTTAGTACCAGCCACAGATTCTGAAAATACCGCAGCATACCCATCAAGCGATTCATCGCGTCCATCACCCGATTCAGAATATCCCTCACACCGATCACCCGATTCATCATGCCCAGCACAGGAAGAATCTAACACGGCCACCAAATCCGGATTAACCACCCTAGCAGATCTACCACACCCAGACTTACTCTGGCCGGCTGCTTTAATCAATCTCCAAGCTCGCAATCGCCAGCAACGCAGTTATCTACTACCACTCGCCGCCTCCGCTTTTGTAATTTCTGCCCTGATCGCTCTAGCTCTCGGCCCACTCGAACTCGGCATGCTAATGGCAAACTCCGATGCCGGCTACACCAGCCAAATCGTACACAACTTAGCTCTAAAAATCATTTTACCGCTCACCAGCCTGATTGCACTTTTTGATTTCGCCTTAATCATTCAGCTATTTTGCCATCCCAATATTAAACATCGCGTCATCACCGCGTCAATTGCCGCCAGCCTTATCGAAATCGCAGTAATCTGGATTTTTGGCTTTTTACAAAACTTACTCCCACATCATTTTCTGCTCGTAGCTCTAGGTGTGTCGATGGTATTAGTCTTAATTCTTTTTTTCATCAATAGCCAATATGTCGCTACCGCCAACCTCGCGCTTTGGCTCAAAATTACCCTAGGCGCTCTCGCTGTAATTGCTTTAGTGGAAGCCATCCTGGGCGGAGTATATCTCGTCAGCCATCTTACAGCACCAAACAATCTAGAAGTAGACCGCGTGGAAGCCGCCCAAGTCGAAGCCAGAGTGGAGGGTGTGCCGCCTACCTTGTCAAACTTAGTTTTCACACTTTGCGATGGCAAATATCAAGTCGTTCATCTGGGTCAATCTACTCAAGCCGGGCTTTTCGAATGCAGCGACAACGGCGAAGTTTATTCCGTTTCCGAATTAACTCCCGCTAGCGATAATCCCACTTCTGGTCTCGCCACTTATCTCGGCACCACCAAAGACAAAACCATCACCACCGCCTTTTCTAATTCTTATTATCTCTATCGTAGCTTGCCACAAGTGCTTAGTGAAGATGAGCTCGTGCTAATGTTCCCAGCTTCCTCCGAACAAGAACTAATCGATAGTTTCACGCCGATGTTACTCGCTTACTGGCAAAATCACAACGATCACAATCTCTTCCTGAACGTCTTTTACAATCAAAATCTCACCCAAATCACCGGCACGCGCGATTATATTCTCGGCTCAGCGATGAGCACAATGGTAATGGCCGAAGGCTTGCCGCATGGCCTCACGCGGACTGGCGTCAGCAATGGCAAAACCGTTGAATATCATTATCGTGCCGACACTGAACTAACTGCACTAAACGAATTGGGCGCCGATCCTAGCCTTTATGCCGTGAGTACTCGCGAAGCTCTCACCACGCATCGCCATATCGCTCTGCATCTCACGGCTGGAGAAACTTTTGACCAAGCTACTTTGCAAAATCGACTATGGGAAAGTTTCGTCGGCGGAGCAGAATAGTTTGTTTCACGATTCACTAGGCTTGTCGAGAAATTCCGCAAACATACTCTCGCTTTTAGAAATCATACTCTGAGCCGGCAAACGCAATCCACCTCTGTTATCTTGACCGAATTTTAGTTTTCAAAAATTATACTCCAGGCTCAATCAAGTTTACTCCAAAACTAGGCAAACTTACTCTGCAGTGCTATAATTATACCAACAACGAGGTAAATCATGAAAACAGGGAAGCTAATTGTAATCGAAGGCGCATCGGACGGCATTGGCAAGTCCACTCAAATCGAACGCCTGCGCGAACATCTCGAAAAAGACGGCGCCAAAATTGCCACGCACCATTTTCCAACTTATTATTCCTACCAAGGCAAGGGAGTCGAAAAATATTTGGCCGGCGAATATGGCCAGCCCGAAGAACTATCACCTTATTTTATCAATAATCTTTATGCTTATGACCGCGCGATTACTTGGCGCACCAAACTCAAAAATCTATACAATAAAGGCCGCGTGATTTTACTTGATCGTTATACTACTTCAAGCCTGATTTATCAATCCGCCACTATCAAAGATCCGGCGCAGAAAAAAGCTTTTCTCGATTTCGTGATTGATTTTGAATATAATAAACTCGGAATTCAAGCACCAGATTTAGTTATTTTTCTCTATGCACCCTTTAATCTCGTTACCAAAATGCGTCAAGAGCGCACCGATAACGCCGGAGTCTCCAACGACATTCACGAACGCGATTTAGATTTCTTGCATCAAGTTTACGAAAATGCCATGTATATAGCTAAATATCTGCATTGGACCATGATCAATTGCGCCACACCTAATGGCAATAAAATTCGCAGTATCGAAAGTATCCATCGCGAAATCTATCAAAAACTCCAAGAAGCTACAGCTTCGAGCAAGAATCTATCAAACGAAAAATAATATAATTTCCCCAAAAAGCAGAACTCCAAACTCAATTACGAATAAATAATACAATCTCTGCAAACCAACATTCGGCGGATTTAATTTAAACTATCAATCCCCACCGCTGGTTCTGCCGGACAAGCTTGCAAAACTCGATCAACCGCATCGTGTTCCGCTTGCGTCACCCAGAGTCGATATTTATACTTCACCGAAACTTGACGCGCCACATATTGACAACGAAAACTTTTGTTTGACGGCAACCAGGTCGCCGCATCACCATCAGACTTTTGTTGGTTAGCACGACTCTCTACCGCCAAAAGATTCAGCGGATCAGTCGCTAGTGCCAAACGCTCATCGCTACTCAATTGCTGCGCACCTTTTTGCCAAGCATCCGACAACGCCACAACATGATCAATCTGAATACCATTCGATAGATCAGATTTTTGGTAGAATATCAAGTGTTGCCCCGTATACGGCTCGGTAAATTCACCCGCTACCACTGTACAATTATCCTCGGCCAGCTTAGCACTATCACCCAGCTCACGCTTAATAATGCGTTGCCGCAAACTACAGCCGTCAATGCTCGGCCAAGTTTTATAAAATTGCGTGCTCCGATCATAACCAGTCTTGGGCGCACGGCCTTTGATTGCTAATTTTTCTAATACCGCCGTAGCAGGAATCGTATTATCATTGGCAGCATTACCCGCAGAAGCAGCATTACCAGGATCTACAGAACCACTAGAATTCTGACTCTCGGCATTAACATTTGATTCCAAAACTGACTCATAGCTACTCGGATTTGCAATTACCAAGCCAATGCCAATAATCGCTGCAATCCCAACACCAATCAACCGACGCATCCGATAAGAAAGTTTTATTTTCCTCATACTTCTATCTTAACATATTATTGCAATAGTGGTATAATATATTGTATTATGACAACTTTAAGTGATTATCGAGACGAAAGATTAAAGAAACTATCAGAAATCCGCGCCCGCGGGATTGATCCTTATCCAGCGAAGTCGCATCGCAATACTAAGATATCTTACATTCTCAATCACTTTGAAGAAAAAGACGGTCAAGAAGTTTGTGTGGCCGGACGCATCGTGGCAATTCGTTCTTTTGGCAAAATCGCTTTTGTAAAAATTCGTGATTATTATGGTGAAATCCAGATTTTCATGCAAAAAGCCGATCAAGTTCCTGAAGATCAATTTGGTATCAACGATCTAAAACTACTCGACACAGGCGATTTCGTCGAAGCTACTGGCAAAGTCAGCAAAAGCAGCACTGGAGAAATCTCAATTTTTGCCAATAGCGTGCGTCTGCTCACTAAATCTTTGCGGCCTTTGCCTGGCTATGACGGTTTCACGAACAAGGAAGAACGTTATCGTCGCCGCTATGTCGATATGAATGTCAACCCTGAAGTACGAGAACGCCTCGTGCGTCGCTCTAAATTCTGGCATGCAACGCGCGATTTCATGGTGGATCACGGCTTTATCGAAATCAATATCCCCGTGCTTGAAGTCACCACTGGTGGCGCGGATGCTAATCCATTCGTCACCCACATGGACGCATTAGATCAAGATTATTACCTGCGCATTTCGCATGAATTGCCGCTCAAACGTCTACTCGGTGGCGGTTTTGAAAAAGTCTTTGACATCGGTCCACGTTTTCGTAATGAAGGCGTTGATGATGAACATTTGCCAGAGCATATTGCCTTCGAAAGTTACGCCGCTTACGAAAATTACGAAGACGGCATGAAACTCTACGAAGAAATGATTAAATATGTAGCTATGCAAACTTGGGGTACACTGAAATTCGATGTCGGTGGCTTTGAAGTAGATTTGGATTGCGAATGGCCACGCATTAAATATGCGGATTTACTCAAAGAAAAATTCGACATTGATGTCTTTCATCTCGATCGCGCCAAAGCCTTCCAGATTCTCAAAGAAAACGGCGTCACCGTTGATAGCGAAGCCGCTGATTCGCGCATTATTGATAATCTCTGGAAAATCATTCGTAAAACTTCCGCCGGACCGTACTGGCTTATTGAAGAACCACTCAGTCTTAGTCCGCTTGCCAAAGCATCGCCAGAAAATCCGTTGGTCACTCAACGTTTTCATCCGATCATTGCGGGTACCGAAATGGGTAATGGCTTTAGCGAGTTAAATGATCCGCTCGATCAACTCAAACGTTTTCAGGAACAGCAAGCTATGCGTGATGCTGGCGATGATGAAGCGCAAATGCTCGATATGGACTTTGTAGAAATGCTCGAATACGGTATGCCACCAGCTTGCGGTTGGGGCAACAGTGAGCGCAACTTCTGGTTGCTTGAAGGAGTTAGTGGTCGCGAAGCGGTACCATTCCCAATTATCAAAACCCGCAAAGATTAAATCTACATTCCTGGTTATTGCAAATAGAAACTCAAATTCTCGCATAATAAAACAGAACCCCCGACCGCTCGGGGGATTTCCGCTGACACGCAAAAACACCAAAAACACCAAAAACAAAAATTTACTAAGCACTACTAGGAATTTTTCTGATTTTTCGCTAGATGTTTATAATAGCATTGCGAACACAGCGAGTGATATTCAATTTTATTCGTACCATCATCAATCAAAATATCCGGACCATCCGTTACTAACTTACCATTCAAGAAGCGAGTATTACGCGTAGCTTTGCGCCCACAATCACAAATCGTTTTAATTTCTTCCAACTCTTCCGCAATTTGCAAAAGTCGCGTAGCACCCGCAAAACCACCATCCTGCTGCCGAAAATTTACTCGCAAACCATAACAAATTACCGGAATATTTAATTCTGCCGCCACATGTGAAAGTTGATCTACTTGCTCTGCACTTAAAAACTGCGCCTCATCAATCAGTACGCAGTCAACTTTAGGATATTCTTGTTTGATTTTCTGAAATAAATCCACCGCATCATTAAAAGTAAAATCCGTTTCTCGTTCCAAACCAATCCGAGAAAGCAATTTACTATTATTCTTAGTATCCTTCGCCGGTTTGGCTACACAAACTGTACAGCCCCGTTCTTCATAATTATGTGCTACTTGTAAAAGCTGGACGGTCTTACCGCAATTCATCGCGCCGTATCGAAAATATAACTTTGCCATATCCACATTATAACACGAGTAAAATCGCAAAAACCAAAATATTTTCAATACTTTCTGACTAAATTTTATGATAAAATTAAACTAAGATGAGTGGAAAAATTATGATTGTAGGAACTGGTAATGTCGGCGCAAGCATCGCTTATGCAATGCTAAACCAACGCACGCCAGTGAAAGAAATAATTTTAACGGACATAGATACCGACGATGCCGAGGGTGAGGCCATGGATCTAAACGATGCTTTGGCAGTCGCCCCCAGTTATATTAAAATTCATACCGGCGAATATTCTGAAGCCAAAGATTGTGATATTTGCATCATCACAGCTGGCGCCAACCAAAAACCTGGCGAAACTCGCACTGAATTAGTCCAAAAAAACTCCAAAATTCTCCAAACTATCATTGGACCAGTCATCGCTTCCGGTTTTGACGGTATCTTTCTGATTGTTTCTAATCC
The DNA here is from genome assembly GCA_964444615.1 of uncultured Candidatus Saccharibacteria bacterium. Classification (GTDB taxonomy): domain Bacteria; phylum Patescibacteriota; class Saccharimonadia; order Saccharimonadales; family Saccharimonadaceae; genus Nanosyncoccus. The sequence goes on along the minus strand of CAYUHY010000001.1, from coordinate 23,746 downwards.
AGTTGATGCTTTAAGTTTCTTGACTTGGAATTATTCACATCTGCCCAGCGAAAGAGTAATTGGCAGCGGCACCGTCTTAGACTCTGCGCGTTTACGCTTAATGTTAGCCGAGAAATTAGAAGTCAACCCCAAATCCGTCCATGCCTATCAAGTCGGCGAACACGGCGATACCGAATTAACCTTATGGTCCAGCGCTAATGTGGGCGGTGAAAAAATCGAAAACATTTTATCTCAAGCCGAACGCGATAAAATCGAACAGGACACGCGCGACAAAGCTTACAAGATTATCGAGAAAAAGGGTGCCACTCACTACGGCATTGGCGCCTGTGTGGTACAAATCGTCAATTGTATCCTCAATGACGAACGTCGCGTTTTACCAGTTTCTTCACTCGATGATAATACTGGCGTCTATAATGGATTTCCAGCCGTGGTAGGGCGACAGGGAATTATTCGCCGCCTCAATCTCAAGATGTCCGAAAAGGAAGGTATTAAATTCCAAGAATCCGTCAATGCTCTCCGCGCCACACTCAAGGAGGTGCACGATGCCTAAAATTCTTTCACTCAAAAAACTTTTTGCCGCCATATTTATTAGCCTCAGTCTGAGTCTAGCGCCAGTCTTCAATAACTTCGCTCACGCCGCTACGAGTTATTTTGAAAGTTTTACCGGCGATTATTATCTAGAAAAAGATGCCGATGGTGGCTCCGTTCTGCGTGTCGTAGAAACCATCGTTGCAAAGTTTCCAGAAGATAGTGGCGAACATGGCATTACACGCCAATTAGTATATACTGGTACCAGCGATGTAGAAAATAACAAAACTCTCGACCTGAAAGCTACTCGCAACGGCAATCCAGAAAACATTGCCATGATCGAACTCGAGACAATCCATACTTACGATGGTGATGCGCATTATTTTGACATTCGGATCGGTAATGCTAATCAAGAAGTTTCTGGCCGCCAAACTTATACATTAGAATATACTTATCATAATGTAATTAATGAACTGCCCGATTTAGACGACCTCCAAGAACTCTACTGGAACGCTAACGGCACTGGCTGGAGTAAACCAATTGACGAAGTCGTGGCGCGCGTTCATTTTGGCAAAGATATAAAAAATAAATTCACCTACGATACCGCTTGTTTTGTAGGTAAATACGGCGAAACGGGCGAAGATCGCTGCAAAACCCGCAAAATAACTGACGGCATCGAGTTTTACACGGTCGGCAAAAGTCTATCCGCTGGCGAAAATCTCACTTTTGCAGTTGGCATTGAGCCCGGTACATTCAAAATCAATGACCAAGGTTACACTCTCGATACCAAAATTTATAATGATTATCGCGTCACTAGCTTAACTATTATTGCGATTTTAATTGGTGGTATTTTACTGCTGCTCACCTTTATTGCTTACCATCAAAACGATGAAAAACGCAAATATTATCAATCCTACTTTATCAAACCGGAATATACTCCACCTCATGATTTACTGGTGGCAGAAATGGCCGAAAATTATATCGGCGCCACCGGCGGCGACCGCAAAGTTGCGACTCTCATCGAACTAGCCGTTAATCATCAAATCGAACTTATCAAAAACGAAAAAGAAACTAAATTTGGCAAAAAGAAAATTACTTGGCAAATTCAAATCAAAACCGACAAACTGAAAAAATCCCAAGCCATCGTACTAAAAATCTTAGCGGGCAGCAACACGCCACTTTCAGTTAATCAAAAAATCACCGTTAAATCACATACCGCCACCAAAGAATTAACCGAACTAGCAAGTGATTTTGAAACCACCCTTAATAAACGTCTTATCGAAAAAGGTTATCTTGAAGGCAAAGTCAGCGAAACGGACTCAGGCGTGCAAAAGTCTCACTCTCTACGTCTCTCGTCAATCAATAGTGTTTTGGGTGCAGTTTGGATCATTGGCTGGATCGGTGCACTACTTTTATCATTCAGTGAAGACGCCATGCCAAATTATATCGTCATGGCCGACTGGTTCTTATTGCCAGTGCTTATCATTGTGCTGATTGCTGTACCAATTATAGTAATTCGATATAATATCAAAATCTCCAATATCGACAAACATACCATGAAAGGCCTAGAATATTCACGCTACATGGATGGCCTCAAAATGTACATCAAAATGGCTGAAGCCGATCGTCTAAAAATGCTACAAAGTGTAGAGGGAGCGGATACTTCAAATGCTGGCGTTGTCAAAATTTACGAAAAACTTTTGCCCTATGCAATTATTTTCCGCATGGAAAAGACTTGGCTGCAAGAATTAAGCCATTACTACGAGCTCACGGATGTCGGTGCACCAATTTGGTTTGTAGGCATGGGTACTTTCTCTACTCGCGAATTTACTTCCGCTATGCGCTCCATCAGCACTACTACTTCTAGCGCCATTATTAGCTCATCTACCAGCACCAGTAGCGGAGACGGGGGTAGCTTCGGTGGAGGAGGTTTCTCCGGCGGGGGCGGAGGCGGTGGTGGTGGCGGCACCTGGTAAACCTCTACTACCAGTTATTAGTAATTTTAAGAAAGTATGATAGAATAAGAACATGTTAGATATTAATTTCATTCGGAAAAATCAAGAATTAGTAGCCAAGTCTGCCAAAGAAAAAGGGTATCAAGTAGACATTGCGGCCTTAATCAAATTAGACGACGAACGCAAAGAATTACTGCAACAAGTCGATGAATTGCGCCGTCAACGTAATGAAGTATCTAGCAAAATGGGCAAAGGCAAACCAGAACCAGAAGTTTTAGCCGAAGCTAAGCGCATTAAGTCTGACTTATCAACTCTCGAACCAAAGCTCGACGGCATCGAAAAACAGCTCCGCGACGAACTCAAAAAAGTCCCAAACATTATTTTTGACGACGTACCACTAGGCGGGGAAAAATGTAGCGTCGAAGTAGCTTCCTGGGGAGAAAAAAAGACCACGGGTGTAGATCATCTGGATTATGCTTTGAGTCGTGACTGGGTAGATTTCGAGCGTGGCGCAAAAGTTGCCGGTGCTAAATTCTATTATCTCAAAAACGGCCTAGCTTTATTAGAAAATGCATTATTACAATTCGGGTTGAAAAAAGTCACCGAGCATGGTTTCACCTACATGACAGTTCCCGATATGGTCTCGAGCAAAGTTTTGGAAGGTTGCGGTTTCAATCCTCGCAGTAGCGAACAAAGTGACGAATATTATATCGAGGGTGAAGATCTCGCCATGATCGCCACCGCCGAAATGCCTCTCACCGGCTACTACATGGATGAAATTATCGACGAAAAAGAATTACCGATTTGTTTCGCCGGTTACAGCGCCTGTTTCCGCAAAGAAGCTGGTACTTATGGTAAACATACCCGGGGACTTTTCCGCGTACATCAATTCAATAAGCTGGAAATGTATGTCTTTTGTCTTCCAGAAAAATCTCAAGAAATGCACGAAAAAATTCGCAGCATTGAAGAAGAAATCTGGCAAGAACTCGGTATTCCTTATCGCGTTATCAATATTGCCGCTGGCGATTTGGGTTCACCAGCCGCCAAGAAATACGACATCGAATATTGGTCGCCAGTTGATCAAAAATATCGCGAACTCACTAGCTGTTCCAACTGTACCGACTTCCAAGCCCGTAGTCTTAATATTCGCGTCCGCCGCGAAAATGGCGAAGTCGAAGTATTACATACGCTCAATGGTACTGCCATCTCGCTAGCACGCACCATGGTAGCAGTGATCGAAAATTACGCACAGAAAGATGGTAAGCTCACAGTCCCAGAAGTCTTGAAGCCATATCTTGGTGGAGCTGATGAGCTCTAATGGCGGAAGATGGTCCAAAACCTAATGCACCCAAACCGAAAAGACGCTTTCGGTTTAAGTCGGTTGTCGCTTTAGCCAATCGTAAACTATCAATCCAATTTGCCGCCATCGTATTAGCAAGTTCTACACTAGTCTCAGCCCTACTAGGCATTTTCCGTGATCGCTTGCTGAATTCCTATTACCTCGACACTTATCCAACTGGCATTGACGCCTACACGGCTGCTTTTACTATTCCCGATTTTCTGTTTTTTATACTTACTTCGGGCGCTCTAGCGGTATCATTTATACCAGTTTTTAATCAACGTCTCATCGCCGGCAACAAAAAATCTGCCTGGGAATTAAGCTCCAGCCTCCTTAATCTTATGGCCGTATTGACTTTGTTTGCTTCAATCTTAATCATGATTTTTGCTGATCCACTCGTACGCTATATTGTGGGCCCTGGTCTTGACGAATCCGGCATGATTCTCGCAATCAATATGATGCGCGTAATCGCCATCAATCCGTTCCTGTTTTCGATCTCGACGATTTTTTCCAGCATCCAACAAGCTCTCGGCCGTTTCGTATTCTACGCCTTAGCGCCTGCGCTATATAATGTCGGCATTTTGATTGGTATTGTTTGGTTTACTGGCGGCATTAATATTTTTGGCTGGCAAATTTTCGAGGGCGGCATCATGGGCGTGGCGCTCGGCGTGGTACTAGGTGCAGTATTACAACTACTTGTAAGCTTAATCGG
>CAYUHY010000001.1:0-19112 GCA_964444615.1 uncultured Candidatus Saccharibacteria bacterium | reverse complement strand
TGGCGCTCGGCGTGGTACTAGGTGCAGTATTACAACTACTTGTAAGCTTAATCGGCTTAATTGGGCTTGGCTTTGATTACGAATTCAAAATCAATTGGAAAAACCAAGGTTTTCGTTCCGTTCTCAAGCTCTTACCTGCACGCTCACTTGATCAAGGCATCGACTACATCAATACTATCGTCACGACCAACCTATCTTCGCGCATGGGTGCAGGTGCACTCCGCTCTTATAATCAAGCCTACAGCCTCTCACAAATGCCAGTTAGCTTGGTAGGCGTAGCAATTTCTACTGCCTTTTTCCCAAAACTTACCGAAGAACTCGGCGAAGGCAAAGAAGCCGAGTTTCGCAAAACTTTTCGCACCGCTCTAAGTATGATTATTTGGATTGCCATGCCGATTGCGATTATCGCCTTTTTTGCCCGTGGCTATGTCGTAAGTTTCATCAAAAACGGCGGTGATAGCCTGATCGCTTCGATATTAGCTACTTTAGTAATTTCAATCTTTGCGCATTCCATTTTTCATATTGCCACCCGCGGATTTTATGCACATCAAGACACGCGAACACCATTTATTGTTTCCATTATTGCCGTAGGACTGACGATTCTCCTGGCGATTGTATTCACAATTCTGGGCTGTGGACCAGAGGGCTTAGGCTGGGCGCAATCAATCGGCGCCATGCTCGAAGTAGGCATTTTGATCTGCATTCTTCAAAAACGCAGTCAATCCAAACTCCTAGACAAAGATTTCTGGCGCAACTTCATCAAAATCACCATCGCTACCGCTATCACCGGCTGCATCGCCTATTCCTTAACCAAATTCTTCCCACTTATGGCCACAGATGATTCCTTCTTTATCGTTTTTCCGAAATTCTGCCTAATTAGCATGGTCTCACTATGTGTTTATATTATTTCCGGTTGGTTTCTCGGCCTGGAACAAGTACGACCAATTATTAATCGTATCAAAAAAGTTTTGTTTAAGAACGTCGAATAAGTGTTATAATTAAAACTATGAATATATTTGAAGCTTTAGTCTTGGGATTAATACAGGGAATCACCGAATTTATCCCAGTCTCATCTTCCGGACATTTGGAAATAGCCCGTCAAATCTTCAATTTTCCCGCCGAAAACTTCCATATGTTTTTACAATTTATTAATTTAGGCACTTTACTTGCACTAGTTTTTTACTTCCGTAAACGTATCTGGCGAATTATTCTCGACGTTTTCAAAGAAAGAAATTATAAATTTGCCATCAATCTTGTCATTACCTGTATTCCTGCCGGTCTAGCAGGCCTACTGCTCGGCGATCTGATCGAAAATAATGACTTTTTTAATTCTATCTTCACCGTCGGCGCGGCTATGGGCATCGTCGGGCTAATTATGATTTTCATTGACAAAATTCCGCACATGTCTAAACTAGAAAACGAAAACCATCTCACGCCCGTGCGCGCACTAATTATTGGTCTTTCACAAATGTTTGCCTTAATACCTGGCACCTCACGTTCTGGCACTACTATCATTGCTGGCCGCATCACCGGCATGGATTCTGAATCTGCAGCCGAATATTCATTCTTAGCCAGTATCCCCCTCATGACTGCCGTCTGCTTACGTATGTTTTTCTCGGAAGCAAATCGTACATACATTTTCGCCAATCTCGGCCCATTACTTCTAAGTAACTTAGTCGCTCTCATCGTTGGTTGGCTAGCCCTTACCTTTGTACTCAGCTACCTCAAAAAACCCAAATCTCTCCAAAGCTTTGGTAAATACCGCGTCGCCGTCGCCTGTCTGGTAATTGGCGTAATGCTGATATTAGTATAAATACTAACACTTAATATATATATATATATATATATATATATTGTACTTTTTGCGTCCGCGGTGGTTTTAGAAAATGTTATTCCGCGGGTGGCGTCAAGAATACTGCAAAATATCACTTATTCGCAGTAAAAAGTGGGGCGCCAATGAGTTTCTCAACAGACCTGGTTAACTAGATATTTAGATATACTTATATTCATATGCTAGCTAGACGGTTCTTTTAGTCTGTTTCAAAACTATCGGCACCCCACTTGCAGTTTTTAGTTATTGCTCTCGAGGGTTAGATTTTAAGATTTTAAGAATTACGAGCGATACACCGCACAGCGAACCCGAAGTAACGGCTGTAGTAGTCTGTACCAGGGAAGACGTAGCTACTGTTTATGTACAGGTCGTATGCGACGTTAGCATCGAGCGCCGTACTAGACCACCAGTAGCCACGGTAGTAGAAAGAGTTGGATTGCTAACACTTAGTGAAGCGATGGGATTTACTGCTGCATAACATTCACCATTAAATCCACTTACTATATTACTTACCACAAAACTCAGCAAAAGCGTACATGTAATATACAGTGGAAATTTAAGATATCTACCAATCCTACTAAGCGGAGTCATGACTACGTGGCTGGCGCGGGTGCAAATCTTTAGATGAGCAGAGCGCCACCAGACGACGCTAGCAGGTTGGTAGATATCCATACCACAAATAGGACAAGGCTTAATACGCGCATAAGACTTCTTATTACTTTCACTCATTCTTACAGTTGGAATACTATGAAGAGTTAATTTAGTAATAGAATTATTAAACTTAGATTTTCCGGAAGAACCAGAAAAATATCCAAAGTTAATATTACGTCTTTTGCGTTGCATCACGCCCTCCTTTTTGTGGATTTTATGTATATATACTTTATGCGTGTGCCAACAAATTTGTCATCATAGTTGCATAAGTTAAATCAGAAAAAGAAAATAAGTAATAGAGGATTCCTTTTCGTCTAACTTAATGTACTAATAACAAAAACGACACCGCAAGGTGCGTAAACAATTCATCAGCAAAGGTCAATTTGTCCTGCTAACGGTGTTTCCTTACGGTGCCGTCTTTTAGCACGACAAATCTTTTTTACAAAATAAATCTTTGCTATCTTGTTTTGAATTGTTTACGCATTTCTATTATACATCACATTTTGTAATTTCGCATAAAAAATCTTCAGAAACTACAAAAATCTGCAAATATAATTCAAACTCTACCGTCGCTTCGCTACCGCCAAACGATCGTCATCACGATCAAAATCGTCTTGATATTTTTCATCAAACAAATAATCAAGCATCTGCGCAAAAGTCAACATGCCCACTAACTTTTCGTATTTATCCACTACTAACATCAGCTGACTATTAGTACGCAAAAAAGCTTTTAGAGCTTGCTCCAAAGTATAATCGGAACGTATATAATATACCCGCGGATCCATCACTTTAGCCGCAATGTTAGTTTCTTTTACATCCAAACTATTCAGCAAAGCCGTTGGTAATACACCAATAATATGCTGACGACCATCAATTACGGGGAAGAATGTAAAACCCGAACGATACAAACGATCCAGCACCAACGGACCCAAAGTTTCATCTTGATTTACAAAAACAATCTTCACTGCGGGTGTCATAATTTCTAAAACTGTCGTATGTGCCAAATCTAGAACCGCCGTAATTGCCTTTCGCTCCGAAGCATTCAAAATGTTCATCGGCGCATCATGAATCAATTCCATCAATTCGGCACGCGTCTGCGGCGCTTCAGAAACTATCGGCGCATAAATTTCTTCAGTCACGACAACTTTAGGCTTCTGCGCAAATTTACCGCCTTTGGACTCGCGATATGGTTCCAACTTCGGATCTACCCACGCCGCAAAAGAGCGTAAAAAGCGATGCCACAAATCCATAATCCCACGCCGAATCTTTTTTAGTAATTCAACTAGTTTTTGCCAAAGCTTTTTCAAAACTGGTTTTGATTCACGTTCTAGATTCTGCAACTTTCGCGAAAAATCATTTTCACTTGTTTTATGATTAGGCACTTTTGCAATTGGCTTGCTCATGATATAATTATACTACAAAATCAGTCAATTAACATTATAATCTTGATTCACGGAGGAGTATGGATAAAAAAACTTGGATCATTATTGGAGTATTAGTAATAGGTGTAGGTACATTACTTGGCATCAGCATCGCCCAAGGCAAAGCTGCACGAGCTGATTACAGTAATTACGATCATCACAGCATCGTCGCTGCAGACGAAAACACTGGCGGTTTTGCCGAAAATATTGAAGGCTCCGCCGACGCTCCAGTTATTATTTACGAATACGGCGACTACCAGTGTACCGCTTGTGCACCTACCAATCCATATATTAATTCATTGCTCGAAGAATACGGCGACAAAGTAGCTTTGGTCTTTCGCACTACCATTATGAGCTATCACCAAAATGGTACTGCTGCCGCCTCCGCCGCAAATGCTGTAGCCAAACAAGGTTATTGGAAAGCTTACAAAGATCTACTTTTTGCCAACCAAAACGATTGGTATTATTCAGAAGCCGACCAACGCCAAACCCAGTTTGAAGAATATTTCATGAAAGTTAGTGGCGGCAAAGGCGACTTAGCGAAATTCCGCGAAGACATGGCCAGTAGTGATGTGCAGAAAAAAATCAATTTCGACGAAGCAATGGCCGACAAAGCTGGAGTGCAATTTACACCCTATTTCCTCGTCGAAGATACTTGGGTAGATCAACGTGAAATTCCAATGGAAGAATTTCTCAACAAAATGCGCGCCGAAATCGACAAGCGCCTAGAAGAAAAGGGAATCAAAGTCGAGAAAAAGAAATCTAGCAAATAATAATCAAAGTCGAAAAAAGAAGGCTAACAAATAATAAACCCTAAGACCTCCTGCTTATGCTCGAGGTCTTATTTTTGATGCAAAGACCAAAGTATATCTCCAACACGAGCCAAAAACATCTGCACTCCAAAACAAAAACATCTCCACTAAAAACTATTCCGCACAACCTAAAAACCCACACCCCACAAAAAAGTCCCAACTTAATCATAAATTGGGACTCATATAGCGTATAAAACTAGAACTTTGGATCGATCTCGATAAACTCTTGCCAAGGCGCCGGCGGAAAATTCTTCTCTCGACGCAAATTGGGGCGTTTGGTTCTACTACGCATTCATTCTCCTATTTAAAACTGCGTCATATCAGGGTAGCAGTAACAGCTAATCGACCTAACCATCAACGACTTATCTATAATATCAAAGTGTCACCAAATTGGCAAGCACAAACATTATCTTAAAAAAGCCTAAAAACACTTTTTTTCTTGCTAAATTTATATTTTCAGAGAAAAACTCAACCTAAAAGTTGCCAAAAAATCTACCATCATGTAAAATCAGATTATGGCAAAAGTGCGCAGTCAATTTGAATGTCAACAGTGCGGCTCCATCTATGCAAAATGGACCGGACGTTGCACCGAATGCGGCGCCTGGAATTCTTTAATCGAAAAACCGCTCAATCCCGAACCGGATGCCAAAAATGCCGTTGCGCGTGGTCAAAGTTCCGGCAAGAAATTACAATACACCGCCATTGGCAAACTCGAAGTTTCTGACGAACGCGAGCGTCTCCACACCGGATTTCGAGACTTAGACATCGTGTTAGGCGGAGGAATCCTATTAGGCTCGGTCTCACTTCTCGCTGGACAACCCGGCATCGGCAAATCTACTTTACTAATGCAAATTTGTGCACAAGTCGCCAACCACGGCAAAGACGTCCTCTACGTCTCGGGCGAGGAATCATCCGGACAAGTCAAGCTGCGCGCCGTCCGCTTAGGCGCCGAATCCGACCAATTAAAATTCGCTAGCAGTAACTCCGCCAACGATATCGCCAAAACCATCGCTGAAGGCGAATTTGACCTCGTAATCGTCGATTCTATCCAAACTCTCACTCTCGCCGAAATCTCTTCCGCTCCGGGTGGAATCTCCCAAGTCACCAATTGTGGCAATTTAATCATTCGCGCCGCCAAAATGTCCAAAACCGCCGTCATCATCGTAGGACATGTTACCAAAGACGGCACTTTAGCCGGACCAAAAGTCCTCGAGCATTTAGTGGATGTAGTATTAAATTTTGAGGGCGATCGTTATGGCGGATTCAAAATTGTCCGCGCTGTCAAAAACCGTTTTGGCTCCACTAGCGAAGCCGCTATTTTCGAAATGCATGGCAAAGGCCTATCCGAAGTGCAAAACCCATCCGCAGCTTTACTCGCCGAAAGACAAAATACCGACGGCTCAATTATCCTCGCCACTTTGGACGGAGCAAGACCGATTCTAGTCGAAATCCAGGCTCTCGTATCACCCACGACTTTCGGCTACCCAAAACGCACTAGCTCTGGTTTCGATATGAACCGCTTAGCACTTTTGATCGCCGTCTTAGAACGCCGCACCAAACTCAAACTCAGCGACAAAGACATCTACATCAATGTCGTTGGCGGCATGAAATTGCAAGACGCCGCTGCGGATTTAGCAATTTGCCTCGCGATAGCTTCCGCTGCTGCCGGTCGCAAAATTTCCGAAGATTATGTCGTGTTTGGCGAAGTCGGTCTGGGCGGAGAAATTCGCTCCGCCTTTCGGCCTGATCAACGCATTGCCGAAGCCAAAAAACTTGGTTTTACTCATGCAATTGCCCCTGCTACTATCAAAGATCCTTTTGTCATACCCGTGAAAGATTTGCGTAACACATTGATTCATTATGTCAACGAATAAGCCGCGTATTTTAGGCATTGATCCTGGCACCGGGATCTGTGGTTTTGGTATTATCCAAGACAACCAAGCTCTTGATTATGGTGTCATTGCCACACCGCCCCATACACCACTACCGGATCGATTAATTGATATTTATAACTCACTGCACGAAATCATTGACCAAAATCACCCTGATGTAATGGCGATCGAAAAACTCTTTTTCAAACAAAATATCACAACTGGTATTTCGGTTGCCGAAGCCCGTGGGATTTGTCTGCTAGTAGCCAAACAATACGAACTTCCGATTTTTGAATACAGTCCGAACCAAATCAAAAACGCAATTTGTGGATACGGCATGGCGCATAAACCTCAAATCCAAGAAATGGTGCGCGTACACCTCAAATTGCAAAGTATACCTAAGCCCGATGACGCCGCCGACGCTTTGGCCGTCGCGATTGTACACTCTTTCGCCGCCAAAATCTAAAATAGAATAGCAGTCATATTATTATTGACCGCTAACTAGATGTCGCAACTTGCGAACCTACCGAAACGTTGTTTTTCTCACCTCGTCATGTTAAAATTAAATAAATAAGGAGGATTAAAAATGTCTAAAAAAATTTTTACGGTTACAGCCTTAGCCTTGGGGTTGGCTCTTTCGCTTACTAGCGGCGCAGTTTTTGCTGAAGAGGGAGTCATGCCGCTCAACGATTCGAATGATGTCATGCCACTCAACGATTCGAATGATGTCACCCCGATTAACGAAAATAATACCGACCAACCAAATGGCGAAATTGCTGAACCAAACGATACCGAATGTCCTGAAAACGATCCCGCTTGCAAAGAAAACATCGACCTCGAGACTGGCACCATGCCAGACAACGATCCAGCCTTAGACGAAGACCAAGCCGAAGAAAATGATTCCGAGCCAGAACTCTGGCCTATGTACCTATCGCTAGGTGCTTTGGGCGCTGTAGTATTAGTATTTATCGTCCTCAATCTCTTTGGCCGAAAGAAGAAATAAATGATCGCGCACATCGCTGGTACTGTTACAGAAAAATTCCTTAATTCCGTTATTGTAGATGTGCATGGCGTTGGTTATGAGCTCACCATCAGCGCGCCAGACACCGAATTAGTAAATTTGGACGACCAAGTCAAATTTTATACATATCATTCGGTACGGGAAAATGGCGAAGATTTATATGGTTTTCTCAGTCTGGCTGCCAAAAAGCTTTTCGAATTACTAATTTCCGTGAATGGAGTAGGGCCCAAAGCAGCGATGGCTATCCTCAGCCTAGGCACGCCAGAAGATGTCCGCAATGCTATCGCCAATGACGATGCCGGATATATTTCCAAAGCTAGCGGAATCGGTAAGAAAACTGCCGAGCGTGTCATCGTAGACCTACGCGACAAAGTAGGTCTACCTACACATTATGGACGCACCGTATCACCAATTGTCGGCATGAAACCGCCCGAAGACGAAGCTTTAGATGCTCTCATCGCTCTCGGATTTCCACTCAAAGAAGCAACTGCCGCTCTTGCAGACGTAGATCCAAATCTATCCGTAGAAGAACGCGTACGCGAAGCCCTCCGCCAGAAATAAGTTTTCCAGCTATAACTAAGACATTTTGCCTCTTGCGCATTAAAAGCTCAAAATTATACAATAAAGACTTCTGAAACACAAAAACTCTTCCCAAAAACCGAAATCTATGATAAAATGGTGTAAGTTGTAATATAAAGGTTAAATTATGAGTTTTACAGATTTGAAAAAGATTGGTGACGCACAGAAAAAAGACGCTGTAGTCGATGTTCGTTCCGGCGATACTGTTCGCGTTACTCAAAAAATTAAAGAAGGTGAGAAATTCCGCTCACAGGTTTTTGAGGGTGTAGTAATCCGTACGGACCGCAAAAATTCCCATACTGCACGCATTACCGTACGCAAAGTCGCTTCTGGTGTCGGCGTAGAAAAATCCTTCTTGATTCATAGCCCACTAGTAGAGAAGATCGAGATCGTACACCGTGCCAAGGTTCGTCGCAAAAATCTTTCATTCTTGCGCAATCGTTCTGGTAAGTCAGCACGTCTCACCAACAAAGCTTTCGATCGTATTGCCGTAAACTCACTTCCTGCCACCGAAACCACTACTGAAACCTCTGCAGAGGCTACTCAAGCTGAGCCAGTAGCTGAGGAAGCCAAAGCTGAGTAAACAGCCAAAAACCATTTTAGGCATCGACGAAGTCGGACGCGGTCCTTGGGCAGGACCGCTTGTCGTAGGTGCCGCAATTCTTGGTCATTCCATACCAGAATGGGATAATTTAACCGATTCCAAAAAACTTTCCGCCAAAAAGCGCACGGAATTAAATCACATAATTCTAGAAAAAGCCCCCGCCACAGGCTTGGGCTGGGTAAATGCTGCCGAGCTCGACCGCTACGGTCTCAGCAACGCCCTCAAACTTGCCACTCGTCGCGCCGTCAAAAAAATTTTGAGTACTAAAATCGCCTTTGACGAAATAATTATTGATGGCACGAGCAATTTTTTGATTGATACGCCATTAGCAGAACGAGTTACCATTCTCAAAAAAGCGGATTTCCTAGTCAAAGAAGTTTCCGCGGCCTCTATTATCGCTAAAGTCGCACGAGATCAATATATGACTGATTTGGCTGCGCGCTATCCTCAATATGGTTTCGAAAATCACGTCGGGTACGGCACCGCCGCCCACAAAGCAGCACTTTTAGAGTACGGAATTTGCCCAGAACATCGCAAAAGTTTCCGACCGATCCGCGAAATTCTCGAGCAAAATCCCGAAATTATCACTACTTACTCCGACCCAAGCTACAATGAAGTCTATGAATCCACTTATACCGAAATTCTAGACACTCAAACACCCACTAACACTACTAGTCGAGGGCAAATCGGCGAACAAGTCGTCATAAATTATTTAACCAGCCAAGGTCATACTATCGTCGCACATAACTACAAAAACAAAGCCTGCGAAATCGATATTATTTCCGTCCTAGCAGACAAAATTTATTTTACGGAAGTTAAATATCGCCAAAATTCAACTCACGGCAGCTCCCTAGACCAAATTACCACCAAAAAACGCGCTCAAATGCAATACGCCGCAGAAATTTTCTTATCTACACAAAACGAATATCAAAAATTCCAACCGATTCTCGCTGCCGCCACCGTAGCCGGCAAGACTTACGATTTTCAAGAATGGATCGAGCTAGACTAATTTAATCCATTCAAGCAAAAATTCAAACCACAAATTCGCTCGTCGGTTTTACTATTCTATATTATAATATAGTAAAGAAAAGGAGAAACTATGATTACAGATTTATTAAAAGATAAAGTAGCAATTGTAACCGGCGGCACCCGCGGAATCGGTCTCGAAATCGTGCGTTTATATTTACAACAAGGTGCCAAGGTGATTCTCTTCGGCTCTCGCCAAGAGACTGCCGACGAAGCCGTCGCTAAGCTCAAACAGGAAAACCCTGAATATTTAGTCTACGGCATGGCGCCAGAATTAACTCAGCTAACCGCCGTAGAACAAACTATCAACGAAATTGCCGAAAAATTTGGCAAAATTGATATTTTGGTGAACAACGCCGGCATCTCCGCCCGCGAATCAATTTATGATTATAGCGAAGAAGCCTTTGACAACATTATGAATCTCAATGTCAAAGCCATGTTTGACTGTTCCAAAGCGGTAGCGCCTTTTATGCGTGACCAAGGCGGAGGTTGCATCATCAACACCAGCTCCATGGTAAGTCTTTATGGCCAACCTAGCGGCGTCGGTTATCCTGCCAGCAAAGCTGCCGTCAATGGCCTTACTAAATCCTTGGCACGAGAACTCGGCAAAGATGGTATTCGCGTTAATGCTGTTGCCCCTGGTGTCACCAATACCGACATGGTTTCTAACCTACCTGAAGCTACCGTACAACGTGTTATCGCACCAATTTCCTTGGGTCGCATGGCTGAGCCAAACGAAATCGCCAAAGTCTTCCTCTTTCTCGCTAGTGATTTAGCCAGTTATGTAAGCGGCACCATTATCTCCGTAGACGGCGCCACCGTAGTCTAGAGCCCAAAAATCAGCCTAGTCTAGAGCCCAAAAATCAACCATATCCGGCTAATTACAACTCGCTCCCCGGTAAAAACACCTTATCTCAAAATACTATTTACAAAATCACAAATCTGTGGTATAATGGTCAGATAGGGTGTTTTTCTAGCCCAAACCACGGCGCCTAGAACCAAAAACACCTATCTTAGGGGTCATTCCTAGCTCTTTACTATCTACAAAACCGACAAGCTAGGTATGGTCTACTATTTTCCAGGAGGTCTGTCTATGTTCAAGCAAATCAAAGCGATCCTTTTTAACCCTTGCACTGTTGCCGCATTGCTGGTAATAATCTTTATCGGTCAGCAAGCCGTAGGGAACAGAAATCAGCAAATCAAGCACCTCGAAGCCGAGCTGCAAGCCATCAAAAGCCAGCAAAAAGCCACAGCACTGCTTGACCAGTTAGACGAAATCGTGCCCAGTCTAATCCTCTGGATCGACGACATCACTGGTAGGACCCAAGTACTTTACTGCAGTAGCACAAAAATTTTCCCAACCACCGAATCTAGTGAACCACATTGGCTAATTAGCCGTTCTGATAATTACAAAACCGTCTATATACCCCCATACGAAGAAAGCGGCGACGCCGTCTATCACAACGTCAGTCACCCCGACTATGATTATAAAGAAACCCTCATCGACGAAATGCGCCTCTGCAAAATTGACGGCAAAATTTGGGAGCTTGAATCCACCTATAGGACCATCGACAAAAAAGTCGACGTTAACGATCGGGCCGCAATTGAACGATATCTCACCGAACGCGAGCGCACTCGCAGTATCAGCATTTACGGTATCGAAGCTACCTGCGAATACCCTACCGGCCAGTTTTACGAGCTCACGCCTGACAGTGAAACCATCTATCATCCCAACCGAGAAGATTGCAAATGCAAATCCTGCTGCACCTGTGACATCTGTAGATGTGAGTAACCCCTGCGCCCAAACCTCCATCATTTCCAGAATACGCAACCCGTCTTCATACAGCTACAAGCCCAAATCTACCTAGCCACCATGCCCTGATCCCACGATCAGGGCATTTCTCTTAAATCATACCCGAAACAAAAAGACAGATCACATATAGAACCCAAATAATTTATAAATTCCAAACAACCCCAAAAACCAGCAAAGCTAAAGATCTCTCCTAAAGCACGAAAAGGCCGCCCCACTTGGAGGCGGCCTAATTTTGACCAGTTTAGCGAATGCCCTCGGAAATAATCATCTCGCGCGGAGCAGCCGAGCAAAGCTTGAAGACACTATACCGACCATCCGGCAAACGCTCCGTAATTACCGTAGTGACCTGAGGCGGGTAGCCAATCATTGCCGAGCGGTGTTTGACAGAAATTTCGTAGCCAACCCGGCCACGCACTCGGTTCAGGCTCGGAACTTCCAGCTGCAAATCTAGCGTCATCATCTGACTCGCCGCCAGGCTCAAAATAGCCGTCTTCACTGCCTGCTCAAAAACGCTGAAAAACTCCAGCACCATTCTGTTGGCATAAATTTGAATCCGCACCGGCCTCAAATCACGAAATTCACCCTCCAAGATATCGTCACAATGAGCCCGGAACAAACGCGAGAAATCACCGTCCGCCACGTCCAGCTGCACAATTTCCGTCAGCTCTACCGGCGCATTGTCAAAATTGTCACACTGACGCACATGAACCCGGATAGGAGCACATCCAGAAATAGTCTCTGGCAACTTTTCGTAATCGTAGCTACTAATCGTGAACGGCTCATTGCCCAACTGTACCTTATGCTCATAAATTCGCATTTTTACACCCCCTTTCCATACACATTCCTAGATTATTACGCTATCGCTTTTCCTCAACAGAGAAAACGCGAATTACGCAATAATCTACTCTGGTCTTAAGGTGCTTAGTAATCTACAGTAGTATCTTATCACACCTCTAGAAATTTGTCGACGCTTTTCCAAAGAAACTTCCCCTATTGCAGTATGTAGAATTTACTCAATCCAATCAATGCAAAATGTTGTAATTTTTACAACAATTATATCAGTACGGGCAAGTTGCAAAATATTTATAAACATAATTTTTAGAGCGAAAAATGTTATATAAAGAGCGGATATTTCTCCTAGAACCAAAAATTATTTTTTCTTCACCGGCAAATCTTGACAAGTCGCCAAAACAATCTCTTTTACTTTCGCTCGATCATCCAAATCCTCAATTTGGTACATCAACTTCGCATTTTTATACGGTATTTGCTCGGACAAATTATATTTCTTGTTACCCTCCACGATCTTTACCAACAATCTACCATCATAAATACCACCAAACAAAACGCCGCCACAGTACAGCAAATACTCGCCCATCATCGGACGACAAGTAATACCATCCAACAAACTTAAACTTTCCAAAATATATTCTTTATCTTCTTGCGTAGTCGACATTTTTATCCTTTTATTTAACCTAAAGCCAATATTCTTTTATTTTTTGCGATAAGCACTCGAGAAAATATGTAAAAACTTCTAACGATTAGCTAGTACTCAGCATCCTCTCCCAAAAATTCAGCTAATTTTTCCAAATTATAAGCATCATGCTCACAAGGATCAATATCCGAGCCTTGCAAATAATCATCAATCAAATCTTCCGGCATCTCCATAATATTATTCTATCATATAATTGAAAAAACGCACACAAATATACCATAATCAAGAACAAATGCAAAACCATAGTGATAAAACTGCTCTACACAATATAAAATTTGCGATTTTCGCACTTGAAAAGAAGCCTCTACGGAAAGTGACTAACGCACTGTGCAGAGGCTTCGATAATTTCATTATATCAGACTCTTAATAAATGTCAATTACTTGACCACGACGATTAATAAACTTAATTTTACTAATTCCTTTCATCTCGCTAAAATGCTTTCTTAATTCTCGCTCGACCACCTTATCAGGAACATATTTCATTCTCCGAGAATCAAACACAATTCTACAAGATTGCCACTTAGCACGCTTAAGATTTCTCTCAACAGCCTTAAGGTTACTTGCTTTTGGGGCTTTCATTTCCCAAGTCGCTCCATCTATCAGACAATCAGCAGTCTGCTTACCCTTTCGGTCTACAGCTTTAAGAAATTCGACAATACACCCATACTGAATTAGAACTTTTGCAGATTCTAGTTCATGAGGCCAAACATCAACACCATAAGGAATAATAATTTTACCAGTTTTCTTCATACGTCATTTATATTATTTATTTCATATTTAATTTAAAATAGACCCGTAAAGGTCTATATATATACAAAAACACCTAACCAGTGTTTTACCCCCTAATCTTTTCTGGTGGAGTGCACGAGACTCAAACTCGTGACCTCTTCGCTGCCAGCGAAGCGCTCTAATCAACTGAGCTAGCACCCCATTACCACAATAATAGCACAAAACACGTCAAAAGTATAGCACATTTTTCCAAAATCCCTACATTTCCAGCAACTTCTTCCGCCAACTTACGACCCAGTGCCTCTTAATCATCACACCCCAAACTCACTTACTTTTGCCAAAATCCCTCTCATCAGTTATAATACAAATATGAGATTATTTAGCCTCATTCAGTATTATAAGTATTGTTGGCGTAATATTTTTGATTTTCCAAAATCTACCTCATAAAATCACAGTAGTCCCGATACTCAGAGCCTCCTCAAAACAATCTCGAATCTGCTCCAACGCAAACCAAGACACCCCAAGCCCGATATCCAGGACCAACCACAAATCTAACTCAAAACAACAAAAGCCACTATACTAAATACGATAAGGAGAAATAAGATGACCAAAGCAACCATTCTAACCGGCTTAAGGACCAATAGCGAATTCACCCTGGGCAACGTCCTGGGCGCGCTATTGCCTATGGTGCGCCTCGCCAACGCTCACAGCCACGAATATCGAGTTCATATTTTCGCGCCCGATCTTCACTCAATCATTTCCAAAGTGGACGGGGAATTACAGGCTAATATTATTCACTCGCTTAAATACTATCTAGCGGCCGGGTTGCAAATTAATGAGAATGTTCACCTCTATCGCCAATCTCGCGTGCCTGCTCATTCCGAGCTCTGCTGGATTCTTAATTGCATCACACCAATGGGCGACCTCAGTCGCATGACCCAATACAAGGACAAAAGCGAAGGCAAGACTAATGTTAATGTCGGGATTTTTGACTACCCCGTGCTGATGGCCGCCGACATATTATTATATGACGCTAAATACGTCCCCGTCGGCGAAGATCAATTTCAGCATCTAGAAATTACTCGCCGCATCGCCGAGAAATTCAATCACAAATTCGGTGAGATCTTCACTCTACCAGCGGAACCACGCGAACAATTAGATTTCATGCAAATTGATGACGGCGTACGCATTCGCGATTTGCAAAATCCTCAGAAAAAAATGAGCAAATCGGCCGAATCCGAAAACAGCAAAATTATGCTTTCTGACACTCCAGAACAAGTTAAGAAAAAAATCATGTCCGCCACTACCGATTCCGTAGGCAAAATTCAGTTTGACATGTTTAACCAGCCCGGCATTAGCAATCTGCTCCAAATCGAAGCTTTAGTGAGTGGTGTGCCGCTCCAAGACGTGATTTCTACCTGGGCCGGAGAGACCCATTACGGCGATCTTAAACAAAAAGTTGCCGAAACCGTTTCCGTCATGGTAGGCGAATTCCAACGTAAAATCGCCGCAATTAGTGACGAAGAAGTCCTCGACCTCCTCGAAAAAGGCGAAAAATACGCCAACGAAGTCGCTAACGTCAAACTTTATCAAGTACAAAAAGCATTTAATCTACGCTAAGGACCCAAATGATCATCACTGGCAAAAAGTTTAGTAAACCCGAGCTCTCCCGCGTCATCAACGGCGATACGGTTTTACCTGAAGCAGAAACCGCACCAGAAAAGCGGCGTCTCGACATCGTCCTCACCGAAAAATATCCAGAATACAATCGCTCGATTTTGCAAAGTTTTATCAAACGTGGCTTTGTAAAAGTCAATCAAAAAACCGCCAAACGCCCTAATGAGCAAGTCGGCGCCGAAGACATTATTACGCTCGAAGTACCGGAGCGCATCCAAACTTTGCCAGAGCTCCCGATTATTTACGAAGACGATCATGTCTTGGTGGTCAATAAACCGTCCGGGATGCTCAGCGTAGCCAAAGGCGGCTATTGTCCCGAACCATCGTTAGAAGATTACGGTATGATCGTGCATCGCCTCGATCGCGACACTAGCGGTGTGATGATTTTAGCTAAAGATCGTGCTACTCAAAAAATGCTGCGCCGCCAATTCCAAGAACGCAGGACCCACAAAACCTATCTCGCCGTAATCGCTGGCAGTCCACGCATGCCTGAAGCAATCATCGATCTGCCAATTGCCCGCAATCTCAAACATCCCACAACTTTCCAGGTCGATCAAAATGGCCGCCCCGCCCAAACCCGCTATCGCATTCTGCAAACTCAGAATCACAAAAGTCTCATCGAGCTCAAGCCAATTTCTGGCCGCACGCATCAGCTGCGCATCCATCTCAAATATATCGGTACACCAATTTTGGGCGATCCCGTCTACGGTAATGCCGAATCTGCGCCCCGCCTGATGCTGCACGCGAAAGAACTCGAAATCACCATTCCGGGCAGCGATGGCAATATTCGCAAAACTTTTGTCGCACCGCTCCCAGAAATATTCGACGAAATAATGAATCAAGCCAAAATTTAGCCCATGTTTTTCGAAAAACTCAGCGAAATCAGCCCCATCATCCACAAAATTAACTGCGGAATCTTCGTCGTTCCGCCCGAAACCAAGCTCAAATTGCCGCACGCCCTCACCTTAAGCCCTGCCGACGACAAAAAAACTCCCATCATCGGCGTGGAGCAAATGCGAGAATTCCTCAGCCTCACCGGCAACGTCGAAACTAGCGAGCGTTTCTTCATCATCGCCCCCGCCGACGCCATGAACGAAGCTGCCCAAAACGCTTTTCTCAAATCTTTTGAAGAGCCCCGGGAACATTGCCATTTTGTGCTTCTTACCATGCAACCAAATCTACTTTTACCCACCATTCGCTCGCGCGCGCCCATCTTTCAGCTCAAAACTACCGGCGTCCTAGACCAGCCACCCCAAGCCAAAGACAAAATCATGACCATGGCCAAACAGCTAATTGCTGCCCCTAGTCAAAATTTATCCGCCATCGCCACCGACCTCACCAAAAACAAAGCTCAGCCGCGCCAATACGCACTCGAGGTTATCGGCACCGCCATTGAGTTGCTCTACAAATCATATTTTAAGACCGGCAATCCAAAATTCCTCGACAAACTCCCGAAATTCCTAACTCTGTACGACAATATCAGCCACAATGGCCACATCAAGCTGCATGTGGTGGCGGATTTGTGCTAACAAATATTACCGCCCTACCGGAAAGATTACGACTTAGTTGAGTGAGAATTTCAATAGATTAGTACTAGTAGAATTATCCGCTTAAGTAGATCACAATCCTGCTGGATTTCTACTAGCTAAATTCACCATTTTACCTTATCAATCCCACAAGCCGTATCCAAAGCCTCACCTTTCTCCATAATTATTTTGCTCTCTCCGTAAAAGCCACCTAAAATATATCAAAATTACGGAACCACGCCCAAAACCCACAAAAATCCCCAATCAGTCATTTTTTATGTTAAAATAATAACATGATTGGAATTGCGTTTATAGCAATAGTAGCGATTTACCTCGTCTTTTTGTTTCCGATTTTTAAGCATCGCAAAGTCGAAGCTCCCCGCAGCGCGCGTTACGATATGCAGATGAAAAAGCTTTGGAGCGCCGCCCAGACCTCGATGCGCGATCACAAACCTCTACGCGCCGAAAAAGCCCTGCTCACCATCCTTAAATTCGACGAAAAAAACGCCGCCGCTTACAACCGTCTCGGCATTCTTTACGCTAAGGAGCAGAAATTCGACGACGCTATCGAATGTTTTGAGATTGCTCAGTCACTTGACAATAATCCCTCTTCCTTGCATAACGTCGGCCTCATTTACTTAGAAACCGGCGCTTACGAAAAAGCCGTCATGGCTTTCACGCAGGCCATCGAACTAGAAAATACCGTTCCTGCACGCTACATTGCCCTCGCCAAAGCCAAAGAACGTCTCGGCCAGACCAAAGGCGCTATCGAAGCCCTAGAAAAAGCCTATCAACTTGACAATAGCGTTAATACATTGCGCCTAATTCTCGCAATTCATGAAGCTACTGGCGACGCCGAAGGCTTAGCCGACACCACTGCTCGCATCGAAGCGCAAATCGCCCAAGACACTCAAAATGCCGCTCCTAGGCGCACGCGATCCCGAGCTGCCGCCGTCAAAAGTGGCACGCCTACGCGACGTATTAGTGCAAGCTCCAGTCGCCAAAAGCGAATTTAGGTAAAATCGTTCATTGTTTCAAGCCCTTGTTATAATGTCTAGAAATGGCATTGAGTTCGTGTATGTTACTTTTTATGCCGCCATGCCATGACATTAGACGCTCCACACAGCTGTACTATATCACCGGATTCCACTCTACAATAACTAACTTTACTATATAACCCTTACCTCACGTCTCGACATGCTATAATGATAATGTGAAGTAAAATATTTCATGGGTTCCAACAGAAGCAACTGAGGTCAAGCTCCAGCAACTTGCGGTACCCTCACCAATAGAATCGTGAAACTCTCCTACAAAATCAAACCAAGATCGACGTAGGTCTGCATAATAAGCATAGCTAAGGCTTCGCTTAGTCCAAAGAGTTTCTTTTACCTTAGTCGAAGTACGGTTTCGTATACCGGGCGCGTCAACGATGGCTCCCTCAACAATACTAGCAACGGCTACTGGTGGTCTAGTACAGCGAACAGTGATACCAACGCATACATCCTGTACATAAACAGTAGCAACGTCAACCCTGGTACGACCAACAACAACCGTTACAACGGTAACGCTGTGCGGTGTATCGCCCGATTCCGATTCTATCTTATATATAATTTTTGCGAGTTTTTAGTGGTTTTTGGTAATTTAATGTTTTTTTGAGGATTTTTTAGCTAATTTACGGTTTTTAATGATTTTTGGACAGTTTTTATGCTTAATTTGCATTCTAAGGCTATTTAGAAGCCCTATAAGCGATTTTAGCCTCAAAGTGCGGTATCAGCAAGGGTAGGGAATTTCATGGGCTTCTCGGGCATTTCTAGAAGGTCGTTTTGTAGCTAAAAATCCATTATTTTGATTTCAGAAACGACCATGTGGACGTTTTGTAAGCAAACCTTACAGGGGTAGCATCCTCTCAGAAACGACCACCTGAGCGTTTCTAAGGACTATTTACCGAGACAGAATAATATACAAAAAACAGCTATCCAACTGTTTTTACCTAATTGAGCACCTAAATCGCATTATCTAATAAATAATGTTACCCAAACTAACCATTACCTCTGTTTAA